>JAUHXY010000029.1 GCA_030426785.1 bacterium
CCACAGCTTAAGGCCCAGCAGCAACAGCCCCAAGAGGGCAAATTGCCCCAGCAGCGGCAAGCGATTTTCGCGGGTCATGAAAGCGGCCAAGGTTTGACCAAAGGTGACCCCCTCTCCGTACGGTGCGAGCAGGTACCAACCCGGTTCGCCCGGAAAATTCAGGCTGTCCAGGTCCTGCGTGGGCAGCGCATGAAAGATCCGATAGGTCAGCCCCTGAGCCACGAGCAGCAGCCCGAAAAACGCCCAACGCAACTCCCGCGTGCGCGGCCACGCGACGCGCTCTTGCAGCAAAAATCCGAGCCACGGCAAGGCGGCGACCAGCATCCAATAGACAAAACGATCGGTGTGGTTGCCGCCGGTTACGGCGAGGGCCAGCATGCCGACCAAGTAGATCGGAATTTCGGGGTGCTGCGCGAGGAATCCGCGCGCGGGGGCTCGGCGCAGGCTTGCCAGCAGCCAAAACACAAACGGCCCCAGGGCCGTGAACAACGCCAACAGCAGGATCTCGGGGAACTGCGCGTTGCGGTTCCAGATCTTCTGCGCATGCCCCAAAGTCGTGTACTCGCCCATGGCTTCGTCCAC
Source organism: bacterium (assembly GCA_030426785.1). Classification (GTDB taxonomy): domain Bacteria; phylum Planctomycetota; class UBA1135; order UBA1135; genus NORP259. Next base: position 583 of record JAUHXY010000029.1, read on the forward strand.
CAACAGCCGCGTGAAAAACAAGGCGATCGCGATGCTGGCGATGGGCAATAGGTGAAACAGGGTGCGCTGCGTGAACCAGCCGATGCGTCCGCGCAAGGCATGCCAGACGTGCACGCCCAGGAAGGTCAAGGGCACCAGCAGCACGATCTCGCGCACGAAGGCACCTACGAATCCGAGGGCGCAGAGTACCGCGGTGGTTCCCGCCGACAGCTTGGGATCGAGCTTGTAGGTCAAAAACAGCCCGAAGAAGAACACGAACGCGAGCGGGTCCGAAAACGCCGGAAAGAACGGCGAAAAGCGGAAAGGGCCGATCGGATGGGCGATGTAGAGGGCGACCAAGCCGAGGCACAACGTCTGACCCAACCCGTAGCGCCGCAGGATGTTGTAGAGCAGAACCGTCGACAGCACCGCGCACACCCAACCCAGCAAGGTGAAACCATCCAAGGGATCGCGCAGGTCCCAGGAGGGCTTGGGCCCTTCCGCCGGCGGCTCCGGCGCGGCCTTGGCCAACTTGCCCACCACGTACGGCGCGCCCAGGCGATAGCAAAACGGCTTCCAGTTGCGGATGGGATGATCCGCGGCCACCAGTTGGGCTTGGTACCAATAAGTCTCCCCGTCGTACGGCCGGCCCTCGCGGTACTCGGTGCGCTCCTGAGTGGTCGTGTAAAACACGGCCAGAGCCACGCAAACGAACAGGGCGAGCAGGTTGGGGAGGCGTTGCATGATCGGCCCTCAGTCTAAAACCTAGCTCAGCGCTCGGAACTCGGCTTGCGTCCTTTTTGCTTCGCTTGCCTGCGTGGGCACGATCCAGAGGAATCGGCTGCATTTCGCGCGCCTTGTGAGTTGGGCTGTGCGTGATTCCGGATTGGGCAGGCCAGGTCCAGGAGACTGTTGGGATCGGAAACGGTAGCGTGCGGCGCCTTGGCTCATGGCGCCAAACTGTGGACCCCCATAGCAGACCCGCCACCGTGCACGCTCGGTCCACGCGGCATGCTGCGGCTTGTCTTTCCCAGCACCGGTTTCCTACCGTAGCCCCATGACCGATACGGTGTTCGTGCCCCTCGAAGCGTTGCGCGTGGATTCGGAAACGGGGTCCCACGGGCACTTGCACCTGTCGCGACGCTGGGGTTGGGCGCAGTTTCCCGAGATGGCTTGGTGCCTCGTGCGTACCCTCGACGCGCGCACCGGCGTGCAAGCCAGCGACGAGGTCTCGCACGTATGGGAGCTGACCCTCGAGGGGCAGCCTTATCACCTGTGTTGGCACAGCGACGGCCTGGCTTTGCTCGAAGGCCGCACGCCCGCCGCGCGGGCGCAATTGCCCGGCGTTTTGGAGCGCTTGCAAAGCTGGGCGGACGAAACCGAAGAAGGCGATGTCGGCAAGCGCGTGCCCGTGCCCCGGGGCGTCACCCAAAGCCCCCAAGCCCCGCGCTTCGGCGCCGCGGGATCGCGGCGGCACTTCATCTGGACCCGCGGCGTACTCGGCCTCGGCTTCGGGGCGGGCATGGCTTGGATGCTCGCGTTTTCCCTGACGGGGCGCGGTTTGCCGTGGCCGTGGATGTTGCTGCTCGGCTTCGGTATTTTCCCGGCCGTCGGCGCTTTGTGGGCGGCCTGGCTTTGGAAGCAAGGGCGTGCGTAGGCGCCCTGACCCCCAATCCTAAAACAGCCCGACCACGCGGCCTTTTTTGTCGATGTCCACCTGGCGATAGGCCGGCGTCATGCCGAGGCCCGGCATGGTGCGCATGGCGCCCAGCAGGGGATAGATGAAGCCGGCGCCCACCGAAGCGCGCACTTCGCGCACGCGAATCGTGTGGCCGCGCGGGGCGCCTTTCAGGTCGGGATCCTGGCTGATCGAAAGGTGCGTTTTGGCCATGCAGATGGGCAAGTCACCCCAGCCGGCTTCTTCGAACTTGCGGATCTGCACTTCGGCGGTGCCGTCGTATTTGACGTCGGAGGCCTGGTAGATCTCTTTGGCGATGATTTCGATCTTGCCGCGGATCGACAGGTTGAGCGGATAGAGGAATTGGAATTCGGAAGGCTTCTCCGCCGCCTTGACGACGGCCTTGGCGAGGTCTTTGGCGCCTTTGCCGCCCTTGGCCCAGTGATCGGTCGGCACGGCGGCGAGGGCGCCGGCCTCTAAGGACCGCTTTTGGACGAGCTGGATTTCCTTTTCCGTGTCCTGCGAGAACAGGTTGATCGCGACCACCACGGGCACGCCGAACCGCCGCGCGTTTTTGATGTGCGCTTCGAGGTTCGCGATGCCGCGATCGAGCAGCTCCAGGTTCTCTTCCTTGTAGGCCTTGTCCAACGGCCGACCGGGGATCACCTTGGGGCCACCGCCGTGCATCTTCAGAGCACGGATGGTCGCGACGAGCACGACCGCATCGGGCTGCAGGCCGGAGTAACGACACTTGATGTCGAAGAACTTCTCCATGCCGATGTCCGCGCCGAAGCCGGACTCGGTCACCACGTAGTCACCCAGGCCTAGGGCCAAACGATCCGCCAAAATCGACGAGTTGCCGTGGGCGATGTTCGCGAAGGGGCCGGCGTGGATGAAGGCGGCCTGCCCTTCCAGGGTCTGCATCATGTTGGGGTGCAGCGCGTCCTTCATCAGCACCGTCACGGCGCCGGCGGCTTCCACGTCCTCCATGGTGATCGGATTCCCCGCTTTGCTGGTGCCGATCACGATGTTGCCGACGCGTTTGCGCAGGTTGCGCAGGGCGGAGCCGTAGTCCTTGCCGTCCACGAGCGCCAAGATCGCCATCAGCTCGCTCGCCACGGTGATGTCAAATCCCGCCTCGCGCGGCTTGCCGTCCAGGGGACCCCCTAAACCGACCAGCACATTGCGCAGCGCGCGATCGTTGACGTCGAGCACTCGGTTCCACTGAATGCGGTACGGGTCGATGGCGAGGCGCTTCAAGCCGCGTTCGGCGAGTTGCTCGTCGGTGCTGCGCGACTCGTGATAAAAGCGCGCGTCGATAGCGGCAGCCGCCAGGTTGTGGGCGGCGGTGATGGCGTGGTTGTCGCCGGTCAGGTGCAGGTTGAAGTCCTCCATGGGCACCACCTGGCTGTAACCACCGCCCGCGGCGCCACCCTTGATGCCAAAGGTCGGACCCATGGACGGCTGCCGAATGGCGGCGATGGCCTCGTGGCCGAGCTTGCCGAGCCCTTGCACCAATCCGATCGTCGTGGTGGTTTTGCCTTCCCCCAGCGGCGTGGGGGTGATGGCGGTCACGTCGATGTACTTGCCGCGCGGCCGGGATTCCAACTCCGGCAGGATGTCCAAGTGCACCTTGGCCTTGTCGTGGCCAAACGGAATCAGGTACTTGGAATGGATGCCGAGGCGGTCCGCGATCTCGGCGATCGGGCGGATGTCGGCGGCTTGGGCGATGTCGAGGTCGGAGGGAACGGCTTGGCTCATAGCGGTGCGGGAGGGGACCGCGTGATTTTGGGGATCCCTCTTGGGTGGCGCGAGAGAAAAACGCGCACCCGGCCGCAGCAACCCTATTCCCCCGAGCTTGAGGGGCTCTTCGGAGCGTTCCACGCGAGCACCACCAACTCCGCCGACGCGAAGTCGGGGACCAGCAATTCGTCGCGGCCGTCCCCATCCACATCGGCCGCGCCGAGCCCGCGCGAGCGACCCTCGATCCGGAATCGCCCGGCGCGGGTCAAACCGTCCGGGCCCCCGAGCCACAGCGCGAGTTCGTGATGCACCTCGCCCAACACCGCCACGTCGACGAACCCGTCGCCATTCCAATCGCCGTGGGCCAAGGCATTCGAGCGCTCGGGCAGGTCGATCCAGGGAGAATTCGGAGCGTGCCGCAGCGCTCCGGTCCCATCGCCCAGCATCACCGAGAGCCCGTCGACTTTGTATTGGGTCGAAGCATCGCTGCGGTGCACTGCGAGCACGTCTTGGTTTCCATCGGCGTCCACATCGACGCACGCCACGGTCGTAAAGCCGCCGAAGGAAGCGAAGGGGGAACCGGGAGCCGCACGCAGGTGAGCTTGCGCGTCGCCCAGCATCACCGTGATCGCTTCTCGGTCGTGGGCGGGCGTCACCACGTCGAGCCAGCCATCTTCGTTGAAGTCCGCCGCCACCAAGTTCTGCATGGGGGCCGGCGGGACCGGAATCTGCCGACCGGGCAGGTCGAAGGTGCCGTCACCGTTCCCGAGCACCACGACCAAGCGGTTCTCTGGCCACGAGTCTGTGATCACGTCGAGGTGTCCATCGCGATTCACGTCGAACAACTCCAGCGTATGCAAGTGCGGTTCGGCGTCCACCCGAAACGGCGAACCGGGCGCTCGTTGGAAAGAGCCGTTGGTCGCGCCCAGCCATAGGAGGAACTGCGCCGTGGGCGCATTGTGTTCGGCGACGACCAAGTCGATGCGACCATCACCGTTGACGTCGCCCATGGCAAAGTCGATCGCTTGTTCCATCGATTCCATGGGCTCCACGCTACGCCGGTCCCAGCCGCCAACCCCATCGGCGACCAGGATAGAAATCGAGTCCCCGCCGATGACGAGGTCGTCGCGTCCGTCCCCGTTGAAGTCATGGGTCGCGACGCCGTCCGGCCGATCGTGGATGCGCAGTCGCACGCGTTCTTGGAGGGGAGCCATGTCCACCAAGGGAGGCGGGGGAGGAGGCTCTGCGCCGCAAGCGGTGAGGCCTGCGAGGGTGAGAATCCCGAAAGGAAGGCGGCGCTGATTCATGGCCCCATCATGCCCGATCCGCGCGGCGGAACTGCAAAACCTGGGTCAGGATGCGGCCGCCTTTGGAAGGGTTCGACCCAATCGGAGGGATTGGGTTACGCTCGAGTGCGCGTTGGGTAAGCCTCAGCGGACACCGCTGCCGGTGACCCTTGGGAACCGTCCCGGTGGCCAAGCCCCCACGACCCCTTGCCGAGGAAAACAAAAGCATGAGACACACGATTTGGGCTGCCTGTTTGGGCCTTTTGGCCGCTTGTGCGAGTTCGGGAGCTGTTCAGCAGGGTTCTTTACCCTACGAGCTCGGTGGCGAGCTGTACCCCTTCGGAGACGCCGTCGAGATCCAGAGCGTCGCTAGCGATAGCGGCGATTACTCGGTCGGCGCCACCCTCACGGTGCGGGGCACGTATCGGCTGGAATCGCGCGCGGGGGCGTGCCTTTACCTCGGGGTGACCAACAACACGGGAAGGCCCCACGAAGTGCCGAAGCCCGAGGTGGATCGCTCGCGCGCGGACGTGAAAGCGGGTCGCGGCGAGTTTGTGCTCGTCGCACCGATCCGATCGGAAGGGTATCCCCACGTGACGTTCTACGATCATGAGACGGGGCAACCCTTCGGCGGGGTCTACTTCGGCCGGGATCGGTGGTTGCAACGGGAAGTGCCCACGCACTACGCGCGTTCCGCATCGCCACAGACCGGTACCGGCCAAGACTCCTAAGTCCGGCCCGGCGCACCGCAGCCCAGCACCTAGTCCTTGGGCATGGGCGCAAGGGCTTCTTCCAAAGCGCGCACGTCCGCAGCGAGCGTGGCGACCGAGCGGGAGTGGGATAGCTTTTCCAAGCGCGCCGCTACGGATTCGTTCTTGCGACCCAGCTCGATGCGCTGCCAAAGGTGCTTTTGGCGAGGCGAAAGCCAGCGCTGGGGGTCCTTGCGGAAAAACAAGTCGCTGTTGATGCGACGGGCTTGGAGCGCAGTGAGAGGGAGCCAGCGATAGGGCGAGCGGCTCAAGTAATACAACTGATCGGTGTTTTTGCCTGGGCGTACCTGGCCGGGGAACGGTTGGACTTTGTCCGCAGCGACGATCGTTCGGGCGATGCGCGCCTGTTCCGAGGAGCTGGTGAAGATCTGTTGATCGCAGGAATGCTGCACGGCGTGTTGGAGCAGCTGCTCGAACGATACAACCGTCGGTCGGTAGGTGACCTCCACGACTTCGTGCTGGCCGATCCAAGCGGCGTTGGTCATGACCACGCCATCGAGAGAACCCAACTGGGCCTCGCCTTCCCAGTATCACGTCATGGCGAAGCGAGCCACGTCGACGTCACCGCTCGCGCTTTCATCGGCCAGCAACCGCCACCAAGCGGGAACTGGAGGGGAGCTCGCGCGTAAGGCGGCATCCATGCGCGCGATGACGTCCGGCAGGTTCCATTGGCGATCGCGGCGGGGAACGACGTCCTGGCCCTTGGCGTCCACGAAACGCATGACGGGGTTGTTCCAGACGGGTTCCTTGTAGCGTTCGAGCACTTCGCGTTCGTAGCCTTCCACGTTGTTGCGAATGCCGACCGGGTGGAACAGGGTTTCCGCCGCTTCGACTACCAGGGGGTGCGACAAAGGGCCTTCACCGAAGGCCACGCAGGTGCTTCAGCCGGGCACTTCTTGGAAGAGCAGGAGTACAGGCTTCTGATCCTGTGCGCTCGCTGCGAGGGCCGGTTCCAAGCGCTTTTGCCACTGTACGGCGCCCCACTCCTTGGCTTGGGAGCGGGCCACCTGGCCTGGTTTCGAAGCCGAATCGTGGGGAGGAGTGGACAAGGAACAGGCGGGGGCGAGGACGGCGAGCCCGAGGAGGAGCCACATAGGAATGGGTAGGGGGACCAAAGGAGCGACGACCGTGCTTCGACGCGGCGGCGTGCTCGTGACCGGCATTCTTGGAATCCTAGCCGCGAAGTCCACCGGCCGCTCGGAAATCGACCGGGCAGTCCAAGTAGCCAGACAAGCAGGAAACGCTTTCCCGCAGCTCTCATCCCTAGACAGGAATGCGAGACGGACCGTCGGTTTTGCAGGAAGCGTTGATCTTGCCCCTTGGGGCAGCCGATGAGCCCGTATTCCTCCTTTCTCGCCGAGTCTCGCATCGGCGTGGGCGACCTGCCACCCCCCAATTTGTTGAATTCCAGCGCCCCCGTTGCCTTGGCCAAGCGCCAATCGAGCCTGTTGGTTTGGTTGTCGATGTTGGTCATTTCGATCCTCGCGGCGACCTCGGTCGTCGTGTCGGTGTCGTTGCACCGGCATGCGGATCGTCGCCGCGCGGTGATGGATGAGGTAGCGCAGGTCGAAACCCTGGCCACGGCGCAATCGAGCCTCGTTTGGCGCGCCTTGACCCTGTTGATGGCGGAAGAGCGCCTTTCCTTCGCCCAAATCCGCGGGGAGGAGCAGCGCCGGCGGTCGGAAATCCAAGAGCGCTTGGTGGAACTGATCGCTTTGGAGGACCAAGGGGCCGAAATCACGCGTTGGCTTGGATTCGAACCCGAGCCGGAGGTGTTCGAGCGCTTGCAAGCGGCGAGTGCATCGTTTCTCAGCTCGGTGCAAGGCACGCTGGGGCAGATGAACCTGTCGCCGGACCGCATTCGCAAACGTCTGAAGTTCTGGGACATGCAGTTTGGTCCCATGGAGGATGCCTTGCAGGCCGTCAAAGATCGCTCGGCCGGCATCGCAGCGGCTTCTTCGGTGATCGCCAATGCGGCTGCCATGGTTGCCTCCTTGATCACCCTATTTGCCGCGGGTTTGTTCGTGTTGCGGCTCAGCCAATTGCGCAATGCACGCCAACGGGAGCTGCACGAGCAACACATGCGTTCCGTCAAAACTTCGGAAGCCCGCTTCCGTGAGCTGGTGCAAAACGGCAGCGACTTGATCCTGGTGCTCGAAACCAGCGGTGAAGTGCGCTACGCCACCCCCTCCGCGGACATGTTGCGCCATGCGGTGCACCCCGACGATGCTTCGAAGGCCTCGTTTGAAGCGTTCGTGGCGTCTCGGCGTGGTGGCGCGGGTGTCGGTTTCGAGGCGCAGTCCGTCAACGTCCGTTGGCGCATCCAGGACGTGCTCGGTCACTCGCCGCACGAATTCCTGCGTATGGAACAAACCGAGGTGGAGGTGATCTGCGAAAAGGGTCGCCGCCGCGTATTCGACGTCAAGGCCACCGACCTGATCCACCATCCTGCGGTGGAGGGCATCGTGCTCAACGCGCGCGACATCACCGATCGCAAAGCATTGGAAGAGCGACTGCGCTACCAAGCGTTGCACGATCCGCTCACGAACCTGCCCAACCGCCGGCAGTTCAAGCAGCGCTTCGATGAGTTGGACAGCGCCACCCGTAAAGCTTCCTCCGTGCTCTACCTGGATTTGGACGGCTTCAAGCTCGTCAACGATTCCTACGGCCACAAGATGGGGGATGCCCTGCTGGTAGCGACCGCCAGCCGAATCCTGGGATGCATCCACGAAGACGCCGTGCTCGCGCGGCAAGGCGGCGACGAATTCCTGTTGCTGGTGACCGGCGACGGCGAGCGGGTCGGCCAAGCGATTTTGGATGTGCTCGGCCCGCCCTTCCAATTCGAGGGCAAAGAGATCTTTGCTTCTGCGAGCGTTGGCATCGTGACCGACCTCTCCGGCCTCAACAGCGATGAGGTGGCGCAGCGCGCCGACATCGCGATGTACGAGGCCAAGAAGGCAGGCAAAGGTCAGGCCATGGTCTTCGTCGAGGAAATGATGTTGAACGCGCCCGAGCGCATTCAGTTGGAGTCGGACTTCCGGCGCGCGCTCGAACGTCGTGAGTTTGAAGTGTTCTACCAGCCCAAGGTCGGTCTGCGCAGCGGGCAAACCGAGAGTTTGGAGGCCTTGGTGCGTTGGGCGCACCCTGAGCGCGGCTTCGTTTCACCCGACGCCTTCATCACCTTCGCAGAAGATTCCGGCCTAATTTGTGAGTTGGGCCGCCAAGTACTCGAACAGGCCTGCAACGATGCGGTTCGCTGGCAGCCCTACGGCGTGGTCGTGGCCGTCAACCTCTCGCCGATCCAGTTCCGCAACCCCAACCTAGTGCAAGAGGTCCTCGACGTCCTCGAACGGACCGGGTTGCCGCCCCAGTTCCTGGAGCTCGAGATCACGGAATCCGCCGTGCTGGGCGACGTGACGAAGACGGTCGAGGTGCTGGCGGAGCTCAAGAAAGTGGGCGTGCGCTTGGCGATCGACGACTTCGGTACGGGGTACTCCAACCTGTCGCACCTCAAGCACTACAACGTGGACGTGCTGAAGATCGACCAAGCCTTTGTGCGCGGCGGACAGACGTCCGCGAACGACAGCTTGAGCGACGGCGCCATCGTCGAAGCCGTCATCGGCATGGCCAAGGCCTTTGACCTGCACGTGGTGGCGGAAGGCGTCGAAACCCAGAGCCACGCCGATGACCTGCGAGCGCTGGGTGCGGATACCGGTCAGGGATACTTCTTCTCCAAACCCGTCCCCGCCGGTTCGATCGACGAGCTGTTGGAACAGGAAGCCCAACGCCGCTTCGGTCGGGCAGCTTAGGCAGCCTCGCCGGTCCGCGTCGCCGCGTTGGGTGCTAACCGCATCCCTACAACTCGACCCAAAACCGGCTGACTTGGCATTCGAGGGGCTCGAAGAAAATCGTGTCCTGCAGCACACCGCCTTGGTTGCGAATGACGCCGATGGAACCTGGGTTGTCGGGGGAGCAGGTCACGAGGATCCGGGGCAGCCCCAGTTGGCGCCCAAAGTCCATCCCATGGGCGAGCAGGCGCGAGCCGAAGCCCCGGCGGCGGAACGGCGGCCCCACGCTGTATCCAATGTGCCCGCCATGTTGTTCCAGCCGCGGCGTCAGCTCGTGCCGAAAGTTGTAGTGCCCCACCAGGACATCGCCATCCCGCAAGAAGACCGTCGTGTTTGCGACGAAGTCTCCCAACTCCTCCCCGCGCGCCCAGGCCGCCAGGGTGGCCACGGTTTGTTCGAAGCTCCACTCGGGCTTGCCGAAGTAGGCCGGAATCTCACCTTCGCCCGCATCGGCAAAGCCGCGCAAGTAGGTCGTGAGAGCCGGTTCTTCCGAAAGGGTCAAAGGGCCAAACCGCAGCATGCCGGAATCTTACTCCAAGCGCTTGCGAGTAGGAAAAGGAGGAACGGTGCGCCGCTGGTGCATTGGGCTAGTTACGCTGCCGGACATCATGCCCGACCCCTTTCACCTTGCGATTTGCGTAGATGACCTAGACCAAGCCCGTGGTTTTTATGGTGGGCTGTTGGGTTGCCCCGAAGGGCGCAGCAGCGAGCGGTGGATCGACTTTGATCTGATGGGGCATCAACTGGTGGTGCACCTGGCGGAGCGGACGGGTCGGGAGCAGGCCAATCCGGTGGATGGGCACGGGGTGCCCGTGCCGCACTTCGGTGTGGTGCTGGAGTGGGAGGCTTGGCAGGCCTTCGCGGAGCGGTTGCGGTCCAACGGGGTCGCGTTTGTGATCGAGCCCTACGTGCGCTTCGCAGGAGAGGTGGGGGAGCAAGCCACCCTGTTCTTCCGCGACCCGGCCGGGAACGCCCTCGAATTCAAATCCTTCCGCGACCCCGGGCAGCTCTTCGCCAAGTAGGGTCTACCCCTCGATCCTGGCGATCAAGCGGTCGACGCACTCGGCCACGAATTCGGGGTGTTCGGCGTGGTAGGGGCGCTCGATGAGTTCGATGGAGTCGGGCAGGCCTTGGCGCAGGGTTTCGAAGAGGGCCGCGTCGCTCGCTTCGTCGCGCAGCGGGCCGGCTGGAGCGCCGTAGCTGCTGGTGCCGTCGAGGGGCAGCATGAGGGTTGCGTTGCCCTGCGTGTGGGCCAGGCGGCGCAGGATCTCTGCGCCCACGCGAGCGAACTCGTCGGCGCGCAGGCGGGGCACGAAGACCACCGGGCTGTGAAAGAGTTGGTCGTGATCTTTCCACGCCTCGGGCACGGTGTTTTCCTCGACCAGGATGCCCAGGTGCTCCGCGCCGCCAGGGACCAAAACTTGCGGCAGGCCGAGCTTGCCCGCAACGGTCAAACGATCTGGTGTGCCCGCGCGCAAAACGCCGTACACGCCGTCGGCGATCTCGCCCATGGCATAGTCGAACACGGCGCCGATGACGCCTTCGCGCATGAGCTCCTCCATGGCCGCGCCGCCCGAGCCGATGGCGTGGAAGACGACGGTTTCGTAGCCCTTGGCCTGGAAGCGCTCGATGGCGAGCTGCGTGCCTTTGGTCAACACGCCCAGGTTGGAGATGCCGATCAACGGCTTGTCGCTCGCGGCTGGTTGCATGTTGGCTTCTGCCCGCGCCATGCCGACGGCCGCTCCGGCCGCGTTGGTCAAGATGCCGCGGGTGAGCGCGTTGAGCCCCAAGATGTCCGCCACGCTGAACATCATGGTCACGTCTTTGATGCCCACGTAGCTGGAGGTGTCGCCGGAGGCGGCGGTCGAGACCATGACCTTCGGGAAGCCGTACGGCAGCGCGCGCATGACGGCGGTGCACAAACCGGTGCCTTGGAAACCGCCCAACCCCAGCACTCCGTGCACCGTGCCCTGCGCCAAGCGTTCGCGCAGCACGCGCACCGCTCCCGCGATCATGACAGGCGTCGCCGATTCGCGCGTGGGGTTTTGTTGAAGTTCGCTCAGCTCCTGGCCGCCCAGGCGCGCGAGCTCTTCGCGCGAAACGTCCGCCCGAGCGGCCGGCGAGCCGATCACGCCGATGTCGATCAACAAGGCTTGCGCACCGAGGCGCTCGATCTCCTCGCGCAAGTACTGGGCTTCGTCGCCCTTGGTGTCCAAGGTGGCGAGGACGGCGATGATCTTCTGGCGACTCATGGGATGGCTCTACGCGGGGAGTTGCACGGCGGCGAACCGGCGCGCCATGGCGGTGACGGCTTGTTCGATGGGCAGGCGCTCGGTGGAGGAGCCCGTCCAGAAGCCGTCGCACGAGGTGTGATCGAGCAGGAACTGCGTGTCCTCGGGGGTCTCCATGGCCGCGCCGTGAGCCACGAGCAGCAATTCTGGGTGCAAGGCGCGCAGCTTCGCGTTGGCCGCTTCGGTGCGCTGGGCGGTGGTTTCGATCGTCTCTCCGGAGTCGAATCCGGTCAAGCCGCCCTTGGTCGTGCCCGCGTGGAAGCAAAACACGTCCGGTCGAGCTTCTGCGACCATGCGGCAGGAGTCTTCTTCGTCGAAGGCGAGCCCGATGGTGACCATGCCCAATTCCTTGGCCAGCTTGAGGAACTGCACTTCGTTTTCGAAAGTGATGCCGCTCTTGTTCAAGACCGCGTAGATCTGGGAGTCCTTGTCCACGTAGCTGATCGAAGGCCCGATGTTCGAAACCGAATGGATCCCGCGGCGCTGCAACTCCTCCAGCACGTAGCGCATGTCTTTGAGCGGATCGTTGGCGTTCAAGCAAGGGCACACAAACGCGTTCCCCGTCAGCGCCGGCTGGATGTCTTCGGCGGTGTAACGCAGGGTCTGTTCGTTAGAGTCGAGGATAGGCCACATCATGGACATAGTGCCCATGCCGTTGGCCCGCAGGCGCGCGCCGGAGAAAGTGTTGATGCAGTCGGCCCCTTCGCGTTCCAACAGTTTGGCCACCAGGCCGCTGCCCGCGCTCGCGATCCAAATCGGTTGACGCTCGCGCTTCTTTTGGGCGAGCCGGGCACGGATGTCTTCGGCGGAAACTCGGGGGGCGATCATGGGGATAGCTTAGGGAATGATCCCCCCATGAGACATGCCGAGATCGAGTCTTGCGGGGGGAAGCCTCCAGCGGGCGGCGTCCCGCAAAGAAATCCCAACTCGCCTCAACCGCTTCCAAAGGAAAGGTCGATGGCCGGTGGGTGCCTCGTTCATTTCGGTGGCACACCTTCTCGCCTCGTGAACCCTGGAAGTAGCTTCCTTATGCGGATCCTCGCCCTCGCCCTCGTACCCTCCCTCGTTTTGCCCTCCTGCATGGGCACCATGAAAAGCAGCACGCGGTTGCACCAAGTCGACGGCTTGGTCTCCAACGTGGAAAACGTGCAGGTGGAATGCGAGGTGACGCGGGAGTCGATTCGCAGTTCGGTGGCCAGCATGCTGGCCCTGGTCGCGCCGAAAGAAGGCGCCGATGTGCGCGTGGCTTTCACCGACTTTGAGGCAGCTATCGTCGAGTCGGTCGCGCAGGAGAAAAATGTGAACAAGGCCTTCACGCGGCTCGAAAAGTCCGCCCAAGGCTTCTTCGAGGGCTGGGAGGCCGATCTGGAGACCTTCACCAGCCAGGAGATGAGCAAGGCCAGCCGCACCCGCATGGAGGACACCCGCGCCATGTACGACGCGGTCATGCTGTCCTCGGCGGATCCCTTGCAGCGCTTCGCCGCGTTCAACACCGCCCTGGGCGATGTAGCGCTCTTCCTGAGCCGCGACTTCAACCCGACCTCGGTGCAGCTCATCGAAAACGAGCTACGCAACCTCATCCGCGAAGCCGGCGAGATCCAACGCCAGCTCGACTTCTGCGCCGAATCGGCCGCCGAGTACGTGCAGGAGGCGGGCCTGCCCATGCGCGTCCAGGTCGACGAGTCCACCGAGACCACCGCAACCGAGTAGGCGGGCGGAAAGCCCGTCAGGCTAGGAACGCCGAAACTGTGCCCCTGGCCAGGGGGTCCGCTGCGGACCGCCTCAAGGAATCCCCACTTCCGGTCGAAACGGAAGGCGGGGTTTTCTTCGTTTCGGTCTAGGTCCAAGCCCCGCCACTCATGAGCTGGTTTGTCCTGACCCTGTTAACCGTCGTCTTGAGCCTCGCGCTCGGAGGGGCCCTCGCACGCCGCCGGGAATGGCTGCGCATGCAGGCCACCCTGCGGGATCGCGAGCGGGCGGTGCGCATGGGCAGCGACAAGGCGCAGCTGCAGCATCCGGTGGTGGACTTGACCCGCTGCCTGGGCTGCGCCACCTGCGTCGCGAGCTGCCCCGAAGACGGCGTGCTCGAGCTGGTGCACGGCCAAGCCATGGTGGTCAACGGCGCCCGCTGCGTCGGGGTGTCCGCCTGCGAGCGGGAGTGCCCGGTGGGGGCCATCACCGTCACCCTGGGCGACCTTTCCCAACGGGATGACGTGCCGGCCTTAACCGCGGAGTTGGAAGCCGTCGGCAATCCCGGCTTGTTCTTGGCGGGCGAGGTGACCGCGCACGCGCTGATCAAAACCGCCGTGGATCAAGGCGCGGCTGTCGGTGCCGAGATCGCGCGGCGCAGCGCGCAGTTGGCTCCCAAACCGGATGGAATCCTCGACCTGTGCATCGTCGGCGCGGGCCCCGCGGGCCTTGCTTGCTCCCTAGTAGCGCGCGAAAACGGTTTGCATTTCGCCACCCTCGACCAGGCGGAATCCCTCGGCGGCACGGTGGCCAAGTACCCGCGCCGCAAACTGGTCATGTCCATGCCCATCGACATGCCGGGCTACGGTCGCTTCAAGAAAACGACCTATGAGAAAGAAGAACTGATCGAGCTGTGGGATGGCATTGCGGCCGAAAACCAACTGCCCATCCATGGCGGGCAGGTGTTCGAAAGCGTGGAGCGCGCTCCCGCAGGCCACTTCATCGTGCACACCCAAACCGATCGCTTCGAAGCACGGCATGTCTGTTTGGCGATGGGGCGTCGTGGAGTGCCCCGCAAGCTCGACGTTCCAGGCGAGGCTTCATCCAAGGTGGCGTACCACCTCATCGATGCTCACTCGTACCAGGGAAGGCGCGTGCTGGTGGTGGGCGGCGGCGATTCGGCGGTCGAGGCGGCTTTGGCTTTGGCGGAACAGCCGGGCAACCAGGTCACCCTCTCCTATCGCAACGAAGCCTTCTTCCGCATCCGCGCCAAAAACCAAGAACGCATCGAAGCGGCCATGGCGCAAGGGCACGTGGACGTGCGCTTCCAAAGTCAGGTGCGGGCCATTCGCCGCGACGAGGTCGAACTGTTGCAGACCACCCCGGCGGGCCCTGAGGTCCAGCGGCTGCCGAACGACGATGTGTTCGTCATGATCGGGGGCGTTGCGCCCCTCGACACCTTACGGCGAGCCGGCGTCTCGCTTGATCCCAGCGCCCACGCGCCCAGCGAACCGATCGGAGAGCGCGGTAGTGGGTTGATCCCCGCCCTCGCCATGGCGCTCAGCGCGGCCCTGCTAACCCTCGCGTTTGCCCTGTGGCATCGCGATTACTACGGCACCGAATCCTGGTACCGCGCCGCGCACCCCAAACACGACTGGTTGGGTTCTTCCAAGGGCTTGGGCCTATGGTTCGGCATCGGGTCCTGCGCGCTGATCGTTTGCAACCTGCTGTATCTCCTGCGGCGCTCCCCCAAGATCGGCTTGCGTTGGGGATCCTTGCAGACCTGGATGACGAGCCACGTGGCGACCGGCGTGGGCGCGCTCTTGCTCGCTCTGCTGCACGGCACGATGACGCCCGGGGACTCGGTCGGGGGGCATGCCTTCTTGGGCTTGCTCGCTTTGCTCGGGACCGGGGCGGTGGGCCGCTACTTGTACGCCTACGTGCCGCGGGCCGCGAATGGACGCGAGCTGGAGTGGAGCGAGGTGAAAGCCCGCCTCGGCCGCCTTTCGGAGGAGTGGGACCATGGCCACCGCGCCTTCCGCGAGTCCGTCCGCCAACGGGTGTTGCCCATGATCGAAGCGTCCCGTTGGCGCGGCAACTTCCTGGTCCGCATCGCCAGCTTGATCCGTTCGCGGCTGCGATTGCGCAAGGAATTGCGCTTGCTCGAAGCGGAAGGCCAAGCCCAAGGCGTGCCGCCCGAAGCCATCGCCGAAACCTTGGCCTTGGCCCAAGCCGCGCATCGATCGGCGATGATGGCCAACCACTATGAGGACCTGCGCGCGGTCATGGGCACTTGGCGCTACCTGCACCGCTGGATGGCGGCTTTGATGGTCGCGCTCGTGGTCGCCCACGTGGCCTACGCTCTGGCCTACGGTTTCTCGAGCACCGGAGCGGCGCGTTGAAGCGTTTCAATCCGAACATCTTGGTGGCGGTCGCGTCCTGCATCGGGGTGCTAGCGCTCGTCGTCAAGGACGTGGAGCGCGAAAGCCCTGGCGACCTAAGCGCTGTGCACGGACGCATCGATGACCTAGAGCTCGGGCAAAACTGCAAGGCCTGCCACGGGGGCGGCTCGGTTTCGGCCGATCAAGCCTGTTTGGATTGCCATAGCGTCATCGAGCAACACATCGCTACGGGAGAAGGCTTGCACGGCAACCTGGAGACTCAGGTGCAGCGCGCTTGCGCCATGTGCCACAGCGAGCACCACGGCCCCAACTTTGCGCTGGTCAACACCCGTAGCTTCATGATTGCGGGTTTTGCGAATACGCAGGAGTTTGATCACCGCTTCGTGGGCTTCCCCATGGACGGGGTGCACTTGGAGCAGGACTGCCAAGCCTGCCATACCTACGCGGCGCAAGCGTTGGTGCCCGCCGGGGAACACCGCTACATCGGGTTGGATCAAGATTGCAGCACCTGCCACGAGGATCCGCACGGAGGACAGATGCAGCGGGCGTGCATCGAGTGCCACAACCAGAACGACTTCGCCACGTTCGATCACTTCGAACACGGGCCCGGCATGGACTTGGTGGGCGCGCACGCGAGCTTGGATTGCGCCGATTGCCACGCGGAGAACACGCCGCAGTCGGTGGAAGCCCTCGCGGGCCTAGGACCCCACCCCGAAGCCCGCACCTGCGCGAGCTGCCACGACTCGCCTCACAGCACGCCGTTTTTGCAAGGCATCGCGGATCTAGCCCAGGCCGCCCAGGGGCCGCGCGGCTGCGTGGTGTGTCACACCGCGGAAGACCAATCGTTCGCGTTCGAGGAGCCCGCCATCACGCCTGCGTTGCACTTGGCGAGTGGCTTTCCGTTGGAGGCCCCGCACGACGATGCCGACTGCACGCAATGCCACGGCCCGACCGACTCGCCCTACGAGTGGCGTTACCTGAGCCGAGCCGCCAACGCCTGCGCCGAGTGTCACAACGACCCGCACGAAGGCCAGTTTGATACGGGGCCCTTTGCGCAGGAAGGTTGCATCGCTTGTCACCAGAAAACGGCTTTTGAGCCCCACGCCTTCACCCAGGATCTGCATCGCTTGACGCAGTTGCCGCTCGAGGGCGCTCACCAGGCCCTGGAATGCCAGGCGTGTCATCCCGACCCGGAGCGAGGCGCGGCGCGCCAGTTCCACGGCACGCCCGCGTCGTGCCAAGCCTGTCATGAAGACGTCCACGGGGGGGACTTCGATGCGCGCGGCATGCAGGACTGCTCCGACTGTCACGACAGCGAAAGTTTCGGAGGAGCCCACGCGCGGGCCTTCGATCACGGCCAATGGACCGGCTTTGCGTTGCGCGGAGCTCATGCCCAAAGCGATTGCGAGGCGTGCCACGGAACGCAGGAAGAAGCGCACGCCGGGCGTACGTTAGGCCGCGTTTCGGCGCACTTCGGCGCGATCCAAGGTTGCGTCACGTGTCACAAGGACCCCCACCTGGGGGCTTTTGACGGAGGTCACTTGCCGCAACAGGTCGAACAACACACCGGATGCGCCCGTTGTCACAGCGAACTGTCCTTCCGCCAAGCCACACAAGACTTCGAGCACGGTTTGTGGACGGGTTTTCCGCTCAGCGGGGCCCACGGAGAGGCTTCTTGCGCCACTTGCCACAAGCGACAACCGCGGCCGGATCAACACGGACGCACCTGGGGGCAAGCGAAGGGCGCGAATTGCAGCGATTGCCACAGCGACCCGCACGGTGGGCAATTTGAGACGCAAGGCGTGACCGATTGTGCGACCTGTCACAAGGCTTCCGATTCTTTCACGGATTTGTCCTTCGATCACGACCTGCACTCGCGCTTCCCGCTCGACGAGACGCACCGCGCGGTGGATTGCGCGCAGTGCCACAAAGTGCCGAAGGACTCGCCCGACGGCATCGTGAAGTACAAACCGCTGGGAACGCGGTGCATCGACTGTCACGGCAGCACCCGAGGACCGCTCTCGGGTTCTCGTCCATCGACCGCGGGCCGGTCGGGGGGACAAGGTGATTAAGGGGAAGGAACAGAGGGGTCAGCGATCCCTCGGCTGGTGCTTGGCAGGCAGCCTGTGGGTCGCGGTGGCGTGGTCCGGACCGGTGCACGCTACCGCAGCGCAGGAGCAAACCGCCGTCGAACGCTTCCCCGTACGGGTCACCGCTGTGATCGCCGGCGGGCAGGTCGAAATCGACCGTGGTCGCGACGTGCGCATTGAGGTAGGGGATCGCGTGGTCTTCCAAACCAAGTCGGGACAGCGCTACTCCGGGCGGGTCGAGCAGGTGGGGGACCGCCAGAGCCTCGTGCGACCGACCGACCCCCAGGCGGTGTTGCCCCTGGCGACGCGCGGGGACGTGTGGGTGCCGGCGGAACGTTTCGAAAGCGAAGCAGAACCCGAGCAGCCGGTGGTCGTCGACCCCGAGGTGGTTCCCGTCCCCCCCGAGCATCCTCCCTGGAAACGCCTGGAGGAGGAGTGGTCCGAACAGGATCCGCTGTTGGCGCGCATTCGTCCGTTGCGCCCCGAAGAGCGGGTTTCGCGCCAAGGCGGCCGAGTGTACGGCATTTGGGAGCCGCGCTTCTTTTCGGATACGGGCCAGTCGGAGTGGTATCACCGCATTGGCGGGGAGTACTGGCAAGAAAACCCCTTCGGGCGCGGCGGCACCCTGCGCATCGATGGGGAGTGGCAGCGCTGGCAGTTTGACCGACCGTTCGCCGATGACGTGGGTGATACGGGGCTGCGTCTCGACCGCGCCTCATACGTTTGGGGTGGCACGCGCTACGAGCGGCGGCGCTACGAGGTGGGACGTTTCCTCATGCCGGGCATGCCGGAGCTCGGCTTGGTGGACGGGGTCGCGGCGAGCGAGCGCTTGGACAACGGGCACTCCTTTGGCGGTGCGATCGGAGGCTTCCCGGAGCCCGATGGAGACCTGGAATCCGGTCACGACCTGACCGTGGCGGCGTTCTATCGCTGGGTGGCGGATGCCTCGGAGCGCTGGACGGGGGTGGTCGCCTTCCAAAAGACCTGGCACGACGGTTCCCAGGATCGCGACGTGTTGGTGGGGCGCATGGACTGGATGCCGCTCGAAGGTTGGCAGTTGCACGGGCACCTGTGGGTGGACTTGTACGAGTCGGGGGACGTCGGTAAGTCCAGCGGCCCCGAAGTCACCGTCGCCTACTTGACCGCCAGCCGCGACTGGAACGATCAATGGGGCCTGCATGCGGTCGCGAGCTATCGGCGCTTCCCCTTGGTGCTGCGCGACGAATACCAACCGACCGCGCCCGACACGGTGCTGCGCGATCACAACCAGCGGGTCTCCCTGGGTGCTTGGCAGCGGCTCGACGAACAGCACAAGCTCAGCGCTCGCCTGGGCATTTGGGACGACGAGGATGACGACGGCGGCGACGTAGAGGTCGCGGTCGATCGCACGAACCTGTGGGGCGCGAACAGCCGCGGTCAGCTCGCCCTGTTCCACAACCGTGCTGAGTTCACCGACCTGTATGGCATGCGAGCGGTGTACGGCCGTTTCGGTGGGGGGACCCACTGGGACGTGCTCTACGAGTTCTCGCAGAACCACGAGCGCGGGCTCCCCAGCGACCTCGACGCCTACTACCAGCACCGCTTGCGGGCTACTTACGGTTGGCAGAAGGCCGCCGACTGGAGCTTTTCGATCATCGGCGAGCAAGTCTTCACGGACGACGACGCTGCGCTGTTCCTCGGTTTTCAATACGACCGGAGTTTCTGATGGCTGCGAAGACCCTCAACCGAACGACCGCGACGCTGCTGCGCCGCCTCCGCCACCCCCTGGCGGTCGTGATCGGCGGCTACCTGATCTTGGCGGCGTGCATGAACCTAGCGCCGCCCGATGCCCGCCAGCACGGCTGGTGGAAGGGTTTGGGGCCCGTCATGCCGCACGATACGTTCCCCGCCGATTGCAGCCTGTGCCACGTAGGGTCCGATTGGCAGACCCTGCGCGACGACTTCGTATTCGACCACGAAGCGGAAACCGGGTACGCGCTCGACGGCGCCCACGGCGCGGCCCAATGTTTGTTGTGCCACAATGATCGAGGGCCCGTGGAGACCTTTGCCGCGCGCAGCTGTGCCGGCTGCCACGAAGATGTGCATCAAGGCTTCCTGGGGCCGAACTGCGTAGAGTGCCACACCGAAGTCTCTTGGCGACCGTTTGGCCAAGTGGAACGGCACTTTGCCACGCGCTTCCCGTTGATCGGAGCGCACGCCATGGCGTCTTGTCGTTCTTGTCACCTCGGCGCCGAAGCGGGCCGCTTCCAACCGGTCGATACCGCTTGCGTTTCCTGTCACCAAGGGGAACTCGCCCGCACCGCCAACCCGCCGCACTTGGGGCTCGGTTGGGTCGATCGCTGCGACCGCTGTCACGTACAAACCAATTGGAACCAAGCTCGCGTTGTGCCGGAATGAGATCGCTTCAGTTGAGTCTTCCTATCGTCCGAAAGGAGTCCGCGGATTCTCGTCCGGAAGCGGTGCAGCCCTACTCGCAAGGGGCTGGCGCAAACGGGACGCAGAAGCCAAACACGCTGGGGGAGCGTATGCAGGGGAGTCAGGCAGGCCCATCTTTGGGCCACAAACGAATGGGAGCGAGGCGCGGGCTGGCCGTGCTAGGGGCATGGATCGCGCTAGCGGCGTGCTCGTCGAACACGGATTCGCTGGTGAGCGAATCCCAGTCGTGCATGCAATGCCACAACGGCTCCAACCACGACGACTACTCGGGTCCCGGGATGGAAAATCCGCACCCGATCGAAGGCATGGAGCCCTTGTTGTGCACCGATTGCCACGGCGGCAACCCCGAAGGGCACGACGCCCTAACGAGTCACGTACCGCCGCCGCCGGAGATCGGCGATCGGGACTTCCAGGACCAAAACGCCTTTGCGTACTTCAACCGTCTGACGCAGACGGGCTTGGATCGCCTGCCGGATTACCAAGTCGATGGCGTGCACTACACCGCCATGGACTACCTGCAGTTCATCAATCCCGGCGATGCGCGCGTCGCCGCGCAGGGTCGCGGATGCGGTGAGTGCCACCAGGGGCACGTGGAGTGCCTGACGCAGAGCATGGCGGGCACTTCGACGGGGATCTTCTCGGGCGCGGCGTTTGCGAGCGGTGCGGAGAACCAAATCGTGGCGAACCAAGGCTTGTGGCAAGACACGGCGGCGGACCTGAGCTTCCGGGCGGTCACGAACGAGGATTACGTGTCGGATCCGAACAAGATCGGGGCCGTGGCTTCGCTGATCGAGTTCCCGGTCTTCAGCGTGCGCAACCAAAGCGGTCCGCGCCAGATCTTCCAGAACGATGATTACTTGGCGGCGGGCTTGAGCGACGACCTGCTGCCCAACGGGCAAGTCATCACGAACTCGCCCCTCGACGACCTGTACCACGAACAGGTGGCGGAGACCTGTGGGGATTGCCACTACGGCAGCGCGGGGGCCAACAACCGTTACGGAGACTTTCGTTCGGCGGGCTGCACCTCCTGTCACATGCCCTACAGCCAAAGCGGTCGCTACACGGGCCGGGATCCCAACATCAACCGCCTCGAGCCGGCGAATGTCGACAACATCCGGGATCCCGAGCGGCCCCACGTACGGCGTCACATGATTCTTTCGACCGCGCGCACCCTGCCTTCGGGCGAAGAGTTGATGGGCATCGACGACTTCGCCTGCGCGGGCTGCCACCAAGGCTCCAACCGCACCGTGATGCAGTATTGGGGCATTCGCCTCGATCAAAACGAGGACGTGCACCGGGGCAACCAATACCCGGCGCAGCCCGTTTCCTTCGAAACGACCCGGCATGACACGCGCTTGTTCGATCCGGAGATCAACAACAACACCTTCAACGGGCGCCGGCATCGGCAGTACCTGTTGAAAGAGGACTACGACGGCGATGGCCGCGACGATACGCCGCCAGACGTGCACTACGAAGCGGGCATGGCCTGCATAGACTGCCACAGCAGCTACGACGTGCACGGCGGGGACGTCAACAACCCCGACAGCGCGGACATCTACAGCCGCATGGAGCAAGCGGTGGCGATCCAGTGCGAGAGCTGCCACGGCACTTCGGGAGCGTATGCGCAGACCGTCATGGTGCCCGACGGCCAGGGCGGGCAAATCGAGCACGCCGTGGACCGCAAGGGCAATGTGCTCGATCACGTGGTGCGCGAAGCCGACGGGCACTTCTACATGACCAGCAAGTTGACGGGTGAGCGACACTACGTGCGGCAAACCCTCGACACGGTGGTGGACAACGGCGTCACCAACCCCTTTACCGGGGCGGCGGTTTACAGCGCGAAGGCCTCGTACTGCATGGGCCGCAACGATGGCTCCGCCGCGACGGGCATCGGGCCCCAGCAAACGGGACTATCGCCCAACGGCTTCAGCCATACCGACCGTATGAGCTGCGTGTCATGTCACGCTTCGTGGACCAACAACTGCGTGGGCTGCCACCTGCAAGGGGAATACAGCAACGGGCAAAACTTCAGCAACATCACCGGCGAACGCATCGTCTTCGACGAGGAAAACGCCGACTTTGTCTACCAAAGCCCGGTCTTCTTCCAGCTCGGCGTGGACGCGCACGGCAAGATCGCGCCGATCGCACCCAACACGGAGACGTTCTTCCAATACAAGGATCGCAACGGCCAGCGCAGCGAAGTGTTTGCCTTCTCCGACCGCAAGGGGCAAGGCGCGGATACCGGCACGAGCCGCTTCCCGGCCCTGTCGCACAACGCGATGATGCCGCACTCGATCCGTGGCAAGGTCAACTCGGAAAACGAAGGGGCGCGCTACTGCGTCTCCTGCCACCTGACCACGGACGGTTTGGCCGCCTATGGCAGCGAATATGCATCGCTGCGGGCCGCCTTAGCCGATGCCAACCTGAACGGCATGGACGCCAACCTGTTCCAAACCCTGCGCACGCACATCGGCAGCAACCCGGGCAACCAAATGAACTCGCCGTTGTGGGTGCACATGGTATCCGGGCTGGGGTCGGGTTTGTTCCTCTTCAACGAGGACGGCGGGCCGGTCAACCCGTTGGACAACAATGCCAACCGCGTGGGGGCGGGCGGTGTCGCGCCGGCTTCGAACTTCAACTTGGCGAACGTGGTCTTCAACCTCGATCGCCTGGTGGAGCCGAACGGGCAGTCGAACGGGTCGAACAACCATCCGTCGTTGGCTCCCGGCGTGGGCACGGTGCTGCGCAACGGCGCCACGAACCCGGACATGTCGGGGCCCTTGGGCGCCACCTTGGTGGATCGTCTAACGAACCCGACGACGGGCATCATCCTCAATTCGTGGATCGATGCGGATGGGGCCCTGCAGGGCGACGCCAGCAACTTTGTGCCGGGGCCGTGATGACGGCTCAGGAGTTGGCGTTGACCATCGAGATAAAACCTAGCGCCAACCAAACGAGCCACCACAAAGCGAGCAGCGCGGTGAACCAGCGTGAGCGCCAACGCAGGCGTAGCCCTAGGGCGATCCCGCCGACGATCGAGACGGCGGCGGTGAGCCCCGGGCCTTGGTCGCTCACCCCACACGAATGTCCGTAGAGGCGCGCGGCGAAGGGCCCCGCCAGGGGAACGAACAGGTGGCGGATGTCGGAGCCAGCCAGGGAGAAGAAGAGCGCGGCAGGCAGGGCGTAAGCCAAGAGCCAGGGCGTGAGGCGCTTGGGGGAGCTGGATGGGGCGTTATGGTTCATCGGACTCCCGCAGGATACGGTTGGGGACTCCGGATCTTGGGCTCTGGGCCTGGAACCGACCTCAGGGCGCTCGGCGGGATAGTCTTGGGAAGCGATGAGCCCGAGGAGACCCTTGGGCAGCCCTCAGGGCGGCAAAAAAAGGCCTCCTTGCTATTGAGATGCATTCTCAGGGCGCTATCCTCCCCCCGACATGGGCAAGAAGAAGCTGCAACCCAAGAAGCGCTGCTGCGAAAAG
Source organism: bacterium (assembly GCA_030426785.1). Lineage (GTDB taxonomy): Bacteria > Planctomycetota > UBA1135 > UBA1135 > NORP259. Next base: position 24,273 of record JAUHXY010000029.1, read on the forward strand.
CCGCCGCGCAAGCGCTGCAAGCGCTGCCCCCTGCGACTGGCCAAGTCCTGGGGCGGCGAGTTGCGGTGAGGGGAGATCGCCCGGTCGGGCCGGGCCGATGGCGGCGGGTGTCGACGGGCCTGATGGGCTAGCAGGGGGTCTCCGCTTGCTTTGGAGCAGCGCCCAACAGAGCTCCAAGGTCGATGCGCCCGTGATGATTGCGGCCAGTTCCGCGCGGCCGAAGGAGCTCGGCAGCCTTGGGAGAAGCGAGACGCCCTCAGAACCGCTGGGTTCGGGGTTTGCACCTCACCCCTATACTCGCGGGTCATGTTCTCCCTGCTGCAGCGCCTCTCCTCGCAACCCCGTTGGGTATTGCTCGTTCCGGCGCTGATCGCCGTCGTCTTGTCGGCGATCCCGACCCTGATCGCAGGAGCGCCCGAACCGTTCATCGAAGATGAGTTCGGCTACTTGCTGTCCGCGCAGACCTTTGCGGAAGGCCGGCTCACCAACGAGCCCCACGAATTGTGGCCCGCCTTCGAAACCCTGCATCAAATTCAGCAGCCGACCTACAACTCCAAGTATCCGCCCGGGCAGGCGCTGTTTTTGGCATTGGGGTGGAAGCTAGGCCACCCGATCCTCGGTGTTTGGCTTGGGGTGGCCCTGATGGTGGCCAGCCTCGCTTGGATGTTGCTGGCTTGGTTTTCGAGCGGTTGGGCGTGGGTTGGCGCGTGGGTTGCGACCTTTCAGTACGTGACCATCGGG
>JAUHXY010000291.1 GCA_030426785.1 bacterium
GGGTGGCATCATCCCACTCGTCGAAACGGCGGAGATCGCGGCGTTGGGGATCTTGTTCAGGCGTCATGGCTCGAACCCTCCCCGTTCGTGGCAGCCCGCTGCTCGCGCAGGGTTTGGGCGGTTTGACTGAGGCCCCGCCGGATATGGCTCTTGACCGTGCCGAGGGGAATGCCGGTTGCTTTCGAGATCTCGGGGTGCGTGAGGCCATCGACGACCGACATCAGGATCACGCGGCGTTGGTCGGGCTTGAGGGTTTGCAGCGCCTTGCGCACCAAACTCGCCTCGTCTTTGTTGTCCACCGACTCCAAGCCGGCATCGTGCACCTCGATGGGGACATCCTCCACGGGCTCGGTACGCGGCGCGTTGCCAGCACGGCGACGGCGGTCGATCATGCGACGGCGTGCGATCGTGGTGATGAAGGTCGATTCGCTGGCCTTCGCCGGGTCGTAGCGCCCGGCCGACTTCCACACATCGATGAAGATCTCCTGGACCAGGTCTTCGAGGGTGGCGAGATCACTCCAAAACTTGCGCGCCACCGACCAGACCAGGGGACTGTAGCGCTCCAAACAAAGATGCACCGCCGCAGAATCACCGGCGGCGATGCGGGGGAGCAGGGCTTTGGATTTCGTCGGACTCATGCGCGGCGAGGAGGACGGACCCCGTCGGGGTCGCTCGGGAATCTCCCCGTGGTGAGCCGACAGGATAGCGGATCCTCGGGCCATGGCCTAGCTGTCCTGGCTGGGTTCTGGGCGTTGGACGCGCGGCATCAGGAAACAAACCGCGAGGCGCCGCCCGGTCAGCCGGGCGGCGCCTCGCGAGGGGGGCTTACTGCGGCAACAGCACCTTGTTGATGACGTGGATGACGCCGTTGGAGGTGTCGATGTCCGCCTTGACCACCTGGGCGCCGTTGACGAAGACCTTGTCGTCCTCGGACTTGGTAACCAGGGTTTGGCCTTGCAGACTCTTTACCTTCGCACCCTTCGCAGCCGCGTCCGCATAGACGCGTCCTGGGATGACGTGCAGCTTCAGGATGGCTTGCAGCTTCTCCTTGTTCTCCGGCTTCAGGAGGTTCGCGACGGTGCCTTCCGGCAGAGCGGCGAAAGCCTCTTCCGTGGGGGCAAAGACGGTGATGGGGCCTTTGGCCTTCAAGGCTTCCACCAGTCCGGCGGCCTTGATGGCGGCGGTCAGGGTCCGGAAGGATCCGGCTTCGATCGCCGTGTCCACCACGTCTTTCGTGTTCGGCAGGATCACCGCGTCGATGACGTGGATGGTGCCGTTGGAGCACTGAATGTCGGTGGTCACGATTTGGGCGCCGTTGATGAACACGCCTTCATCGGAAACCCGGAATTGAGCGCGTTGGCCGTTGAGGGTGGTCAGGTAAGGAGCTTTTACGACCTTCTTGGCCGGCAGGTTCGCCGCGGCGACGTGGTAGGTCAGGATGGCCTGCAAGGTCCCTTTGTTTTCTTCCTTCAACAGTTCCGCCAGGGTGCCTTTCGGCAGGGCGGCAAAGGCATCATTCGTGGGCGCGAACACCGTGAAGGGGCCTTCGCCCGATAGGGCTTCGACCAATTCGGCGGCCTTGAGGGCGGTCACGAGGGTGGAGAAGTTTTCGTTCGCCAACGCCGTTTCGACGATGGTTTTTTCGGCTTGGGTGTAAGCCGTAGCTTGAGTGGAAGAGCAAGTGCCGTCGCCGGGGGTTCCGGCGAGCAGGGACAGAAGAGCAATGGATGCGAGCATAGGAGGTAGGGGTAGGGTTTGGGGTTGGGAGAGGAACTCGAAAGGAGTTCCTTGGCTCAACCGATGATTCGCCCTCCGGCCACGGTCGGATGCAGCCTCCTGCGCGAGTTATGGATTCCCCGTCGGTTTCCCTGCTTTACGGGCCCTGCGAGGGTTTCTTTTGGCGACAGGGGATCCTTGGAATTACGCTGCTTTTGCATCCAAGCCCCTCCGCAGACGAACCTTTCGGAAAGCAGGTGTTTCCTTATGTTGGTTCGTAGTTCGCTCCCCCATTCGGGCTCCGGCCTCACCCCACGATCACCTCGATCCTTCCCTTCCATGCCGCGCACCCTTGCCATCAGCGGAGCCAGCGGGCTCGTCGGCCAAGCCTTGCAAGATCACTTGCGGGGAAGGGGCGACGAGTTTCGCCCGCTCGTGCGCGGAACCCAACCGGGCCCGAACGAGATCCCGTGGAAGCCCGGCGAAGCGGTCGAGGCTCGGCATTGGGAGGGAGTCGATGCCTTGGTGCACCTCGCAGGCGAAAACATCGCGAGCGGTCGCTGGAACGCCTCGCGCAAGGAGCGACTTTGGAAGAGCCGGGTGGAAGCCACGCGCGCGCTGTGCGAAGGCTTGGCCGCCGCGCCACGCCGCCCGCGCGTTCTGGTGTGCGCCTCGGCGATTGGCATTTACGGCGATCGCGGAGACGAAGTGCTGCGGGAGACCTCCGCTCCCGGCGAAGGTTTCCTGGCGGAACTCGCCCAGGCCTGGGAGTCCGCTTGTGATCCCGCCCGCGCGGTAGGCATCCGTGTCGTGCACTTGCGCTTTGGCATCATCCTTTCCAAGGATGGCGGCGCTTTGGCCAAGATGCTCACGCCCTTCCGCTTCGGTGTCGGTGGCCGCGTGGGCTCCGGGCATCAGTATTGGAGTTGGGTCAGCCTGCACGATGTGGTGCGAGCCATCGAGTTCGCGATCGAGCGCGATGACTTGCACGGCCCCGTCAACGTGGTCAGCCCAACGTGCCCGACGAATCGACAGTTCACCGAGGCTTTGGGCCGCGCGCTGGGCCGGCCCACCGTGCTGCCGTTGCCGGCCTTTGCGGCCAAACTCGCCTTGGGGTCCGAAATGGCCGAAGGCCTCTTGCTGGCCAGCGCCCGCGTGGAGCCGCAAGCTTTGCTCGAGAGCGGCTTTCAATTCGAACACCCCACTTTGGCCCAGGCCTTCGGTGCCATCCTGGAGTAGGCCATGCTGAACTTCGCTGACAAGAACCTAACCGCGCCCACGCCGTTTCGGCTGCAAGAACAACAGTGGGTGGACCAGCCCATCGAGCGCGTCTTCGCGTTTTTTGCCGAACCCGGCAACCTGCAAAAGATCACGCCGCCTTGGATGAGCTTTCGTCTCGTCTCCTGCTCCACGCCTGCGATCGAGGAGGGCACGATCTTGGAATACGCCCTGCGAGTGCGCGGCCTGCCCATGAAGTGGGTCAGCCAAATCACCGTGTGGGAACCACCCTTTCGGTTTGTCGACGAGCAGCTGCACGGCCCCTACCGTCGCTGGCACCACGAGCACACGTTCGAGGATCACGGTGCGCGCACGCTGATCGGCGATCAGGTGGATTACGCCGTGCCCGGTGGTCGACTCGTAGAGAAGTTCCTGGTCCGCCGCGACATCGCCAAGATCTTCCGGTATCGAACGGAAACCCTAGCGGCGCAGTTTTCGAATTGAGCAGGTTTCTGCGGGCGCAGCCTGAATAGGTTTGCGTTGGCTTCGTAGGATGCGCGCTGGCCTCCTCCTCCATTCTGCGCCGCCATGAAGCACTCCACGAACCGCCTGACCCAAGCCCTCGCCCTCGTCGCCATCTCGACCAGCCTTTGGAGCGGGCTGCGCGAACCCGTAGCCGCTAGCCAAGACGAGGTGCGCGTGCGCAAACTCACCTTGGTCGACGCGGAGGGCAAAGCGCGCATGACCGTGCAGGTGGACCCCATCTCCGGCCAGCTCCAACACAAACTGCTCGACGGATCCGGCCAAGCCCAAGCCACCACCCGAGTCGAGAAGGATGGCCGGGTTTCGGTGGCCTACGGCAGCCTCGGCAGCGGTTTGCTGGGCGCCAAACCCGCCATTGAAATGCGGGTCGATCACCCTGCAGCGGGTCAAAAGGCGACCTCGCTGTTCCTCGGTTCCTCACAAAACCACTACTCCGCCTACTTCACCGCCAACCCGGAAATCGGTGCGATGGGTTTGCTCGGCAGCCTAGAAGATCGCGCCACAGTCCTTGGCGTAGGCACGCGTACCAATGGCATGACCGTGCGCGACAAGGGCGTCACGCGCATCGAAGCCACGCAAAACGGCCCCGTCACCGGCATCGCCATCGCCGACCGCCGCGGCAACGCTCTGTTCGGTTCCGCCACCCAAGACACCACCGGCCGCTTCACCCACTTCGCCCGCCAAACTCCCGGCCAACAGCTCTGGAAGCTCCTCAACGACGGCATGGCCCTCAAGTCCGTTTTGGATTCGCTGGGAAAGTAGGCGCTGAGGCCCGCTGGCACAGCGCTCCTTGAGGGGGCGCCTGTTCGCATTCCCGAGGGCAGACATGCCGATGCGAAGCGATGCTGTACACTTCGGTCCCTGCCGCAGAATCGACCGCCATCCAAGCGATGATCTCCCAACTCTGCCCTTTTGTTCTCACGCTCTCCCTCG
>JAUHXY010000292.1 GCA_030426785.1 bacterium
GATCATGTTGCGGTGGTGGCCGCTGGAGCGAGTCCAACCCATGAGGGCGGCGAAGGGGTCGGTGTAGCCCTTGGCGCAGTTTTCGCTGACGCCTTTGGTGTAACCGGCTAGGCGCATGCGCTGGAAGGGCGTACGCGTGGCCTCGTCCTTTTGGTAGTGGCCGAATTCACCCGTGCGCGTCTGGTATTCGGAGTGGTGGTGGGCGGCAGTCTGCAGGCGCGCATCCCAGGACAGGGCGCCCCGCCCCATCATGGCCCGGTAGTCGTTGGTCACGCGCACTTGCTCGCGCTCGGCCTCGGTGGGGAAAGCCGCGAGCTGCTTCTGATCTTCTTCGGTTTTGACGCGCTTCGGTTCTTTGGTTTGGCTCCAAACCCGCTCGTTGTAGGCGGCGACCTCGCGGTCTTGTTGCAGGCGCTGGGCCTCTTTGCGAGTGAGCGCGAAGTGGCTCAGGTCGTAAGCTTCCACATCGGGGGCGAGCCACACGAGCCATTCGGGGGTTTCTTCCGGAAAGAGCAACGGCGCGCTGGCGTTCTGTTCGCGCTCCCGCAACCAGGCGATTTCGCGCAAGCGGGCCTTGAGGGTGGTGCTCAGCTTGACCTGGGTAGATTTGGTCCAGATGCCCTGCAGGTCGGCCACACGGCGGCTGACCTCGGCCTGCACCTTGTGATACTGCGCTGCTTTTTCCGCGCTTACCTCCGGCTGCAGGTACGGATAGAAGTAGCGTTCTTCGTCCTCGATGAGTTCGAGCGCGAGTTGGCGGGCTTCATCCAGTTGCGCACGCTGCTTGAGCAGCTTGGTGAACTTCTTTTCGAGCTTGGCGTCCAAGACTTGTTCGACCACACGATCCCAGCGCGCCTCGAGCGCCGAGGCGAGCGCGCTGGCAGCCACCTGCGACTCGCGGCTGGCTTCCAGCAGGGCATCGAAAGCGAGGTCTCGATCGTGCTCCTTTTTCGCTTTGGTGAGCTGCTCCTCTAACTCGCTGAACTCCTCGTCGTTCGTGATGGGGGTAACGTCTTGCGCGGCGAAACGAAGGGGCGCGGTCCATGGACTCCCAGTCAGAGCCAGCAAGACCAAGGACAAAACGAGGGGGTTGGATCGACGCATGGCTAGAAACAAGCGGGGCAGACCATAGCAGCTCCTATCCGCGCTGCGTAGGTCGGTTTCGGCGATTCCCCGAAGGGAGCAGCGCTTGCGATGCTTAGAACAAACACACGGCAACTCCAATCCAAGTTTGTGTGCCTTCCGGATCTCCAGTACCAAGACCGCCCGTCTGAGCTCCGGAGGGCCAGCCGGAACGCAAAGACCGCGGTTTGTAAAACTTGGTCGTACTCACAGCTTTCCGTGCTGGCCCATCCTGAATCGCGTCAGGTGCCCAACACAAACTCTTCCTTGTAGAGCGGCACTTCGACCGAGCGGAATCCGGCGTCGATCATGCGATCCGCAAAGCGCATGGAAGCACTCTCCTCGCCGTGCACGATGAAAGCTTGCTCGACCTGCGTAGCGATCGGAGCGAAGTGATCGAGCATCTCCTGGTAATCCGCGTGCGCGGATAAACCGTCGATGTGGCGCACACGGCAGCGCACCAAGTGCCGTTCACCGAAGATCTTCACGTAGTCGTATCGCTCGAGCAGTTTGCGCCCGAGGGTGCCTTCGGCCATGAATCCAACGATCAGAATGCAGTCGTTTTCTCGTCCGACCGTCTGCTCCAGATGGTGCAAGATGCGCCCACCCTCGCACATACCAGAAGCGGAGATGATGATGCCGCGGGTGAGTTTGTTCAGGGCCTTACTCTCCTCGACGTCCGCGATGTAGCGTACGCCTTCGAAGAAAAACGGGTTGCGACCGCTTTCTAGGTACTCTCTCGCCTCTCGGTCGTACAGGTCTTTGTGGCGATTGACGATGCGCGTGGCCTTGGTGCTCAAGGGGGAGTCGATGTAGATCGGAATCGGTTCGATCTGCCCGGCGGCGATCATGCGCCCTAGATACCATAGGACGTTTTGTGTACGCCCCACCGAGTAGGCTGGGATCAAGATGCGTCCCCGCAAACACGTTTCGTCCTGGAAGAATTCTAGTAGTTGCTGTTCGAGCACATCGCGCGGTGGGTGCCGACGATCCCCATAAGTCGATTCCGTGATCAAAACATCGCAGGCGGGCAGTGGATCGGGATCGCGCAGGACGGGAATGCCCTTGCGGCCTAAATCACCCGTGAACGCGATGCGCAGGGGCTTGTCCCCATCCTCCACCTCCACCATCACTTGGGCCGACCCCAAGATGTGCCCGGCTTCCAAAAAGGTGACACGTACACCCGGCAAAACCTCGAAGGACTGTCGATAGGCGTGGGTTTGCAGCAACGCCAACGTGTCTTCGACGTCCTGGATGTCGTAAGCCGGCTGAAAGGACTTACCACGCTTCTTAAGGTAACGAGCGTCCGCCTTCTGAATGTGCGCGGAGTCGGGCAGCAAGATCCCCAACAGGTCAGCGGTCGCCTCCGTGCAGTGAATCGGACCGGAGTAGCCCATGCGCACCAGCCGCGGCAAGGATCCCGAGTGATCGATGTGAGCATGAGAAAGCACGACCGCATCCACCCGACCCAGAGCCTCGGGCAGCTCGCGATTGAGCCGATCCGCCAATCGGCGCGGCCCTTGCACCATCCCGCATTCCAACAAGATGCGCTTATCGTTGATCTTGAGCAGATGCTTGCTGCCCGTGACTTGACGGTTGGCGCCGAGGAAGTGGATCGATACGGTCATTTTGGTCCTACAAGAGGTTCTGGGAGCGACCATCCTAGCGCTGCCTCACGCATTGGGGCGAGTGCGTCGAAGGGTCGGCGGAACCCGCTGATGTCGATCGCTTGTTCGGTCAGGACCCTGCTCATGGGGCCGGGCCGGATCTTGGCAGAAGAGGCGCGGCTCTGCTGCGTAGAGTTCCAGGCTGCAAAGCCTTCCGCCTTGCGATTGAATCTCATGAAGCCCCTCCCATTGCATCTGTACGAAGAAATCCTGCTGCTCGCCCTGAGGAACCGCGAAGGCACGCCCCAAGGCAGCTTCACCGACTACGCCTTGACCGGGGCGGTGCTGGCGGAACTCCAGTTGGAGGGACGTCTAGGCCACATGCAAAGCGCCCCCGACGAGGTGGGTGTGATGGACCGCACTCCATTGGGGGATGATCTGCTCGATGAAGCCTTGCAGGAGGTGGTCCGTTCCAAGAAGCACCGCACCTGGAGTGCTTGGGTTCGTCGCCTTTCCCGCCTACCCCAATTGCGCCAACGAGCGGCGCAGCGGTTGCTCGAAGAGGGTGTCTTGCGCGAAGATGAGCGCAAAATTCTGGGCCTCTTCAAACGCAAGGTCTACCCCGAACTCAACCCCGAGCCCGAACAGCGTTTGCTCTCGGACCTCGAGGCGATCCTGTTCGAAGAGGTCGAAGTCGTCTCCCCCGAACGCGCTACCTTGATCGCCCTTTCGCACGCATCGGGCTTGCTGGCGGCCCACTTCGGAAAGAAAGAGATCAAGGCGCGCGGCGATCACATTCGAGCGATCATCGCCGGGGACAAGCTGGGCGAGGCGACCAAAAAGGCCATCGAGACCCTGCAAGCCGCGGTGCTGATCAGCACGATGATTCCCGTGATCTTGGCGAACTAAGGCTGCGTTTCGGGGGCGACGAACAGGGCTAGTCCTCGATGATGGGGCCTTCCCCCTTGTCGACGCCTTCCGGCAGGTAGATCGCGCCCGTGTAGAAATCGACGCCGAAAGCGACCAGCCCAGGCACCACGTACAGCAGCAGTCCTAGACCATCCAGAATCAACACGTTCGGGTCCAGGCGTCCCGAGTGCGGTTGGTGCTGTCGATCCGCGTGCAGGATCGTGCCGCAGCTCGGAGACGCAAAAGCCAAAGGCAAGGCCAAAGAACAGGTCCAGAGGAGTCGTTTCATGGGGGAGTGGGTTGAGGGTCGTGGAAACAGGCTAGGTCGCGCTGGCTGTCCAGCGCTCGGACCTGCGCAGGCTGCGCCGGGAATTCCGAGCGTCGCACAGAGTCGCCCTATCAGCTCCTAGGATCCCGGGAAAAGCAGTCATGGGCACCGCAGCGCGATGTTTACGTCGACGAAGCCGTCTGCACCTTCCACCGGGGGGTCGTGGCTCCGGAGCGCGCACCGGGCCAACCTTCCCGTTGGGCGGAACGATCTCCATCGGATTCCTCGGTTTGGTCGTGGTGCAACTCCACCACCGTTTCAAAGGGCATGTCGATGCCGGCTTCGTCCAAAGCCAACTTGACCGAGGCGAGCACTTCGGCCCGCACCGCCACCAAGTTGGTCCCGGCCGTATCCGTCCACCAACGGGCGCGGATCGTGACCCAGCTCGCTGCTAGGTCCCAAGGCAAAGCTTCCGGCTTGGGATCTT
>JAUHXY010000293.1 GCA_030426785.1 bacterium
CCGTTGCGTCGCAGGGGCAGGGTGATCGTGTCGACGCCGGGCACCGGCGTGTCGTCCAGACCCGCGGTGCGCCGCAGCGCCGCGAGGGCGCCACCGCAGCCGAGCAGCTCCAGGCGGCCACCGAGGTCCGCCGGCTGGTCGAGTCCCCCGAGGCTTGCGAACGCATGGCAGACGCCGCCATCCAGGTGGTCCAGGCCCAGCGGGGTGCGACGGCGCGCACGGTGGCGGCCCTTCAGCGGCACCTAGGCTTGCCCGCCGGGGCTTGAGGCGCAACCTAGCCCGGTAGCCGGCTGGGGTGGATCGCCCCCGGAACGGGAGGCGTGGTTCCAAAGATCGAGGCCCATTGGGAGAACCCCTCTTGGGTGTCGTCTCAGAGCCGGGTATCCTTTGCGGTTCGATCTCGGGGGCTGTGCCAATTCCTAGCCCCCAGCTTCACTCTCTCTTTTTGCGACCCTATGGCACGAACCCTGTTTACCTCTGAATCCGTCTCCATGGGCCACCCCGACAAGGTGGCCGATCAGATCTCGGATGCCGTCCTGGACGCCTGCCTCGCGCAGGACCCCGAAAGCCGGGTGGCCTGTGAGACCATGGTCACCACCGGGGTGTGTGTGCTGGCGGGTGAGATCACCACGAATGCCACCCTCGACTACCAATCCCTCGTGCGCACGACGCTGAAGGAAATCGGGTACACCGATGACCACTTCGGCATCAATGGCGATACCTGTGCGGTGATGGTTTCTCTCGACCGTCAAAGCCCTGACATCGCTCAAGGGGTCGACGAAGGCGCTGGCTTGCACAAAGAGCAAGGCGCCGGCGACCAAGGCTTGATGTTCGGCTTTGCGTGCGACGAGACCAAGGAGCTGATGCCCTTCCCCGTACACTACTCGCACCGCTTGGTGGAAAAGATGGCCGAGTTGCGCCAGAACGGCACGTTGCCGTGGCTGCGCCCGGACAGCAAGAGCCAGCTCACCGTGGAGTACGAAGGGGACAAGCCCGTGCGCGTGCACACCGTCGTCATCTCGACCCAACACGATCCGGTCGTGGAAGGGGAGAGCGACGAGCAAAAGGTGCTGGCGATCATTCACGACCGCATCAAAAAGCAGGTCATCGAAGCCGTCATCCCGGCCGAGTTCCTGGACGAGAACACCATCTACCACATCAACCCGACCGGCAAGTTCGTCATCGGGGGTCCCCACGGGGATTGCGGCTTGACCGGCCGCAAGATCATCGTGGACACCTACGGTGGCATGGGCCGTCACGGTGGCGGTGCTTTCTCCGGTAAGGATCCGTCCAAGGTCGACCGCTCCGCCGCCTACGCCGCCCGCTGGGTCGCGAAGAACGTGGTGGCCGCCGGCTTGGCGAACCGATGCGAAGTGCAGCTCTCGTACGCGATCGGCGTCGCGAAGCCGCTCTCTTTGCGCATCGATACCTTCGGAACCGGCCAAGCCGACGAGATGGTCATCGCCGACGCGGTCAGCAAGGTCTTCGATCTGACGCCCCACGGCATCATCACTGCGCTGGACCTCAAGAAGCCCAAGTATCGCCACACCGCGTACCACGGGCACTTCGGTCGCGACGGGTTTAGCTGGGAGGACACCAGCAAGGCCCAAGCGCTCAAAGACGCCGTAGCGGCCCTGGCTTCCTAGCCAGCTCGACGTCGGCCTGCCCCCGTTACCGTGGGGGGTGGGCCGACTAGACTTCTTCCCGTCCCCCGTTTTCCTTAGAGCCCGATGCGCTTGACCCGCCGTCCCTTGTCCGCCCTGCGAGCCGGTTTCACCTTGGTGGAATTGCTAGCGGTGATCCTGATCATCGGCATCCTGGGTGCCTACTTGCTGCCCAAGATCCCCGAAGTGATCGATAGCGCGCGGGTCACGGCCTGCAAGGCCAACCTCAGCGAGATCGGGAAGGGCATTCGCCTTTACCAGGCCAAGTACGATCGCCTGCCGAAGGGCACCGGCGTGCAATTCTTTAGCTGCTTGATCTCCGAAGAGGTGTGGGAAGACACCGAGGCGAGCACGAAGAAGTTGACCTGTCCCGGCGTCGAGATGGGATCCCTCACACCCGCCCGCGAAGGCATTCCGCGGGAGGAGTGGTACACCGAGCGCGATCGGGTCGACGGGGGCTGGTCCGCCTACGCGGGCCGCGACACCAAGCGTCATCCCTTGCGCAAGCTGACCGGCAAGGAAGTGCTGGTGGCGGACGACAACGATCCGGACGGCAACCACCGCACGACGACGTTGGCGTTGATGGGGGACCAGTCCGTGCGCAGCTACGAAATCGTCACCGAACGGGACGAGGGCCGAGCCACCAAAGAGGATACCTACGTCATCGTGGGTCCCGATGCGTGGCTCGAAGAGCTGCAAAAACTCTCCCTCGACTGAGGGATGTCCCCAACGATGAGGGAATTGATCTTCCCTTGATCTCAGGGCCCCTCACATCCTGCTAGCTTCCCGCTGCCATGAATCCGCTTGCCCTCCTTCAAGCCATGCGGCCCCGGCAGTGGGTCAAGAACATCTTCGTTCTGGCGGCGCTCCTATTTGCCTGGGGTGAGCAAGGGGAAGCCATTCTGCGCACCACGGCGCTGCAGCACGTGCTGCTGGCGGTCTTTGCCTTCTGCCTGATCTCGAGCGCCATCTACCTGGTCAACGACCTGTGCGACATCGAGTCCGACCGGCAGCACCCGGTCAAGCGTTTGCGCGCCATCGCCTCAGGTCGCTTGTCCAAGGGCGGAGCGTGGGCGGGCGTGGCCCTGTGTGCTGTCAGTTCGTTCGTGCTGGCCCACTTTGCTGACCCCGAACACCATCGCGTGCTGTACTGCATCCTCGCGTACTCCGTGATCAATTCCATGTACTCTTTCCGCTGGAAGCACGTGGCGTTGCTGGACGTGTTCTGCATTGCGGCCGGTTTTTTGTTGCGGGTGCTCGCTGGCGGCTACGCCATCGAGGCGGAAGTGTCGCACTGGCTGCTGCTGTGCACGATCTTCTTGTCCCTCTTCCTGGCGCTTTGCAAGCGGCGCGCGGAAATCGACCTGCTCGGCAAGAACCGCGGCGAGCACCGCAAGATCTTGCTCGAGTACACCCCCGAGTTCCTGACCCAAGCGGTTTCGGTTCTCGCGGCGAGCGCGATTCTGAGTTACGCGATGTACACCGTGGCGGACGAAACGGAAGAGAAGTTCGGCCCGGAGCACGGGCTATGGTGGACCGTACCCTTCGTGGTGTTCGGACTCTTGCGCTATCTGTTGTTGGTGCAAACCCAGCGGGGCGGCGGGAACCCCACGAAAGTTTTGTTGGGCGGAGACCCCATCTTCCTTGCCAACGCCTTGGCGTGGTTGGGGACCGTTATCTGGCTGCTGTCGACGAGTCAGCCCGTGCCGCTTCCGGGCTAACCCTTCACCGTCCGAGCCTACAGCGCTCCAGCCAACCGCAGCAGGGCCGCTTGGTTTTGCTCGAGCCAAGCTTGGAAGCGACGTCGGTGCGCGAGGGTGACCTCCATGCTGGGGATGCCCAAGGGAGCTTCCCGAACCTGGCGGTAACTCGTCAGAAGATCTTCATCCTCCGGTTCGCGAGCCTCGAAGCTGCGAATCCAGCGATCCAGGGTCCCTTCGATGAAAGCCCCATCGGGCTGCGGTAAGCGTTCGGATAGGTAGCTCAAAACCGGCGCGTCCGGTTGGGTGCGCAGCAGACACCCGGCGGCCGCGATCGCTAGTTCCTCGTCGTGCGCGGCTTGGGCGGACTGCCACAGCGTGCGGGCGTCTCCGCCTCCGGTGGGCTCGGCGGAAAAGGCCATAGCTTGCAGCGCGGCAACCTGGAGAGGTCGCGCGGAGCCCGGGTGGATCGCACGGCTCAGCGCTTCGTAGGCCTGAGGTGTTCCAATGGCACCCAACGCTGCTGCGGCCGTGGGGCCCGCTGTGGGGTCAGGCAGCAAACGCTCCAGCGCGTCGACCGCGTCGCGGCCACGGGGGCCGAGACGCTGCAAGATCTGCGCGGCGTGGAGGCGCACGTACATGTCCTTGTCGCGGGTCGCTTCGGCTAGGGGTGCTGCGACCCAGGTGCCCAGGCCTTTGAGTTGGTTGCGGGCGTCGTCGATGCCACGCATTTGGAAGTGCTCGCCGGCAGTCGCTTCGATCTCCTGCCAAACGAGGCAGCGCAGCTCAGGAGAAACGTTGGGCGTTGGCCAAACGTCGGGGTCGCCCGCAATCCAGGTCGGCAACAGGGCCTCGGGCGTCGTGCCTCGCGCTTGGGCCGCCTGCTGCAAGGTGGCCTGGGTGCGTGCGGCCAGATCCGGATCTTCGGAGCGCGTGAGGTCGTAGAGCGCCGGCACGCCCGAGCCGTTGCCCAGTTCGAGCAAGGCCCAGCCGAGCCACAGGAAGTTCTCGGGG
>JAUHXY010000030.1 GCA_030426785.1 bacterium
ATGCCGAGCTTAGTGTCCGTGGCCGTGGCCGCCGGCGGCAGCGGGCTCTTCCTTGGTGGGGAGGTCGCTGACGAGGGCGTCGGTGGTGAGCAGGAGGCTCGCCACGGAAGCGGCGTTTTGGAGACCGGAGCGGACCACCTTGGTGGGGTCGATGACGCCGGCCTTGACCAGGTCTTCGTAGGTGTCGGTGGCGGCGTTGTAGCCGAAGTACTTGGCCTTTCCGGCGCGCACGTTTTGCACGACGACGGCACCGTCTTGGCCTGCGTTGATGGCGATTTGGCGCAGGGGCGCCTCGACCGCGCGACGCACGATCATGGCGCCGACGCGCTCGTCACCTTCCAGCTTGAGGCGCTCGATCGGGTCGATGCAGGAGAGCAGCGCGATGCCGCCCCCGGGCACGATGCCCTCTTCGACGGCGGCACGGGTGGCGTGCAGAGCGTCTTCGACGCGCGCCTTCTTTTCCTTCATCTCCGACTCGGTCGCGGCGCCCACTTGGATTTGGGCCACGCCACCGGACAACTTCGCGAGGCGCTCTTGCAGCTTCTCGGCGTCGTAGTCCGACTTGGTGTTGGCGATCTCGGCGCGGATCTGCTCGATGCGGGCCTTGATTTCACCTTTCTTGCCGCCGCCTTCGACGACGAGGGTGCTGTCCTTGGTGACCAGGACGCGCTTGGCGGTGCCCAGGTCGCGGGGGGACAGGCTGTCGAGCTGCACGCCCATGTCTTCCATGACCGGCGTGGCGCCCGTCAGGATGGCGATGTCTTCCATCATGGCCTTGCGGCGGTCACCAAAGCCGGGGGCCTTGATCGCGACGCAGGGGAACGCACCGCGCAGGCGGTTCACGACGAGGGTGGTCAGGGCTTCGCCTTCGATGTCCTCGGCGATGATGACGAGCGGGCGACCGGATTGGGCGACCTGCTCGAGCAGCGGGATGAGTTCCTTGACGGTCGACAGCTTCTTCTCGTGGATCAGAATCAGCGGGTTCTCGAACTCGGTGTGCATCTCACGCGGGTCGGTGATGAAGTGCGGCGACAAGAAACCCTTGTCGAACTCCATGCCTTCCACCACGTTGATCGTGGTTTCCAAGGTCGAGCCGTCTTCCACGGTGATGACGCCGTCTTTGCCGACGCGCTCCATGGCCTCGGCGATCTTCTTGCCGATCTCGGTGTCGTTGTTGGCGGCGATCGAGGCGATCTGCGCGATCTCTTGCTGACCCTTGACGGCGTTGGACAAGCTCTTGAGTTGCTTGACCGCGGTGTCGACGGCCTTGTCGATGCCCCGCTTGAGCGCGACCGGGTTCGCACCGGCGGTCACGTTCTTGAGGCCTTCCACGAAGATCGCTTCGGCCATCACGGTGGCGGTGGTGGTGCCGTCGCCGGCCGCGTCGTTGGTCTGCTGCGCGACCTGCTTGACGAGCTGGGCGCCCATGTTTTCGTAGGCGTCTTCGAGCTCGATTTCCTTGGCGACGCTGACGCCGTCCTTGGTGACGGTCGGGCTGCCGAAGGCCTTTTGCAGGATCACGTTGCGACCGCGCGGGCCGAGGGTGATCTTGACGGCGCGGGCCAGTTTCTGGACACCGGCGCGGATGTGCTCGCGCGCGTCGGAGTCGTAGCTAATTTGCTTGGATGCCATGGAAGGTTTCCTGTGGGAGTGGGAGGGAGGGCGACGAAAGAGAGGGCGCGGCGCGTATTAGCCGATGATGCCGAGGATGTCGTCCTCGCGCATGATCAGGTACTCGTTGCCTTCAAACTTGACTTCGGTGCCGGCGTAGGAGGTGAACAGGATGCGGTCGCCGACGGACACGGAGAACTCGCTCTTCTCGCCGTTGTCGAGGGTCTTGCCCGCGCCGACGGAGACGATGATGCCTTCCTTCGGCTTTTCCTTGGCGGACTCGGGCAGCAGGATGCCGCCGGAGGTCTTCTCTTCGGCCTCGACGCGCTGCACGAGGACACGGTCACCGAGGGGACGGATGGCGATCTTCTTGGACTTGGTTTTGGTGGCCATATCTGGTTAAGAACCGTTCGGTTGCTTGGGGGTCAGGTTTTTTGGGGAATGGTCCTCGCGCACGCGAGAAACCGAAAGGGTTAGGAGCCGGATGGCCCCCAGAACGTTTCCAGTGCGTTCAGGACCTGCTCGCGCAAGACCTTCGGCGGCACCGGTTTGTGCAAAAAGGCGAACGCGCCGCGATCGAGGGCGTAGCGTTCGGTGCCTTCGCCCGCATCGCCCGACCACAGGATGGTCGGCACGCGCAGTTCTTGGTCGAGCATGTGTTCGAACAGCTCGAAGCCGCCGTAGCCGGGCATCTGCAGGTCCAGCAGGCACAGGTGCACCTCGATGCCCTCGTTGAGGAGCTGCATGGCGCGGGTCCCATCTTCGGCCTGCACGACCTCGAGCCCCGACCCGGTTAAAAGGTCGGTAGCGCCCGAGCGGATGTCCGCGTCGTCGTCGGCTAGCAGAATGCGGCGGGGGGAAAGCATGGTGTGGGCAGGGCATACCTCAGCCCTGGGCTGGGACTGAGCAAACGGCGTGCCGGAAGTGCCGCGAGGGCGGGAGCGCCTCGAAAGGGGCCTAAGTGGTTGAAAAATAGGGGCTTCCTGCAGCCTGGTGGCCACCTGCGGTCCATGGCCAAGGTGGGCTTGCTGCCAGTGTGGCAGCGCCCCGAGGGGGCCGCTGAGTGGGCTGTCAGGTTGGCAGGGTTCGCTGCTAGCCCAGCCCTGGCATCCTGGCGGCGAAAGGCCTGTCCGGCCGCCGCTTCCCCCTGTCGCTTGGGCTACCTTGCTGCCATGACCGCCGCCGATCTGCCCGTTTTTGATGCCCATGTGGACTCCATCCAGCGCGCCTTGGACCTAGGGCATGACCTGGCGGGGCCGACGCCGGGGCATCTGGACCTAAACAAAGGGGCGGCGGGTGGCCTCGGCGCGGCGGTGCTGACCGCATGGGTGGATCCGAGCTACATCGGAGCGCCCGGAGGTGGGGCAGCGGGCCGCGCGCGAGCGCTGATCGGAGCCCTGCAGGACTTGGTGCGCCGGGCTCCGGACGAGATCGAATGGGCCTCCACCGGCCGGGATGTGGAGCGCATCCGCGCCATGGGCCGCGTAGCGGCCATCAGCGGGATCGAAGGGGGGCACGCCATCGAAGAGAGCCTCGAGACGCTGCAAGACTTCTTCGAGTACGGAGTGCGCGTGCTGACCTTGGTGTGGAACAACCACCTGCCCTGGATTCGCTCCTGCCAACCGCAGGCGGGCGCGGACGTGCCCGCGGGCCTTTCCCCGTTTGGACGCCAGGTCGTGCGTCGCATGAACCAACTCGGCATGGTGGTCGATGTCTCGCACGCGGCGGAGCGGGCAGTGCGCGAGGTCTTGGAGGTGTCGCAGTTTCCGGTCATCGCCAGCCATTCGGCTTGCAGCGCCTTGAACGATCACCCGCGCAACCTGAGCGATACCACCTTGCGCGCCATCGCGCAGCACGGCGGGGTTTTGGGCATGGTGTTTTGCACGCCGTTTTTGTCCCAAGCAGCGCGTGCTGAAGAAGCGCGCCTGCGTCAACGGGCCGAATACCGCGCGTTAGCGGGACGCAACGCCACCGAAACCGACCTGTTGCAGTCCGCGTACCTGCAAGAGCAGGCTTCGCCGTTCCCCCTGTCGACCGTGGTCGCGCACCTACTGCACGCCATTGATGTCATGGGCATCGATTACGTGGGGATCGGATCGGATTATGACGGCATCCAGCGCACGCCCGCGGAGCTCCGGGATGCGAGCTGTTATCCCGCGCTGGCGCAGGCCTTGCGCCAAGCCGGGCTTTCCCAAGAAGACGTCGAAAAGGTCTTTTGGCGCAACATGGCGCGCGTTTTCGACCGCTGCACGGGTCCGGGGACGGCGGCGACCACCCAAAACCTGCGGCCGGTGGCGTGCTTAGCTTAAGCGGCTACTGCAGAAACCGCAGGGCGAAGGGGAAGCGGTAGGTCTTGCCCTCCGAAGCCTTGATGGCGGCGATGAAGCACAACACCATCGAGCCCAGCGCCACGATCCACCACAGCGCAAACCCGATCAAAACTAAGAACAGCGGGATGCACAGGATGTAGGCGATCAGGACCGTCAGGCGAAAGTTGAGGGCGGAGATCGCCTGCCGACGGATGAAAAAGGATTGGTCGCCCTTGGTGATCAGAACGATAAACGGCCCCAACAGGTCAAAGAGGGGCAGTGGAATGAGCGCCGAGAGGTGCGCGATCGCGCCCCAGCGGCAGTCGTGCTGGTCTTCGCACTCGATGGGTTCGTCGTTCTCCAGGATCATGGGGTCTTGCATGGTACAGGCGGCGGGCGATGGCCGCGTTTAGGCTACGCGCGGGGGGAAATTCTATTTTGCCTGACACCTTTTTTTGCAGGAGAGGTCTTGAGGGTGCCGGGGCGGCTCGCTGCCCGGCACAGAGCGCTGCCACACAGACCCAAGGAGGTGATTCATGCGCCAAGACTTCACGGAAATCGATGATGCCCATTCCCTCGTGACCATTCCGCCGGGGCGCTATCCCTGCGAGGTGGCGGACACGCGCGTGTCGGTGGGGAGGGATGGCAATCCGCGCTGGGGCCTGCATTGGAAGGTCTTGGGCGGGCCCTTGGCGGGCAAAACGGCCGCTTGGGACAACCTGCACTGGTCCGACCGGGGGCTCCCGCGGGTCAAGCATGTCCTGGGATCGATGGGCTTTGCGGTGGACGGGGTGGTGGAGCTCGAGCCGCACGATCTGCTCGGTCGCAAGGCCATCGTGCAGGTGGAGCTCGAAGCCTACGAAGACCCGGTGAGCGGGCGGCGCATCGAGCGGCTGGCGGTGCCCTACCGCGGATACTTGCCCTGGGAGGACGGGGCGGCTGGGTCGGGGGGCTTCCTCGATGCCGAGCGCAACGGAAGCGACGAGCCGATGCCTTTTTAGGCGCAGGCGATCTTTGACAACGCAGACTGGATGGGAGCCCTTGCCGGTTGACCTGTCTCGGCGGGTTTCGGACGATCCACCCATGAAAGACCTCGATCCGCAAGACTTGCATCTGATCGACGAGGCGCGGAGGGTGCGCGCGTTGGCGTACAGTCCCTACTCGAAGTTCGCGGTGGGGGCGGCGCTGCGCAGCACCGATGGGCAGGTGCACGTGGGTTGTAACGTGGAGAACGCCAGCTTTGGGCTCACGATCTGCGCCGAGCGCAGCGCGTTGGTGTCCGCGGTAGCGAAAGGCGCGCACCGCTTCGATGCGATCGCGATCGCGGCGCCCGGGGACGAGCCCATGGCTTGGCCTTGTGGTGCGTGCCGGCAAGTGTTGAGTGAATTCGGCATGGACTTGCGCGTGCTGATCGTGGGCGAAGGGGAGTCGGTCTTGCAGGGCAACCTGCGCGAGTTGTTGCCCTATCACTTCGAGTTCCCCGGTCGGGAGCTTGGTGAGCGCCACCCAAAAGGAGGAGTTTGATTGGCCGGTAGCAAAAAAGCGCCGCCGGCCAAAGTGCGGGCAAGGGCGGCAGAGCTAGCCCAAGAGTTGCACGCGGCGAATCACGCTTACTACCTGGAGGGTGGTTCCCCGATCAGCGACGCGCAATACGACGCGTGGTTTCGGGAATTGTTGGCGTTGGAGCGCGAATACCCGGTCCTGCGCGGGCCGGACAGTCCGACGCAGCGGGTTGGAGCGCCTCTCCCCGAAGGCACCAGCTTTGCCAAGGTCGCGCACGCGGTGCCGATGCTCTCGATCGAGAGTTTGTTCGAGGCCGAGCAAGTGCGCGACTTCGAGGGCAAAATCCGGCGTTTTCTGAACGTTCCCGAGGAGGAGTTGCTGGCGTTTAGCGTCGAGCCGAAATTCGATGGCGTCAGCGCGGCCTTGATCTACGAAGATGGTGAGTTGGTGCGCGGGCTGACCCGCGGTGATGGTCAGGTCGGGGAGGACATCCTGGCGAACCTGCGTACCGTGCGGAACATTCCGCTGCACCTGAAAGGGGATCCGGGCGATCTGCCGAGCCTGCTCGAAGTGCGCGGCGAGGTTTTGATCGCGCGGGACCGCTTTGAGGAGTTCAACCAGCGACGGGCGGAAGAAGGATTGCCATTGCTCGCGAACGCGCGCAATGCCACCTCCGGGGCTTTGCGGCGCAACGATCCGGCGGAGGTCGCGCGCTATCCTTTGGAGTTCTACAGCTATTCGGCCCCGCGCGTGGAGGGAGGCAGCGTGCAGCCGGAGACGCAAAGCGCGCTCTTCGAGGCCCTCACCGCTTGGGGGCTGCCCATGTCCGGTTACCAGGAAGTGGCGCAAGGCATCGAAGCCTGCTTGCAGTACCACGCGCGCATCGAAGCTGCGCGGGACGAGATCCCCTTCGAGATGGATGGGATCGTCGCCAAGCTCGATCGCTTCGACTTGCGGCAACGCCTAGGGCGCACGGCGCGAGCGACGCGCTGGCAGTACGCGCACAAATTCGCGCCCCGGGAGGAAATCAGCACGCTGCTGGCCATCGAGGTGCAGGTGGGGGCCAAGGGTCGTCTGACCCCGCGGGCGCACGTGGCGCCCGTCAACGTCGGTGGTGTCGTCGTGCGTCACACCACCTTGCACAACGAAGACAACGTGCAGAAGCTCAACCTGCACCCGGGCGATCGCGTGTTTCTGAAGCGCGCGGGCGATGTGATCCCGCAGATCACCGGGGTCGCGCAGGCTGCGCAGGGATCGGCGCCTGAGGATTGGGAGGAGCGGCGTCCCGAGTCCCTGTTAGACGCCGAAAGTGCCTTGCGGCCGGGAGTCATCGCGGGGTACGGCCAAGCGTTTGTGATGCCAGACGAGTGCCCCGCTTGCGGGACGCCCGTCGTGCGCAGCGGCAAGTACGTCACCTGTCCCAACGTGCGTGGTTGTTTGCCTCAGCGCATGGGCCGCACGATTCACTTCGCAGCGCGCGCTGGGATCGAGATCGAGTCCATCGGAGAGAAGGGCGTGGCGCAACTGTTTGAGGCGGGCTTGATCTCCGATCCCGCCGATCTGTTCACCCTGCGCGAGGAGGATTTGCTCCAACTCGATCGCTGGGGCCAAAAATCCGCGCAGAACCTGGTCCGCGAGCTGGAGCAGCGCAAGTCGATCCCCTTCGGCAAGTTTCTGGCCTCCCTGGCGATCCCCGGGCTCGGAGAGACCGTGGGGGATCTGTTAGCGGGACACTTCGCTTCTTGGGAGGACCTTGTGCAGGCCGATGCGGAGACCTTGGAGCACATCGACGGGTTGGGCCCGAAGACCACCGCGCAAGTCTTGGCTTGGTTCGCGGACGAGCAAAATCTGGAGATGGTCGAGCGCATGTGGGCGGCTGGCGTGACGCTGGTCTATCCCAGCGCTGAGGATGCGGGAACGCTGCAAGGCAAGCGCGTGGTGTTTACGGGGACCTTGGAACATACGACGCGTGCCGAGGCCAAAAAGTTGGTCGAAGAAGCCGGCGGCAAGGTCTCGTCCAGCGTGAGCAGCAAAACGCACGTGCTGGTGCAGGGCGGAAAGCCGGGTAGCAAGGCCAAAAAAGCCGAAGAGCTAGGCCTGGAAGTCTGGGACGAAGCCACATTCCGGGCGCGGGTCGGTCTTCCCGAGGTCGATGCCTAGGGCCTTGGAATCGGTGCTCTAGGGCGCGATCGCGCATCCTGCGCCCGGCGCGATGCGCGAGCCGACCGCAGCGCGCAGGGATACCGATCTCGGATTGGGCTTACGGGGCCGAGAATTGTGGGGGCGGTGGGCTAAGATGCCGGCGGAGATCCCCATGGCACAACCTCCTTCTGAATCCTCGCAACCCGAGTCGCCTGAATCGTCCGAGTCGTCTGGTCCCTCCCGACGCAGCGCCTCGTCTTCGTCCTCCGAAGAACAACGTCCCGCCGAGCAAGAGCCGGCGGCGGCGACCTTCGAATTGCCCGAAGACTTCCACAACGAGGAGACCGAACGTTTGGTCGCCCAAGCGCAAGCGGGCAACGTGGACGCCCTGAACGAACTGTTCGCTCGCTATCACCAGACCATGATCGAGGTGGCTCGCAAGCAGTTGGGTCCTAAGTTGCGGCTCAAGGAAGATCCGGACGATTTGGCGCAAACCACCTTTCGCGAGGCGACCCGGGACTTCGCGCGCTATCGCTATCAAGGCGAAAACTCCTTGGTGGCGTGGTTGATTCAGATCCTAAAGAACAAGATCCGCGACAAAGCCGAGTTCTATTCCGCTCGCAAGCGGGATCAGGGACGCGAACGGTCCCTCGAGGTCGGGGATGGTGGACTCGAGGAGGGGACCTTTCAGTTTCCTTCCCATGACTTGAGCGTGACGCAGATGGTCAGCCGGGACGAAAGCGTGGACCTGTTGCGGCGCGCCCTGGTGGACCTCTCCGATGAGCACCGCAAGGCGATCACGTTGGTTTTCTTCGAGGGCCTGACCCTGCGGGAGGCTGGCGAGCGCATGGGGGGCAAGAGCGAAGACGCCGTGCGCATGATGCTGCGGCGCGCGGAGTCCAAATTGGGTGAGAAGCTGCGCTCGACCCTCGGGAAGGACCTTTCCTAGCTGTCGCGATCGATTTCCCCGGGCAGATGACCGGTCGGGCGCGCGATGCCTTGGCTGAGGGGCGCCTGAGGTGCCATCCAGAGTGGCGGTGCCATTGAGGGGGTTGCCGTCGATGAAAGCACCTCTACCGGTCCTCGTTGGCTAGAGACCGCCGGGTCGGCCTCGAATCCTCAAAAAAACCTCGGGATCAACGAGCCAGGACTTGCCCTGGAGGGGCTCGCCTACTATTTTCTCTCGCCGCAAGTGGGCTATTAACTCAATTGGTAGAGTGCCATGTTCACAGCGTGGAAGTTACTGGTTCGAGTCCAGTATGGCCCACCACTTGCGCCTCCTCGCTCGAAACCTTGGCCTGAACTCAGGCGGACCCCAGTCGGTGTCCAGAGCGACGAACGCCCTTCCCCCCAAGGCGGGGGCCCCTTGCGGGGCGGCGGCGAGTCGAGGCGCGTACCCTCGGGGCAGCTATCGGTGGGGAACGGTCTGCCTTCGAACAGCTCGGAGGCGCGTGGATCGCCTCGGGTGACTCGCATTGCGCAGGACTCGTCGTTCGAACGGTGGTCATTCCTAGCCGCAGGACCGATAATCACGCCATGGATCCTTCCAGTGCTTGGCTCGACGCCCTGGGTGCGTTGCGCGATCGAAGCGAACCCTGCGTGGTCGTCACCGTGACCTCGACGAAGGGCTCTACCCCGCGCGATCCCGGGGCTCGCATGATCGTCGATCGCACGGGCATTGCTTGGGGCACGATCGGAGGCGGACGCCTCGAACAGCTCGCCGCCGAGCGCGCCGCGACCATGCTGCAAGAAGAGCGCCCCGAAGCGCGCACGGAGCGCGTTCCTTTGGCGGCGAGCGCCGGCCAATGCTGCGGCGGCGAAGTGACCGTCTTTTTGGAAGCGTTCGCCTGGCGCAAACGTCGCGTGGTCGTGTTCGGCGCAGGTCACGTCGGCCAAGCGCTGGGCGGGCTGGCACCCTGGTTAGGTGCCGAAGTCCTCTTGATCGATCCGCGCGAAGAGGCGGAGCTCATCCCGCGCGTGCCCGCAGAGCGGGCCTACTCCCTCCGGTTGGTGGATGCTCCTGAAGGCGAGATCGACGAGTTGGAGGATCATGACCTCGTCTTGATCATGACCCACAGCCATGCGCTCGACATGGACCTTTTGGTGGCGGCTTTGCGGCGCGGGACCTTCCCGTACCTCGGTTTGATCGGGTCCCAGCGCAAGTGGGCCCGCTTTCAAAAGCTGCTGGCCCAGCGCGGGTTCTCGGAAGCCGACTGGCGGCGGGTTACCTGTCCGATCGGGGTGGGGGCCCCCTCCAAGGAACCCCATCAGATCGCCTTGTCGGTGGCCGCCGAGCTGGCCCCGATCTTGCAATCTACGCCCAGCCCGCTGCCCGTCCGGCGGGGCTGATTCGGCTGCAATAGCCTTTTCGGCCTTCGGCTCCCAACACGCGACAAGCGCACGCAAGAGGGGCGGAAAGGCCTAGAAAGCCGCCGCGGATCCCTAGGCGAAGCTTTACCCTCTGTCCGTGAACTGGAAAGTGCGCAGCGTTTTGGTGGTTGCCGCCGCCCTCAGCATTTACGGCTTGGTCGCCTACATGATCTCGTCCGAACCCGGACCTTCCAACGCGGAGTTGGAGCGGCGGGTGCAAGCGCTGGAACAGCGCGCCGGCGCGGAGTCCAACGATGCGAGTCGTCCGAACCCGCGTCGCGGTCCGACCGGAGACCTCTACACTACGCTCCAGTCCAACCTCCAAACCGGCCGGCAACTGTTGATGGGGTGGGATCAGGCGAAGCTGGTGGATCATTTGGGTTGGCCGGACCTGTTGCAATCCCAGCGCTGGGGCTATGAGCCGCGCACGAGCGAAGCGCAGTACTTGCAGGTCCTCTGGGGGGAAGACGGCTTGATCAGCGGCATCCTGTGGTCGCCTCCCGACCCCGCCAAGGAATAGAATTCGTTAGGGTCGCTCGGCGATCCGGATCCTCGTCCAACCCCCGTCTCACCCTTTGTTCCCATGGCACAGATGAATCGCTGGATGCTCTGGGCCACGCGTTTGGGGTTGGGAGGGTTAGCACGCGTCGTGCCGCCGCTGGGTCAGCGCCTCGCCTGGCGCATGTTTTGCACAGCACCTCCCGCTGCGCCAGCCAACGAGGACGACGCCTACTTCCTGCAGTCGCACTCCTCCCAGTCGACCGTAGAAGAGCAAGGGCACAAGGTGCCGGTCTACGTGTTGCACCCTCCGACACCGACGCGGATGCGCGTGTTGTTGTTGCATGGGTGGGGCGGTCGGGCCACGCACTTGTTGGAGCTTGGCAAGCGTTTCATGCGCGAAGGGGCGGAGGTGGTGCTGTTCGACGGTCCAGGGTCTGGACTGACCGGGGCTCGTCACACGACCCTGTTGCACATGTTGGAGGTGGTTGGGGAACTGCAGCGCAGCCATGGCCCTTTCGACGTGGCGGTGGGGCACTCCTTCGGTGGGATCGCCGCGGCCCACGCGATCGAGGGCAAGGTCTTGGGCAGCTGCCGCGTTCTCGTGACGGTGGGGTCGCCCAATTCTTTCGAAGAAATGACGAGTCGCCTGCTGGCGGAGCTTTGGATGCCGGAGGGAGTGCGTCGCTACTTCGAGAAGCGAGTCCTTCAATTGACCGGTCGCGAGCTGCGCACGTTCGGGATCGCCGATGCGATGGCGAATCTAGCGGGCAACCGTCCAGCGTATCTCTGTTTGCACGATCATGGCGACAAAGAAGTGCCCGTGAGCGATGCGCAAGAGATCGCTCGGGCCCTGTCGTGGGCGGATTGTGAGATCACCAACGGCTTGGGACACAACCGCATTTTGCGGGACCCCGAGATCCAAAAGCGCATCGTCGCGTACGCGGAAAACCACTTCTACGGACTCGAGGTGGCGGATTAGTCGGTGAGGACGGTTCGGCTCAGGGCTAAGACGGCCGGAGCTAGCCGAAGTGTCGCTGGCAGGAACTGCCCCGACCAAACTTCCGCTAGGAGGACTTTCGCAGGTCGGTCCGTCGCTACTTAGGGCGCCCCGGCAGGTCGCCCAACGTACGCAATTCATCGAGCAGGCCGGACATGATGTGGTGGGTCATGCCCCAGACGAGCCAACTCTCGTGCTGCCAAGCCGGGTAGTGCTTGGTGAGCTCGGCGGAAGCGATGGTTTTGCGCGCATCCAACTCGCCGTTCAGCATCGGTCGCAAGGGGACGCGAAACGCGTGGGAAGCTTCGGGGCCCAGCTGCATGGTGCCCTGGGCTTGCTGCACGAAGACGAAGGGAGTCACCAGCAAGGGGACACGCCGACCGCGCGCACTGGCTTGTAGGTCGGGAAGGCGACCGACGGGCACGGCGAGGCGGTCGAGGTCGAGGCCAACCTCTTCCATAGTTTCCCTTTGCGCGGTATGCAGCAGGTTTTGGTCCGAGTCCTCGCGGTGACCCCCGGGAAAGGAAACTTGCCCGGACCAAGGGTCCTCCGCGCGCGGAGCGCGCACCATAAACAGCACATCCTCGAAAGGTTGCGGTCGAATCACGATGGCGATCGCCGCGTGTCGCTCCTGCGGGGCCTCCTCCCGTACGGTTTGCAGCAAGGTCGGCTCGAGCGCCGCCTGCCAGGGTTGCCAGTCGAGGGAGGTCATGAGTGTCAGGTTGTAGGCTCCTCGACCGGGCTTTTCGAGTTCTAAGGAAAGACCCTGGGTCGATGGTGGCGGAATGAGAGACGGACTCTGTCCGAAGCCTTACGAGCCCCCCCAAGCTGGGGCCTAGGTCGTGCAACCCGGGTTCGCGTTGGCCCTGGGGCTTCTTGAGCCTCCGGCCGCAGCTCCGAGTAGCTACCGAAGGCCAAGCGATCCGCCAGCACGGCCAGGTAGCCTACGATTCGGCAGCCCACGATCAGGCAGCACGGCCAGCCGAAGGGTGGACCGCTCACGGCTCGCTGGGGCGCAGCTCTCACCAGCTAATCACCGACGAGCCATGGCGGGGCCAACGCTCCTGCCAGCGGCTTCTCAAGCCGCCGGGCACCCTGCCAGCCAACATCCTACGGGCCCCTCTAGGGGCGCCGGAGCGTCCACAGGGTGCGCTCTTGCTCCCAGCCCGCGCGCAGGGAGTCCTGCGTGCCTTGGGGGAAGTCCTGCAGGAAGCGCTCCGCTCTAGCGGGGTGCATCACGAAGCGGCCTCCGTAGGGGTACACCACCGCAAAGCGGAAGAAGCGCGCTCCTACCCCGCGCAAAAAGGCGGGGGTGCGCAGTTCTTGCGGCAAGCTTTCGACGTCACGCAGGATGTCTTGGGGGCGATAGGACCAGCCGGTCCCGAAGTAGCCGATGGCTTCTTCCCAGACCGTCGTCGGTACGGCCGTTGCGCTGGTTTGGACGGCGCGCAGGGCGGCTTCGATCGAACCTCCCCTGGGTTGCACCCAAGCGGGGCCCATGCCGCGCAGGAAGAGCGCGGCTCGTTCTGGGTCCACCTCTTCGAAATAGGTGAGCCACTGCTCCACGCTGCGCGGTTCGCCTTTGCTATGGGCCAAGGTGGTGGCGGTCATAGCGAAGTCGCCGTACAGCAACTCCGGATCCGGTTCGTCGTAGGCCAGGATCGGACGGAGGCTCGCGGGGCTGCGATCTTTTTGGTGTTGCATCAACGTCCCGAAGTGCCCCAGGTAGTTGTAGCCCTTCAGTGCGCGCAGCAAGGCCCAGTTGTTCGGCAGTTCGCTCAAGCGGCCCCGTTCGATGATTTGCCCGGCTTGCACCGCGCCAACCCCGATCAAGCCGATCCCAATCCAGCGCGCCCACCAAGCTCCAGGCCGACCCGCATCGACGAGCCGTGCCCAACCCCAGGCTCCCACGATCATCACCACCAACGTCATCGGCGCCCACCGCAGCCAGGCGAAGAAGGTGACCGGGCGAGGCTCCATGAAAGGGCCCGCATACCAAGCGAGCATCCACAGGGCCACGAACCCACTCAGGTAGGCCCACACCCAACGCTGCCCGCGAGCCATGATCCAAGCGACGACTAAGGCCGCCAGAGCCGCGCACGCGTACAGTGCGTGCAACACGACGTTGGGCCACGGGTCGGCGACGAACAGGGTATGCAGGAAGGTCTGCAGCTTTTCCCAGTTGCTGTCGACGCGACCCAAAGCGGTGCCGTGCACGTCGAGCAGCGCCGGGCCCACCAAGCCCGCCATCACCAGCAGAGGGCTCAGTCCCACGAGGAATCCGAGCAACAGCCAAAGGCCCGCTTGCGAAAACAGCCAACGCCAACGCAGGGCGAGCACCCACAGCCCGACCCACCCCAGGATCAGACCAATCTGATAGCTGAAGAAGATGCCGAAGCCGGCGATCGCACCGACCGCTGCGCAGCGCAGGCGGGTCGGTTGCCACTCCCGTTCGCGCAGAAGGCGCAGCCCTTCGTCGAGTAACAGCAACCCGAACAGCATGGCTTCGAAGTGAATGCCCAGGGTCAGCAGGCTGTAGCGCTGAAACCCTGAGGGCCCAAACACGAAGATCGCTGCGGCCCAATGGGCAGCATGCGGTCCGAAGTGGTGCCGGACGAGGCGCCAGAAAGCCCAAAAGACCGCCCAGCAGGTCAGCAAGCCCAACAGGCGGTGCGCCAGCATGTTCTCCCCGACCAGCAGAAACAGCAGGGCCTTGCCCATGCTGATCACAAAACCGCCGCCCTCGTAGTAGTGGTAGATGAGGGTGTGGAAGGGCACCGGCAGCCCGTCGATCATGGCCTTGGCGACCGATCCCTTGGCCAGTTCTTCCCCGTAGAAGAACACGTCGGCCAGGGCCAAGATGAACAGGCCCTTGACCAGCAGCAAGACCGCCGACCAGCCCCAAAAGGCTCGTCCGTAGATGGGCTCGGAAGGATGGGGCGAGGTCATGGGAAAGGGAGGCCGTCGGCGCCGGACCATCGGACGAGGCCGATGGCGGCGCGCTCCCGCGACGAAGTGTACCGGGTCCTCGCGGGGGTTCCGGGGTGCGTTCTTCGGCCGGCACCGCTGCGGGACGAGGTCGTGACTCGAAAACGACACCGGCCGGGCCCCGCGAGGGACCCGGCCGGTGGGTGGGAAGGTGAAAGCCTTTCTGTCGAAAGCGCTGCGGAGCGCCGATCCAAGGATGCGCATCCCGTCGAGACCCACGGCTCGACCGACCGCTCCCATCGCTGGTCGCTGGCCGCAAGCGTTAGCTCTGGGCTTTGATCTCCGCCACCGCGCGGGTCAAGGCCGGAACCACTTCGAAGGCGTCGCCGACGATGCCGTAGTCGGCCACCTTAAAGATGGGCGCGTCGGCGTCCTTGTTGATCGCGACGATCGTGCCGGAGGTCTTCATGCCCGCCAAGTGCTGGATCGCGCCGGAGATGCCGACCGCGATGTACAGCTTGGGGGAAACGGTCTTGCCGGTTTGGCCCACCTGTTCGGAGTGCGGGCGCCAACCCAGATCGACCACCGCCCGGCTCGCACCCACCGCGGCATCGCCAAAGGCGCTGGCGAGCTCTTCGATGATGCCGAAGCCCTCTGCTTCCTTGAGACCGCGGCCGCCGGAGACGACGACCGAAGCTTCCGAAACGTCAAGCTTGGCAGCGGCTTTGCTTTCGACTCCGGTGATGCGCGCCTTGCCCGCGTCGCTCAAAGTTTGGGTCTCCACGCTCGGAGTGCCGGAACCGGGCAGGGTCGGGAAGACGTTGAGGCGCGTCGTGGCGCACAGGACGTCCGCGCTGCTGGTCAGGGTGGCGATCGCCTTGCCCGCCAACCACGGACGGGTCACTTGGTACCCGGAGCCGGCGCTTTCGAGGCCCGTGATGTCCGCAAAGAGCACCGCGTCCAGGTGCGCGGCAACGCGCGGCGCCAGGTCGCGGCCGTGAGCGCTGGCGGCGGCCAAGAAACCTTGGGCTCCTTTGGCCTTCACCACCTCGGCGAGGCCGGCGGCCAGAGCGTCGGGGCTTTGCGTGCCCGGGCCGTCGAAGCAAACGGCGGTTTGCACACCTTGGGCGTTCAGAGCCGCTGCGGCGTCGGCCGCACCGTCACCCGCCAACGCGGCGATCGGGGTAGCGCCGGCTTGTGCGGCAGCACCGAGGCATTCCAATCCGGACTGGCGCAGCTTGCCGCCGACCTGTTCCACAAAAACAACGAAGTTCGACATGGTTCTTTGGGGGTAGGAGAGCGGGGGACTAGAGCACGTTGGCTTCGTTGCGAAGCGCTTCGATCAGGGCGGGTACGGCGTCCGGACCTTCGCCCACGATGCGGCCTTCTTTGCGGGGGGCGGGCAAGTTGGCTTGCACCACTTGGGCTTGGTTTTCGACGTTTTCGAAAGGGACCTCTTCGGTCGGCTTCTTCTTGGCCGCCATGATGTCCTTGAGCCCCGGGCGGCGCAGTTCGACGAGGCCCTTGTCGCAGGTGATCACCGCGGGCAAGGAGAACTCGACGGTTTCGATGCCGGCTTCGGTCTCCCGTTTGGCGGTGCCGCCTTGCTCGGTCAGCTCCAGCCCCACCACGTTGGTCACGCAAGCGTAGCCGAGGTAGGTGGCGGTCATCGGGCCGACAGCTGCGTTGTCGCGGTCGGTAGCGACCTTGCCCATGGTGACGAGGTCCGCGCCGAGCTCTTGGATCTTGGCGGCCAAGATCTTGGCGGTGGCGCGGCAGTCACGATCGGCCCAGTGCTCGTCGACCATGACGACGGCTTTGTCGGCGCCGCGCGCGAGGCACTCGCGGATCTCTTTGCTGCCGTCGGCCGAACCGAGGGTCAACACCGTGACCTCGCCGCCCAATTGCGCCTTGGTTTGCACCGCCTGTTCGACGGCCACATCGTCGTAGAAGGAAACGATGTACTGGAAGTTCTTGGGGTCGAGACCCTTGCCGTCGGCGGAGATTTCCGCGCTAGCTTCGGTCGAGGGGACGCGTTTGACGCAAGCGACGATGTTCATAAGGCGTGGGGAAGGAGTCGGCGTATCGGTACCGAATCTCGGGCGGAGCTGGGGAAGTCCGATCCCGGGGATTTTTGGGCAAGCAGGATAAAGCCGCGGCGGGAGGGCGGCAACCTTGCGGGGGCGTGGAATGGGGGCTTTTCGGGCCCTGTAGGGGGCGGGAGCGCCCTATTGAATGAGACCCTGCTCTTCCTCTTCCGAAATGCCGCTTCCCGGGCCGTCGAAGCTGTGCCCCAGGTAGACCTCCCGCACGCGCGGGTCGGCGATGAGCTCTTCCGCGTTGCCTTCCCGCAGGATTTGGCCCTGGTGGATGATGTAGGAGCGGTCGGTGATCTGCAGGGTCTCGCGCACGCTGTGGTCGGTGATCAGCACTCCGAGGCCCTGCTCGCGCATGCGGGCGATGAGGCCTTGGATCTCCTCCACGTTGATGGGGTCGACACCGGCGAAGGGCTCATCCAGCAGCAAGATCTTGGGTTGGGTCGCCAAGGCCCGCGCCAATTCCAAGCGCCGGCGTTCGCCCCCCGAGAGGGTATCGGCGCGGTTCTTTTGCAGGTGGCCGAGCTCCAACTCGTCCAACAAGCGGTCCGCTTCGGCGTTGCGCTTGGAGCGGCCGTAGGGCATCGCTTCGAGCACCGCGATCAAATTGTCGCGCACGGTCATCTGGCGAAACGCACTGGTGTCTTGCGGCAGGTACCCCATGCCGCGCCGCGCACGACGGAACATGGCCATCTTGGTGCAGTCTTTGCCGCCGATGCGCACCACGCCCGAATCGGGGGTGACGAGCCCCACCGTCATGCGGAAACTCGTGGTTTTCCCGGCGCCGTTGGGTCCCAAGAGGCCGATGATTTCGCCCGTATCGACTTCCAGGCTCACGCCGTCCACGACTCGTCGGCCGCGGTAGGCCTTGACGAGGGAGGTTACCTCCAAAAACGCGCCGTCGGATCGTTCGGTCATGGGGGGTCCACCTTAAGTCGAGGCGCTGCGGTCGGCATCCCTTTGCCGGCTCGAATTCGAGCTGCGGCCCAAGCGTGCGCCCGTAACGCGCCTCAGCGCACCCAGCGGAAGCGGTACACGTCCATGGAGGGCACGATCGGCCAGACCACGACCACGGCGCGGCCGCGGATCAAATCGCGGGGCACAAAGGAGGCTTGCTGGGGGGTCAGGCGTTGGCCGTCCGCGGCCGGGAACACGTGCAGCTCGCCCAGGTCGTCTGTGAAGAACGTGATCGCGCCGCTTTCCTCCGAAGTGGAAGTGCGCTCGTTTTCACCCGGGCGTAGGTTGCCCTCGATCACGCGCGTCTCGCCGTCCTGGATCACCTGGAATCGACCGAGCGACCAATCGCGGCTATCGGATGAGTCCTGGGAATTGTCGCCGAGCATGACGTACTGTCCTTCGGGGATGTTCCAGCGGGAGTACTTCTGGCCCGAGGTCGTGTAGTAGATGTCCCGCCAAACGCGGATGTCGCGGAACTCAGCCCCGCCTTCCTGCGTGCGCAGGTTGATCCCGGTTTGGCTGAGGTCCCTTTGGGGCAGGGGGGGGACTTCGGCGCGCAGCACCTCATCACCGTCGATCCACAAACGCACCAGATCGTCGATGTTTTCGGCGCGCACGGTCACGCAATGGCCGGCCGGCAAGCGGTAGGTTTCTTCCGCGACGCTCTCCTCGGGGTCCGCGTCGTTGCCGTTCATGCGCAAGGCGAGGCTGGGGCGGCTTGTTTCGGCGGCCTTGGGGCCGGGGATGCGCAAGCGGTAACGGCGGAAGCCTTCACGGAACTCCACTTCGATCTCGCGGCAGCCCTCGCTGGCGCAGATATCGAACTCGATGCGCAGGTCGCCCACGTCATGGATCGCGACGTGCGCTTTCATGCGGTTGACGATGGCCCCGAGCTTGCCCGGGTAGCCGTCCCCGTACACGTCCTTGACCGAAGCCTTCGTGCGCGGGAACTGGGCTTGCCCACCGCTGTCCGCAACTAGAGTGTCGCCGGCGATCTTCCAACCCCGCGAGGGCACGTGCCACTCGTTCTTGGTGTCGACCTGGCGCAGCATCGACTTCAGCAAGCCGTCCGAACGGCGCGGAATGTGCCACTCGCCGCCTTCTTGGCGCACAAAGACGTCTCCGTCGCGAATCTCCATCTCTTCGCCCGGCATGCCCCACAAGCGCTTGATGAAATTCTTGGACTTGTCCAAGGGGTATTTGAAGACCACCACCTCGTGCCGCTGTGGGTCGCGGAACTGGTAGGACAGCTTGTCCACCAGCACGCGGTCGAAGACGCCGCCGCCCTTACCGTTGTCGAAACCCATCAGGGTGGGCTGCATGGAACCGGTAGGGATCTTGTAGGCCTCCAAGATGAAATACTTGAAGAGCACGATGATCACGATCGAAATCGTGATGGCTTCGATGTTGTCCCGCCAAGGGTGACTGGACTTCGGCTTTTCCTTTTTCTTGCGCATGGGCGAGCGGGAGTCCCTCTACTTCTCATCTCCGCCGAGCACGGCCAAGAATGCTTTTTGGGGGATGTCGACGTTGCCGACCTGGCGCATGCGGCGCTTACCGGCTTTTTGTTTCTCGAGTAGCTTGCGTTTGCGGGTGATGTCGCCGCCATAACACTTGGCGGTCACGTCCTTGCGCAGAGCGGCGATGTTTTCGCGGGCCAGGATCTTGGAGCCGATCGCCGCTTGCAAACGGACCTCGAACATGTGGCGCGGGATCTCTTTGCGCAGCTTCTTGAGCACGGCGCGCCCGCGCGCATCGGCGCGCGAATGGTGCACGATCGAGGAGAGGGCATCGACCTCTTTGCCGTTCACGAGGATGTTCAGCTTGACCAGGTTGTCGGCCTTGTAGTCGCCGATGTCGTAGTTCAAGGTCCCGAATCCGCGGGTGGCCGACTTCAGCTTGTCGTAGAAGTCGTACATGATCTCGGCCAGCGGAATGTCGTACACCAACTGCACGCGGGTCGCGGACAGGTGCTCTTGGCGCACGAACACCCCGCGGTGATCGGTGGTGATCTGCATGACCGGGCCGATGAATTCGGCCGGCATGAGCATCGAGACGCGGGCGATCGGTTCGCGCAGTTCGTCGTACTTGTCGGGGCTCGGCAAGTTGCCGGGGGAGTGCACCCAGATCTCTTCTCCGGTCTTCATCTTGACCTGGTAGGTCACCGACGGCGCGGTCTGGATCATGTCCATGTCGTGCTCGCGCTCGAGTCGCTGCTGGATGATCTCCATGTGCAGCAAGCCGAGGAAGCCGCAGCGGTAGCCGAAGCCCAGCGCGTCCGAAGTGACCGGTTCGAAGGTGAGCGACGAATCCGTCAGCGCCATGGTCTCCAGGGCGTCGCGCATGTCTTCGTAGTCGCCCGGATTCGTCGGGTAGAAATCCGCGAAGACCATGTGCTGCGGCTCGCGATAGCCTGGCAGCATTTCGGGGTTCTTGACGGAGGCGAGGGTCATGGTGTCGCCCACCCGTACGTCGCCCAGGGTCTTGATGTTGGAGACGAAGTAGCCGACCTCGCCCGCCTCCAAGGTCTGGCAGGGGGTCATCTTGGGCTGGAAGCGACCGATGTCGATCGCTTCGAAGATGGAGCCCGTGCTCACGAAACGCACCTTGTCGCGCTTGTGCAGACGGCCGTCCACCAATCGCAAGTACACGATGACACCGCGGTACTCGTCGTAGACCGCGTCGAAGACCAGCGCGCGCAGGGGGGCTTCGCGATCCCCGGTGGGAGGGGGGACCCGTTCGATGATGCGGTCGAGCACTTCTTTCACGCCCTTGCCGGTCTTGGCGGACACGTGCAGGGCGTCGGTCGCTTCGATGGCGAGGCTGGTCTCGATCTCTTCGGCGACCTCATCGGGGCGCGAGTGCACGAGGTCGACTTTGTTGAGCACCGGCAGAATCGTCAAATCCGCTTCGATGGCCAGGAAGGCGTTCGCGACGGTTTGCGCCTCGACCCCTTGGGCGGCGTCCACGAGCAGGATGGCGCCTTCGCACGCCTGCATGGACTTTTCGACCTCGTAGTTGAAGTCCACGTGTCCCGGCGTGTCGATCAGATTCATCTGATAGCGTTCGCCGTCCTTCTCGTGATAGACGGTGACCGCGTGCGCTTTGATGGTGATGCCCCGTTCGCGTTCGAGCTCCATGTCGTCGAGCAACTGAGCCTTCATGTCGCGCTGCTGCACGGCGCCGGTGAGCTCGAGCATGCGATCGGCCAGCGTCGACTTGCCGTGGTCGATGTGCGCGATGATCGAGAAGTTGCGGATGTGTTGGATGTCCACGGGGAGAGCGAAAGGGCGTTAGCGGAACGGGTCGGGAGAGGCTTGCGCAATCGCTTGGGAAAGCGCCTGCAAAGCCCGTCCGCGGTGACTGATGGTGGCCTTTTCGTGGGCCTGGAGTTCGGCCATGGCACGGCCGCGGTGGGGGTGGTCCGGCTCGTCAATCTGGAAGAGCGGATCGTAGCCAAAGCCGTGGCTCCCACGGGATTCGTGCAGGATGCGTCCGTGCACTTCACCCCGGGTTTGGAACAGCACCGTGCCGTCGGGCTTGGCCACGCACAAGCAACAGACGAAGTGGGCGCCGCGTTGCTCCTCGGGAACCTGCGCCATGGCGCGCAGCAGCTTTTGGTTGTTGCCCTCGTCGTCGCCGTGCTGGCCGGCGTAGCGGGCGGAAAAGATGCCGGGGGCGCCGTCCAGCGCGTCCACGCACAACCCCGAGTCATCCGCCAGGGCGATCTGGCCGCTAGCGGCCGCGGCGCTGCGGGCTTTTTTGGCCGCGTTGCCTTCGAAGGTGGGCTGGTCCTCGTCCACGTCGGGCAAGCCGCCCACGTCCTCCGGTCGCAGCACTCCCAACCCAAAGGGTTCGAGCATCGCGAGCAGTTCCGACGCCTTTTTGGCGTTTCCCGAGGCCAGCAATAGGTTCATGGTCTGGAGGCGTTACGAGCCGGAAGCCTCCAAGGCCTTTTTTTGCAGACCAAAAATGTGGCGGATGGCGTTTTCGCCGCCCTGCAACATGTTCTGCAAGTCGTCCTTGCTGAAGGGGGCCGCCTCGGCCGACCCTTGCACCTCGATGAATTCTCCGGCACCGGTCATGACCAAGTTGAGGTCGGTGCCCGCGCGGCTGTCCTCTTTGTAGTCGAGGTCCACGAGGCATTCGCCGTTGACCATACCGACCGAAACGGCCGCCAATTGGTCGACGAGGGGCCAACCGCGCAGCCAGCGCTTTTCGTCCATGGCGGTGAAAGCGTCGTGCAGTGCGACCCACGACCCGGTGATCGCGGCGGTGCGCGTGCCGCCGTCCGCTTCGATGACGTCGCAGTCCACCCAGATGGTGCGTTCGGTCATCTGTTGGAAGTCGACCACCGCTCGCAAGGAGCGACCGATCAGTCGCTGGATCTCGACGGAGCGCCCGTCGACTTTGCCGCCGCGATCCCGCGATTTGCGCTCGCTCGTGGAGCCGGGCAGCATGGAGTACTCGGCGGTCAACCAGCCTTGTCCTTGCCCTTTCAAAAAGCGCGGCACGCCTTCGACCACCATCGCGGTGCACAGGACCCGGGTGCCACCGAATGCCACGAGTACGGATCCATCCGCCTTGCGGGTGAATCCGCGTTGGAAGTCGATGTCACGAGTTTGGTGGGCTTCGCGGCCGTCGTTGCGTTGCATGGGGCGCTGGGGTCGAGCAGGCCTATCGGGCATCCTTGGCAAGGGCCGTCTGGATAGGCAGGTGGCGGCTGGGGATTCGGGTCAGACCTTCTCTGGATTCGCCGAAGGTTGTCCGAGCGTCGGGGATCCCGCAGTCTAAAACCTCCCTGGAAAGGCTGGATGGGAGAGGAGGCATTTTTTTGGGCCGTGCGGGCCATCGGTGGCGTTTCCAAGCCGTGCGCGGGCAAGGGCTTGCGGGCGCCGGGAGCCCGACCTCGTCAGGGAGTGGTTGCTGGAACCAAGGAGCGGATGAACTCCAGCCGCTCCCAACGCTCGGGGCCTGTTTCGGGTCGCCAGCGCAACCCTCGCTGCGCGTCGAGCGCGACCGCGTGGCCCCACTCGGAGCCGGTGGGACCCTCCAATGCGAGTCGTTCGTGGGCCCAGGGGCTCGCCTCCCAGTAGGCATCGCAGACGGCTTGTGGGTCAGCCTCCGCCAACCCGCAGGCCTGGTCTAGCGACCGCAACAAGGTCGCTTCCAAGCATTCGGCCGACACCTCGATCCCCAACAGCGCCAAACTGGTCACGGCTTGCTGTTCCACGAGTTCGGAGGGGAACGACCGTTGCGAGCGGTTGATGCCGATTCCGACGACGAAGCGAGCCTTCGAAGCCCCCTGGGTGCGGCTTTCGACGAGGATGCCGGCTAGTTTGCCTTGCACGTGCATCACATCGTTGGGCCACTTGAGGCCGAGCCCTTGTGCCCCGAGTTCGCGCAACGCGCCCCAAACGGCCCATCCGGCCGTCATGGTGATCCAGGGGGCTTGGAGAGGGCGAGTCGGGATCCAGACGGCGCTGAGGTAGAGACCTTCGCCCGGCGCACTCCACCAAGCACGCCCTCGCCGGCCTCGCCCCGCGCTTTGCTCGCGGGCGATCCAAACCTGCCCATCGACCGCCGTGCCTTCGGCCACGGCGCGCAGGGCCTCCGCGTTGGTGGAGTCCACCCGGTCCAGGCGGTGGATTTGGGTGAAGCGGCTTGCCTCGCCTTGGGATTCGGGGGCCGGAGAGGGGGTCAAGGGTGACTCGTGTTGGGGGGGGAATCGGGGATACGAGGCCAATAGGAGGTTTCATTTTAGCTCGCCGGGCCGGTCCGTCGAAGTAGCGCCATCGGGTGTCTAGGAACGCCCTTTTGCCTGCCATGACCACGTCCCACCGAAACCAACCCTCCCGCGGGCATCCGTGCTTGGGCTGGCTGACCCTGGCGGGGGTGCTCTCCCTGCCCTCCTGCGCGCTGCCCGCCCTGGGTCAGTCGTATTACAAGGCTTCGTTGGCCGCCGAACCCGCGATCGTCGAGGTCGTCGTGGTGGGGGCCCAGCCGGTGACCGCTGGGGTCGCCAGCAGCGAAACGGCCCTGCCGAGCCCGGGGCTCCCCAAGCTTTCCGAAACCGAGCAGCCCTTGGCCTCGGACTGGACCCCCGACTGGCGCGCCCGGTTCGTGCCGACTTCCGAATTCGCTTTCGATTTCGGCGTGGGGGAGGCGCCTTACGACGACAACGATCACGACTACTTTTTGGACTACCGGCCACCGCAAGGGTTTTCCGATGCGCTCGTGCTCTTGGAGTGGCGCAACCACGTTGGGCCCGGCCTTTCGTGGCATGGCATTGCCGCTCTCCAGCGCGTGCAGGAGGACACCTTGTTCGAAGCCGTCGACCAAGCGGATTGGGCTTGGTTCGGACTCGGCTTGCAATGGTCTTGGTAACTCGCGAGACGACCCATGAAACCCACCACAAAATCGATGGAAGCCTACCGCGTGCGCGTGCGTCGGGAAGATCTGACGTTGCGTTGGCGCGTGGGTTCCTTGCTCGTCGAAGCAGAGATTTTGAGCTTGAGCGTGGAGGAGGTGACCTTTGCCGTGCCGGCCGACGCCGTCACTTCCGTGGCGGCGGGGGACTCCTGCCCCCTGTTTTTCCATGACGTCCGGCAAAACCGACACATCGAAGTGGTGGGTTTGATCACCGCTTGCCAATGCGTCGAGGAAGAATTGCGCGTGCAGGTGCGCTTGTGCAACCGCGAGCAGCTCTTGGAGAGTTTGCAGGACAGTGAAACCTGGCGCCATTTCAACCGGCGTCGCACGTTCCGCATTCAGCCGCGCAGCGCATCGTTTCAGCCCATTCAGGTGCACCTGAAGTGGGGTGGATTTGAGGGCCGCTTCGTGCTGCACGACGTGTCGGAGGGAGGGTTGGCGATCCGCATCGCGAACCGCGACGGCATCGAGATCCCCGAAGAGCGGGCGATCCGCGTGCAGATCGAGGATCCCTTGGAAGCCGAGCCGATCGAATTCGTGGCCCGCAAACTGCACGAAGCCAACATGGGGAGTCATAGACGGGTGGGCTTTGTGATCGACGCGCTGCGAACCGTGCACCGCGCTCAGGTGGAAGACCGACTGGCGCGAGCCGTGCTGCATTGGCAGCGCCACGCCATTCAGGCCCGTGCTCAGATCGAGACCTTCCACGAATCCCCCGGTACCCCTCCGAGACAGGCCTAGGGAATTCCCACTTCGACTTGGGATCCGCGCTGGCGCTGCTCGATGCCCAAGTATCCATCTCTGTCCGGAGATCCTCCATGACTGGCACCCCCCAAGAAATCC
>JAUHXY010000294.1 GCA_030426785.1 bacterium
CACGTCCCGCTCGGCGTCCACCGAGGGGGTCAGCCAAAAGGTGTGGTTAACGGTGCGTTGAGAAAGACCCTCGGCAGCGGGATCAAAGGCGGGCGGTTTGCTCGCTTCCTTGAAGGTCTTGCCCCCGTCCTGACTGCGGAACACGGTGGGGCCCAAGTGACCTGTACGAGCCGCCACCAAGATCGTCTGGGGGTCCCGCGGATCGGCCACCGCGTGGTGCACGGTGTGACCCAGGAACCAGACCTTTTCGACCGACCAAGCCTTGCGCTCCCGATCGCTCTTGATGCGAAACAGGCCCTTGCGGGTCCCGACCAACAGACGAACGACTCCCTTTTTGGCGCGGGGAACGCGCAATTTGTGTTTCGCGGCAGCGGTCATGGCCAAATCCTACGCACTCCTGTGGGATCCCGCCAGCGAGTGACCCCGGGCACGTCAGCCCCAAAGGCCTCCTACGGGGAGCCCGGATTGGGAGCGCGGTGCACCGCTTCGGCGCGGATGGGCTCCCCAGCAAACCTACTCCCGGGTGGCAGCGCTACACTGCTCTGCAGGCCGAGCCCCTTCGCGCCCAAGGCCCCCATGATTTCTCCCAGCCTCTCCTCTCGTGATCTTCCCCCGGGCACCGCTCACCGGAGCCGCTGCGCGTCCCTTGCACCCAGCTTGTTCCGCACACTGCTCGCGTTGAGCTGCGCGTGGGTGGTCGCATGCGCCCAGCCGCAAGAAGTCGATCGCACGTCCAGCTCCCGTTTTGCCGACCTCGAGTCGCACCGCCCGGGAGAGAGCCGTTGGGACGGGACCGTCGTTCCCCAATACCAAGAGCCGCAAGCGCCGCTCGCCCCTGCGGCGGATCCGCCTGCGGCTTCGAGCGAGACCCTCCCGACGGGTCGGGGCTTGGCGGCGGAAGGTCCATCCCGCCGCTCCGTGACTTTGCCAGGGACTGAGCCGAAGCCTTCTCAATCACCGGCTCAGGCGACCGACGCACCAGCCCCAGCCGCCCCCGCGAGCCCCCTGCTCGGCGCCGCCCCGGAAGTCCAAGCTGACCCTCCGGCGACCGCGCCACCCGATACATCGCCGGGTCAAGTGGTTGCCGAAATGGAGTGGCCCGTGGGCTCGCGCCGCCAACTGGTCCTGCACGGGACCTTGCCCGTCCCGGCCGATTTCTCACTCGGCGCGGCAGGCCGCACCCCGTTGGCCTTGCGCTGGCGCGGTAGCTCCGACGAACCGGTTCCTGCCCAAGTGACCCTCGTCACGCGCAGCGCGACCGGCGCGGCCAGCGTGGTCGAAGTGCAGGCACCGATGGAAGTCCCCGCGCGCTTGCGTGTCGGTAGCCGTCAGCGCCTCGAAGTGCTGCACGGAGACTTTGCCCTTCCAGAGCCGGCGGCCAGCACTTGGCCGACGGGTGACAACGCGCCCTACCTCAGTACGGAGGATGTCTTCGGCAACCGCTACCACTTCGTGATCGCGCGCGATACGCAACCGGAAAGCGTCAGCACCGTGCGGGTCTTGCAAAGCGGACCCGCCAGCCAGCAGTGGCGCACAGCAGGCGTCTTTTGGCCGACCGAGTCCAGCGAGGCGAGCACGCGCCTGCCGCACATGATGGGCGTGCAGGCCTACGTCACCGATTGGGGCGGGTCGAGTCATGCCACCCTCGACCTGCGCATCCACAACGGAGTCACCGCTGGATCCGGCGAGCGTACCGCCCGCAACCAACCCCTCGGTACGGTGTATTGGAAGTCCATTGACCTGCACCTGCCCCCCGGCTGGATTAGCGACCACGCCGTGCGCGATCCGTTTCTCGGTGCGCCCCGCAGCGAATCCGACCGGAACGGCTGGACGGTGCGCTCCCTCGTGAGCCCCATGGAAGACGGCACCCTGCACATGATGGGGCCACAGGCCCAGTTCGTGCGGCGCATGACCGTTCGCCTGCAAAAGGAACAAGCTCCCAAGCGTGAAGGCGCCTTCATCGAAGGACTTTGTTTCGCCATGGCCGGGCCCGAACGGTGGTCGTGGAATTCGATACCGGCCTACTTCGCCCAACGGGGCCTCTTGCCCAATCTGGGGGGCATCCGCTCGGGAGGGCAACGGGGGGTCGCCGCCTGGGAAGCCCGGCTGCTCCAGGAACGCGATCTCTTGCTCGGACCGTTGCGGTCCGGCCGCCCCAACGACAATCCGGTGCGCGCTGCGGTCATGGGTTGGAGCCACCCCGAAGGTTACCCCCACGGGTACGCGGTAGGCGGCATGGGCATCCCGTTCCTCTCCGGACATCGCACCGCCTACGCGGCTTCGCACGTCGGCTACGAGCGCATCGAGCTGTTGCACCGCATGAACGTGGCGCGGCAACCCGACGCGCAATATGCCGAAAACGGCGACCCGATCGGCGTTGCGGGATGGCTGGACGAGCGCGGGGCCGTGCCCTTTGACTTCCGTCAAAACGGTTTCATGGTCCCCCCGGAGTTTCAGTTCGTGTGCAAAGGGGGACCCGCTCCTTCCGCGCACGTCCTCGAGGTTGCGCGGCGCGGTTTGCGCCCGCCCTACGACCCGGGCAACCCCCACGAGGCGGGAGGAGCGTTGCCACGGGAGCCGCATGCGCTGCTGGCCTGGATGGGTCACGACGATCAGCACATGATCCGGTACTCCAAAAACCACAAAGCGCTGGTTTGGTTGGGCAACGACCCCTTGGCCAAGGACGGACTGTTTCACGTGGCCAGCCTCTTTCACCTGTGGTTCCACAACCACTCCCACCAAAAGGTGGAGTGGTCCCACGGCGTGACTTTGCGCACTTACCTGACTTGGGCGCGCGCCCACCCGGGACATGGACTGCCGATGGGCCGCGAACACGCCTGGGGATTGGACGCCATGTCGGCCGCCTACCAGTTGGCCGACGACGCTTGGCGTGCGGAAGCTTTGCCGTGGTTCCAGAAGGTCGTGGAGCTGTTCCAAGTCGCCTCGATGCCCAACGGCTTGGTGCATCGGGTCAACCTGGACTCACTCTTCGGAGGGCGTTATGACGCGGCCCAGACCTACCAGCTCATGTTCCTGATGCACGCCCAGCGGGCGATGAACGAGTCGGTCTTCCGCGAAGCCCACCTCGGCGCGTTCCAAACGTTGGCCGAACTCCACAATCGGGGGCTCGACTACCTGTTCTTCGGCCCCGTCTTCACGCATTTCCAAGGGGAGCGCTACGGGCAACGGACCAGCGTGCGCGGGCCGTATCATCGCTTCGCGGTCGGGCCCAAAGGGGGCCCGGGCGAACCTCCATTCTGCGATGCAGCCCGCTGGGGCCCGAACTACCTGCCCGAGGATGGGTTTGGAGAATACGTGGACACGGCTTACCTCTGGGCTCCGTTGGAGTACGGCTTTTGGCTGACCCGCGACCCGCAGGCTGCGCCTCTCGACAACCGCTACTTGCGCCGCACCCTAGAGATCGGGAGCGCCCCCGGTCGCGTCGAGAAGCTGGCCGAGGAGTTTTGGCGTTCGTGCACCCATCCTGTAGACGACAATACCCACAACCTGGGCACCTACATCGGAACCTTGCAGGCTTTGGGCTTGATGGACGGCTGAACTCGCTCCGCTGTTTCGCTACAGCCCCGTGACCATGCGCCTCTAACGCAGGCTCTCGACCATCAGCTCGGTCAAGCGCGCCTGGAATTTGGCGGGGTTCTTCGGCATGCCGCCTTCCCGCAAGAGCGCGCCGTCGTAGAGCAACTCGGCGAATTCGGCGATGCGCGGGGAATTCGCGTCCACGCCGAACAGCTTCTGCAGTCCCTGCACTAGCGGGTGGTCGGGGTTGAGTTCGAGGATGCGCTTGGGATCGGGGATGTCCTGGCCGGCGTGGCGCATCATGCGGATCTGGTGAGCGCTCATACCGCCGGGGCTTTCGACCAGCACCGCGGGGCTCTCGGCGAGGCGCTTGGAGAAGCGCACTTCGCTGACACCTTCCTCCAAGGACGACTGCAGAGCGGTGAGCAGCTCCTTGTGCTCCTCGGCCTTCTTCTCCAGGTCTTGCTTGTCGTCGTCGCTGTCCAGGTCCAAGTCGCCTTGGTCCAAACGGCGAATCGGAGTGCCGTCAAACTCGGTAAAGCGCTCCAGAGCCCATTCGTCCACCGGATCGGTCAAGTACAACACCGTGTACCCCTTCTTGCGCATACCTTCCAGGTGCGCCGAGCCTTCCACCGTAGCGCGGGTTTGGCCGGTCAACACGTAGATGGCCTCTTGGCCTTCCGGCATGGACTCTTTGTATTGCGCCAGAGTCATCCAAGGGGTCTCGGCGGAGGACTCGAACAAACAAAGCTTGGCCACGGTTTCCTGTTGGTCGCCGCTCTCGAAGTACAAGCCCTCTTTAAAGGTCCAGCCG
>JAUHXY010000295.1 GCA_030426785.1 bacterium
CGCTGCGTTCGATGTAGGCCTTGGAGAGCCCGGCGGCGCTGAGCACCCATAGCCCCACGGGGATCGCAGCCCCCAACGCCAAGGTCCAGATCAGGGCCTGCCGGTGGCGCCGCCACCCGATCACCACGCCCAAGGCAAACAGCAAAGCCCACCCAAAGGGCAACACCCTCGCTAGCCCCGCGCCCCACAATCCCTCGGCTGCGGCGTGCTTGGGAGCCAAAACCAAACCGCTCGGGAGCCAATCGAAGGCGAGTCGCCACCACTCGCCGGCCCCAAAAGCCCGCAGGTAGCCTTTTTCCGTGGGCACTTCGGAGGCAT
Organism: bacterium; assembly: GCA_030426785.1. Taxonomy (GTDB): domain Bacteria; phylum Planctomycetota; class UBA1135; order UBA1135; genus NORP259. The sequence goes on from JAUHXY010000295.1 coordinate 319, forward strand.
AGGCCTTCCCGACCACCAGGGCTACCGCGAGCAGCAACGCACTTCCGGCGGCCAAGGCTCGTCCCCGCCAACCGGAGTGGCGCTCACCCACTTCCCAAAGCGCGATCCCGAACGGAATCGCTGCTAGGTAGTAATGACTGCCCGCCGTCACGATCAAGAGCATCGCCCACAGGGTCAAACGCCATCCGGTTTGCCGATCGCGCAGGTGCGCGTAAGCCCACACGCACAACAACGTCAACAGTAGGTTTGCGGAGTAGGGCCGCGCTTCCGTGCTGTACCAAAGGTGGGTGGGAGACAGCGCCAATCCCCAAGCAGCGATCCACCCCACGCGCGAACCAAACCAGCGCGCACCGAGTTGCCGTACAACGACCAAACTGAGCAGGCCGGCGATCAGAGGTGGCGTGCGCAACGCCAACTCGCTATCTCCAAAGGCCGCAATCCACCCGTGCATGAAAAGGAAGTACACGGGTGGGTGGATGTCGCTGAACAGGGTCTTCATCAAGACCAAGGGCGGCCCACAGAACAAGCGCGACGTATACAGCTCGTCGATCCACAGGCTCTCGCCCATGAGAGGCCAGCGCAGAGCGAAGGCCACCACGAGCAACCCGCCCCAAAGCCACCAAGCGCGACGGTTGGTATGGGCCGTAGATGGGGTGCTTTGCATACGGAGCGAGGCTTTGGGGACCGGTCGGAGCGCGGCGCGTTCTCCCACAGAGCCTACCCGTACGCGCGGCGTGTCCCAATCCCGGCCTCGCTTTGGTCTTAACCTCGGAGGCCGCCACCGTAGAATGCTCCCCCTGCCCGCCGGGCCCCGCCCGCGAGACTCAGCCCTCTCCCCTGCTCCCCCTATGACCTCCGCGGCCCAACCTCCCGACATCCGACCCGCGCAGGAACCGCTTCCCGAACCGAAGAAGAGCCACGTGCACTACCCCGTGCTCGACGGCATTCGGGGGCTGGCCATCGCTTTGGTGATGTTCCAGCACTTCTTCTTCCACAACATGCCGGGGACCTTTGTCGGGGACAAGGTGATCTTCAAGCTCGCCGACCGGGCCTGGATGGGCGTAGACCTGTTCTTTGTGCTTTCGGGCTTTTTGATCACCGGCATCCTGTGGGACGCCAAGGGCAAGGAGCACTACTACCGCAACTTCTACGCGCGGCGGGTTCTGCGGATCTTTCCGGCCTACTACGCGGTCCTGATCATCTTCTTTTTGATCCTGCCCCAGTTCGGCTCGGCCCCCATCGACGCCTACCTGTCGGACTCGCTCAAGGACCAAGCCTGGCACTGGACCTACCTGTCGAACTTCAAGATCGCGCTCAACGGGGAGTGGTACCAACATCACATCCCCAACGTCTTCTGGTCGCTTGCGGTGGAAGAGCAGTTCTACTTCGTTTGGCCGTTTATCGTCTGTTTCCTGGGGCGCAAAGCCATTTTGACCCTCTGCGCGGTCTTGGCGGTGATCGCGCTGGGCGTCCGCATGGGCATCGCGGCAAGCCCGGATTACAACTGGGTGCAAAGCTTTGTGCTGCCTTTCAGTCGCTTGGACGGCCTCGTGGCAGGCGCGGCCTTGGCGCTCCTGTTCCGCACGCCCCAGCGCGAGAGTCGACAGACCCGCAACCTATTCTGGGCGCTCTTACTCGGAGCTGGGCTGGCCTGGGGCGTCATGACCGCCATGCAGAACTACGAAGGCTGGCGCGAGCAACCCGTGCACGCCCTACGGTTCACGATCATTGCGATCGGTGGAGGCAGCCTGCTTTGGTTGTGCATGACCGGTCCTCAAGACCATTGGCTCGCGCGCATCTTCCGTGCGGGCTGGCTACGGTACTTAGGCAAGTACAGTTATGCCCTCTACCTGTGGCACGGACCGGCGGACTCGATGGTTCGCTCGGTGTGGCAGCCTGCGGGGCACCACGTCATGGGGTCGGCCCTACCGGCGCAGTTTGCCTTTTTCTTCCTCGCGTTTGCGGTGGCCTTGATTCTGTCGCTCTTGAGCTGGCACCTGATCGAGAAGCACTTCTTGCGCATGAAGAAGGCCTTTGCGTAGCCGCAGAAGCCATCCGGGCCCCTGAAGGGGCCGAATCGGGACCCTTGGCTCCCAAATTGGGCCGTTGCGCCCGTTTTTCGCCTCGGCAAGCCGGTTTCTAGCGGGAATCTTGGCTTGCCCTAGACTGGTGAAGGATCCTTTGGGCGGTTGCTTCCGTCCTTTTACGGCAACCCTGCTCGCTATTCATGCCGTCTTTATCGCTCACATCTCCTCTCTGCCAATGGGCCCTCCTCGGCGCACTTGCCCTGGGTCTGGGGAGCGGAGTGCCCGCCTACGGACAAGCGCACGTGCCCCCGGCGCGGGCCAAGATCTTTGTCCCGGGTTTTCACACGTATGCAGCCCCGCTACCCAGCCTGCCGACGAAGGTAATGTGTATCGGCGACTCCAATACGCACGGCGTACAGGGTCATACCTCGTATCGCTATCCGCTTTGGTTCCAGCTCTACCAGCAGCGGGCGGTTCTAGACTTCGTCGGGACGCGCTTCACGGTGCACAACGAGAACGGGGTCACGATTCCCGACCTCAACCAATACTCTCGCTACTACACCTACTTTGATCGCGACCACCAAGCTTACAACGGCATCCGCAGCGATCAAATTGTGCCCCTGCTCGGACAGGCGGTGAGCTTGACCCGTCCCGACATCGTGTTGTTGATGATTGGCACGAACGACATCGGGCAGTTGGGATCGGGGGGCGTGAACAACGCTCTGCACGGCATCATGGACATCGTGCACAGCATCCGCCTGCAGGCACCCGCGACAACATTCCTCATCGCGAACTTGCCGCCCATCGGACCGGGCACGGCGTTCTTCAACAACGCTGCCCACATCAACACCTTCAACAACCAATTACCGGGGGTGGTTGCCAACCTGGACGACCCCCTCTCCCGGGCGGTTTTCGTCGACGTACATGCCGTGCTCGATCTGCAGACGGACTTCTTGCCCGACGGCCTGCACCCAAACTTTGTCGGGCAAGCCAAGGTCGCCAACGCGTTCTACCCGGCGGTCATCTCTGCGATCTCGGGGTCCTATCGACCCATGCACCTAGCCAGCGTGCAATTGCTCGACAGCAGCTTTGAAAGCTTGGGGCTCGCGGATCAAGCTCATAGCCAGCAAGAACTGACCGATTGGCTGTATCACACCGAACCGAACTTGCTGCGCGGCGTTTGGAACCCCGACAACGTGACCTATCCAGGGGCCTTAGGCGCAGGCACGCCCACCGGCGCCGAAGGGGACGAAGTACTCGCCCTGGAAAACATCGGCGGCGATCCGGCCAGGGCCTGGATCACGCAGATCATGCCCACCACGTTGGAACGCGACAAGCTCTACACCGTCTCGGTGGCCATCGGGCACCGAGCTCCTGGGGGGTCGCGCGGGTTCAGCAACTTCGGCGGCTACGAGATCCAACTGCTGGCCGGCAACCGCATCATCGCCAGCTCCAGCAACCAGGTCACGCCTCAGCCCGGCACGTTCGAAACGGACACCATTGTGTTCGACTCGACCGGCGCCCATCAATCGATCGAGGGCACGGCGCTGTCGATCCGCCTGCGCCAAACCTACCAGCAATACGGCGTCGGCACCGATTTCGACGACGTGCGCCTTAGCGTCCAATAGGAGGCTGCGAAGCAGTTCCGGACGGGTTCGAGGGTTCTGGCCAACCGTGGGAGGCTTGGGGCACTTTGGGCCGCAAGAAGAGCACGAGTGCGACCACCAGGATCGCCGTGGATCCGAACAGGATGCCTTGGGCGCCGATCCAGGGGTAGACGAGGCCCCCCGCCGTACCACCCACCGCCACCGCTAGCGTGCGTGCGGAGAAGACGAACCCGAACGCCCCGCCTCGTCGATCGGAGTTGGCCTCTCCGGCCGCTAGTCCGAAGGCCAGGGGGCCCGTCCCGGCCATGCCCACCCCGAGCACAAGCCGCCCGAGCAGCAACACGAGGTACACGGCCGCCAACCCCTGGGCCAGCAGGGAAAAGATGCACAGCAGCGCGC
>JAUHXY010000031.1 GCA_030426785.1 bacterium
GCCAAGAGGCGCCAAGTCCCGGGTTCCATGCCGATGATGGCAAAGCCCTCCTGCTCGGACGCGGTGGTTTGCTGGCGCGTTTCCCAAAACTCCTCCCAGCGCCCCTCGTTCGTCTCCTGCACCCGCACGCACGTGACTTGGGCGCGGATGGCCTTCCCCTGTGTTTGCACGACGCGGCCACGCACGCTGCTGGCTAGGGGGAGGGTGATGGGCAGGTCTTCGGTGGTGGGTAAGGCGACCCAATGCCAATCGGTTTCCAGATAACCCCGCGCGTCCGCGCGAACCCCCCAGGCTCCCGGGGGCAAGTCCTGCAGAAGAAAGCGCCCGTCGTTCGCAGCGATTCGTTCGCGGCGCGCTCCCGCGAGGGATACCTCGAAACTCTCGCCGATGCGGGGTGCGACGGTGAGGCGATAGCGCCGAACCGGCTCGCCGTCCTGGTCGACGACCTGCCCAGCCAACGGCAGCCCCGCGCGGCCCAACACCAGCTCCACTTCCGGCCCGCCGGGCACGACCTCGTCGAGGCGCGTTTCCTGCTCGTGTTCGCGCAGCCAACGCCGGCGCTTGATGCGGGAGAGATCCTCGGGCGGGGTCTCCCCTGGAGGCAGACCCGCAGCGATCAAAGCCACCGGTTCCCGATCGACGAAACCGCTCAAGGTAAACCTTCCCTCGGCGTCGGCCTCGACCAAGCCGGTCGTGGTGGCCGCCCCATCCCCGCGCTCGGGGGCGGCCACCACCAAGCGCACCGAGGCGCCCGCGGCCGGTTCGCCGGAAACCCATCGCACCGTGCCGTGGATCTCATGGCCGCTGCGCACGGTGAGGTCCTGTTCGTAGGTCTGCCCAGGTTCTACGTTCGTGAGCAGCTGCGCTTCACTCAGATACCCGACCCCTTGGAACTTCACTTCGTAGTCACCAGCCCCAAGGTGTTTCGCGGTGTAGCGGCCGTCCTCTACCCGTTCCCCGCCGGAACGCGGACCCACGTAGTGCACCTCGTGTTCGGTCTTGCGATCGACGAATACCTGCCCCGACTCCACCGCTTGGCCGTTCTCATCCAAGACCCGGCCGGTGATGCGCGCTTCTCGCTTGAGCGAAACCTCCTGGGTCTGGCGGACTCCCGGTTGATCTACTTGGATCCAATCGGACCACTCGGCGAGTCCCTCGGCGACCACGGTGACATGCGCGCCGTAGTTACCTGGTGGTACGGCGGGCAAACTTAGGCGGCCTCCTGGCTGCCACGCGAGCGCTTGTCCGCGGACCCGCGAGTAGGAACCGACCACGCGCGCGGAAAAGTCCTTGGGCGGTTCGGGCGAGCCCGTGGGGAGGTGCAACTGCAGTTCCACGAACGTGCCTAAGAGGGGTTCGACGAGCAGCTCTTCGGTGTCGTCGGCGTTCCACACCACGGGATCTTTCAAGTAACAGTAGTTCCCCCAAATCTCCAAGGATCCCACTTGGGTCTCGGGAGAAAACGCGACGCGAAAACGACCATCCCGCTCTACCGCTGCTCGGTGATGGCGGCGGCCGCCGGGTTCCCCGTCGAAGGGTTTGCCGCGGGCTTCGATGAAAAGCTGTTCGTCCTGGGGCGTGCCTTCAGGAAACACCACGCGGCCCTGCACCCAGATCGCTTTTTCGGGGTGAGCCAAAGCGGAGTCCGACTCGGCGCGTTGTGGAGCGGCCTGCGGCTCTTCGACGGTGGCACGGGTTCCGTCCACCGAAGGACCGTTCTGCGTGAGCGGAGTCAAGGACTCGGGCTCGTTCGAATCGTGCGCGCTGGGGGGGAGGGCCGGGACCTCGCCCTGCGACAGCCCTGTGCTGGGGTGCAGCTCAGGGCCGCGCGCCGCCCAATAAAGCCCCAAGCCGATGGCAGAGGCCAAAACAATGAGTCCAAGAGTACCTTTTCCGGTCATGGGCGCGAGCAGCAGTGCAAGTGGCAGAGACCGCTGCGGTCGAGCGGTCCGGGGGATGCGTTCAGGATACCGGCTCCCAAAAATCTGGGGCGCCGTGCCCGGTCCGTCCGCTCGCTAGCGTTCTTCGGGAGCGCCGGAAGGAGCACGCTGTAGAAGGGCTTGGAAGCGCTGGGAGGCGTGCAAGGCCTTCCAAGGATCGTGGGAAACGAGCATTTCATGGTCCAGACCTCCCAGCTCCAAGGCTTCCGTTAAGCGGTCCAACGCCAAAGCGTGGAGGTGTTCCCGATACTCCTGCGCACCCTCCTCGAAGTCCTCAGGTGGTGCGGCCTGGCCTTGCTCTACCCGCGCGGCCAAGACGCACAGCATCGTCGCGACGTTGCGCGCCACGCCCGCGTCCCCTGGGAACGCTAGGCGGTACTCCGTCAGCCAGCCCTGCGCGCTTTCGGGGCGGTGGTGCATCGCCAAACCCGTTCGACGCAGCCAAGCCTGTTGCCGGAAGGGCTCCAAGGTCGTGTCGGTGGGGCGCAGCATGCGCGCGGACTCGTAGGCCGAGCGGGCCAACTCCCAAGCCTCCAGGGCGGTGGCGAAGTCTTTCGCTTCCATTTCCAGTTGGCCCCACTCGCTCGCGGCCGAAGCGAGCAGTACGTGTTGGTTCCAAGTGCTGTGGGGCACGGCGCAAGCGGCCTGCAAAGGGCGCAGGGCCGAGCGCAGCATGGTTCGCACGGTTGGCGTGGGCCGCCCGTGCAAGCGCATGCTCAGCGCGAGACGATACTGGGTCCGCCCGACCTGAAAGCGCAACGATTCCGAAGAAGGGATCGCGTTCCAAACCTTGGTCTGCAGAGCGAGCGCGTGCCGTTCGGCGGATTCGGCCCGAGCGTAGCGTCCCGCGTGACGTTCGATGGCGCCCAAGTTGTTCCAATGGATCGAGCGCATCTGTTGATGATTGACCGTATCGGGCAAGCCTTCGAGCAGGGTCAAGGCTTCGCGGGTCAGCCTTTGCGCTTGCTGCATGTCTTCCATTTCGATCCAAGCGGCCGCGGCATTGCCCAAGACGCGGGCCAGTTCCCGTTGCGCGAGCAGAGACTCTGGCGCGGCTTCCAAGGCCGCCCGGGCGGAGGCTACCGCTTGAGCCCCTCGTTCCGCTGCGACCTCCCGATCGCCGCGCTGGATGGCCGCTTCAATCCATCCGGTCCGTAGACCCATTTCGATGGCGTAGCGTTGGGAGAGTTCTGCGTTCGCCGGCAGGCTCCCCAAGCGTTCCAACAGAGGCTCCGCCAGAGCCTCCACCTGCTCCCAATCCCCGCGGGCGTGCGCGATGCGCACCGGCAAAAACTGCGTTTCGATGGGCCAGTTGGACGGTTCGCCTTTCGCCAGCGCGCGCAAGGTCTGCCAGGCGGCCTCGGCTTCCGCGAGATCGCCCAAGCGGCAGCGGGCGTGAATCAGACCGTGCAGGGCTTTGTTTTGCACGGCGCGGATGCGTTCTGGATCGCTTTCCGAAGGAGCGCTGTCGGGTGCGAGCGCCGTCGGCTGCGGGCCCTCGGGCCCCCTGGCCTGATCCAGCAACAAATCCTCGCACAACTGCAGGGCGCGTTCGAGCAACGCGATGCGCGCCGCATCCAGCCGAGGCTGACCATCCAGCGTGACGGTGCTCGAGTCGACCAGCACCCGCTCCAATCCGTCCAGCGCGATGGCAAAGTGCCGTTGCGCGCGCTCACCGGCGGCCTGCACCTCTTGGGCCGCACGCCAGCGCGTTTGTTGTACGACGGCTGGGCCTACGGTCAGGAGCACACTCCACAACAAGGTCCACAGAGCGGCCGCACGATGCTGACGAACCCAGCGCAAGGACCGACGCCCCCAGCCTTCCGGCCGAACCGTGACCGCGCGCCCTTGGGAGCAGGCCTCCAGATCCCGCGCCCAGTCGCCGGCGGTGTTGTAACGCTCTTCAGGGAGGGCGCGCGTGGCGTGCTCGAGCACGGCGCGCAGGTCCTTCGGCAATCCCGTCGGGAGCGGGCGCCAGTGAGCGTGGTCGATCGCAGCGATATGAGCGGCCGGGCCTTCCCCCGCAAGGCGATAGGGGGCCGCCAACGTCACCAGTTCGCGGGCGATGACCCCCAAGGCGTACAGGTCGCTCGCTCGGGAGGCAGCCTGCCCGCGCAAGGTTTCGGGTGCTGCGTAGGCCAAGTTCCCATGGGAACGGTGCTCGGCGGATCCCTGGGTAGAGGGAGCTTGCGGCCCAGCGGGATCGTCTGCGGTGTCGGCGGCGGGATCCCACGCCGCCACGCCGAAGTCGCTCAACAAGGCCCTTCCATCCTTGTGCACTAGGATGTTGCTCGGCTTCAGGTCGCGGTGCAGAACTCCCAAGGAATGCGCGTGGTCTAGAGCGCGCGCGAGGGGAGCGATCAGGAAAACCGCGATGCGCCACCAAGCCCAATGGGCGGGCCAAGGGAAATCCTCGCAGCCGAGTACCCACTTGAGGGCGTTCTGGCGCTCCTCAGGTGCCGCGGCCCGCAAGGCGCTGAGCAAGGTCCGCAGGTCGCACCCCGGAATGTGCTCCATCACGAGCGCAGGGCGCCCTTGGATACGGCCGTAGCGCAGGATCGGCACGATGTGAGGATGAGCGACCCGCGCCATGATGGTGGCTTCGCGCGCAAAGCGCTGGAGCTCCTCGGCCGAGTCCATGGCGTACCAGCGTTTGATCGCGACGGAACGGTCTAAACCGCGCTGTTGCGCGGACCAAACCTGGCCGGCAGTCCCGCTGCCGAGTCGCTCCTTCAGCTCGTACTCTGGATCGAGATCGAGGAGGGCGGGATCTTGTGGCCAGGGCTCGTGGGCAGCGCTCATCGTGGACGCTCCTGCTGGATGGCTAGGTATTCCTGTTCGCGTGCTTGCAACCACGCGGAATCGGGCAGAGCGCTGCGCAAGGCTCGCGTTCGGTGCAAAGCCTGTTCGTTCCAGGCTTGGGCCGATTCCCACGCTTCCTGGCGCGCAGCATCAGCACACAGCCAAGCCAGCAGTTCGATGGAAGCGCACTCGGCGTCCACCGAACGGCTGGATGCGAGCCGCAAGCGGCTCAGGACGTCGAGATGCTGCTGGGCTTCGTGCGGATCGCGGGGCTCCGGCGTTGCGAGCCAGGCGCGGGCCGCTTCGATGCTCTGCTGTTCGAGCAGCAAAGGATCGGGCTCGGTCCGTTCGAGCGCCAGGACGGCTGCCGAAGGGGTGAGGCTTCCGCGCTCGGCGGCAATGCGCTCTTCCACGACGCGCAGATCTTCCAAAACCTGCGTGCGCAATCGACCTAACGAAGTCCCTTCCAAGGCTGGCGCATCGGGCAGGGCAGCGCGCAAGCTGGCGGTGGCTTCCAAGGCCAGAGCCAAACGATCCTGGGATCGCTCGGCCCAGCTAGCGATGCGCTCGGTTGCCTGCGCGCGCAAGGTCAGAAGTACGGTGGGCAACGCGAGCAACACGGGGGCCACCCCGGCGATCGCGACGGTGCGTACCGGATGCCCGCGCCAATGGGAACGAATCCAAGCGAGCGCTCCGTCGCCGTGGGGGATGGGGGCTTGCCCGGCCAGGGCGCGGGTTAGGTCGTGCGCCAAGGCGGCTGCGGAAGGGGTGCGTCGGGTGGGGTCGCGGCGCAGGGCGCGTTCGGCGCTTTCGGTCAGGGGACGGGGAAGGGCGGGGTCGATACGCTGCAGTGCGGGGGCTTGGCCGCGCTCGATCAAACGCACGAGCCCCGCTTCGCTGCCTGCCCGGTAGGGCAAGCGTTGGGTGAGCATCTCGAACAGCAACACACCGAGGGAGTACACGTCCGAGCGCTCGGAAGCACCGACGCCGGCCTGGATGCACTCCGGGGATGTGTAGGGCAACGAGCCCAAACGACTGCCTTCGGCCGTCATCGTCTCCGCGCTGTCGAGTCTTGCGAGTCCGAAGTCGATCAACACCACGCGCCCGCTGGGCGTCAGCAGCACGTTGGATGCCTTCACATCCCGGTGCAGCACGCCCGCAGCGTGGGCGTGTTGGAGGCCTTCGGCTACGGCGCGAGCGATGCGAGCCGCGACTTGCGCCCAGCTACCGTCAAACAGGCTCCCGGGCGGGGACGGTTCGCCTGGCAGGCAGTTTTCCGAAACGCACGCGTACCAGTCGTGTCCGTTGCGTTGAGAGACCGGGCGCTCGCCAAAGCGCCGCTGGGCACTGTCGAGGGCGGCTGCGAGCGTGCATCCATCGATGCGCTCCATCACCAAGTAGGGCAGGCCCTCGGCTTGGCCCACGTGAAAAACCCGCGCGATGTTTGGGTGGTGCAAGCGAGCGACGGCTTGACCTTCGCGCAGAAATCGTTCGAGGACGGAGGGCCGTGTCGCGAAGTTGGGCCGCATCCATTTGATCGCCACGGGCCGATCGAGGTGCACGTCGTGCGCGGCGAGCACCAAGCCCATGCCGCCCTCTCCTAAGGGGTCCCCGAGCTGGTAGCCATCCAAGTGGGTCGGGATGTGGAGCGGAGCGCCGGGGGGCACTTCCACCAATCCCATGGCTTGCAGCGTACGCATCCGAGCCAACAACTCGGCCGCGTGTTCGGGATGGTCCGACGCGGCTTGATCGATGGCTGCGGAGCCCTCGCGCTCCATGCGCTCCAGAATCTCGAAGACGAGCCCTTCCACCGGATCGGACGGGCCGGGTGCAGGCTGCTCAGGATTCGTCATGGGAGGAGCGCGGTGGGCGGGGGACTCGGAGGGTCGGGGATCGCAAAGAGTCGCCTTCCCACCGGAAAAAGCCGATACTATGCGGGTGTCCAGCGAAGAGGAAAGTTCGGAGAACCATCGCGGGGCCTCCGATGAAACTCTCGGTCGCGCCGCCGCTCAAGGGGATCGGCACGCGCTGGAGCGTTTGTTGGAACGTCATCATGGCGAGCTCCACGCGTTTGTGCGACTGCGATTTGGCCCGCTCTTGAGCGGCCGGGAATCGAGCCTCGATGTGGTGCAATCGGTGTGCCGCGAGGTACTGGAACACGCCGAGCGCTTTCAGCGTCCCGACGACCAAGGTTTTCGCCGTTGGCTCTTCACGACCGCCCTGCGCAAGATCAACGACCGGCGCGCCTACTATTTGGCGGGCAAGCGCGACGTTTTGCGAGAAGTCGCGGCCCAAGCCCCGAGCGATGAATCGGCAGGCGCGGACTTGATGCAACACTATCGAACCTTTTCGACTCCGAGCCGCTTGGCCAGCGATCGCGAAGAAGTCGCGCGCATCGAAGCGGCGTTTGAGGGGCTGAGCGAGGAGCAGCGCGAAGTCGTGACCTTGGCGCACTTAGCCGGGCTGTCGAGGGCGGCGATCGCCGAGCAACTCGGCAAGAGCGAAGGGGCGGTGCGGGTGATCCTGCACCGCGCGCTGGCCAAGCTCTCGTCGCGCCTAGGACCGTAAGCGCGCCCGAGTTCTTGCGAATCCGGGCGCGCCGTCGTCCTCCTGGCGGCATCAATCGAAGGTGATGCCCACCGCGTTGGTGAAGTTCGAGTTGGGGCCGTTATCCCGGAACCAACACTGGAAGTTCCAGGTTTGGCCGGAGAGCACGGTGGTGGGGCCGAAAGGACTCGGTACGGTGCTCGAATCGATGTTGAGCGTCGCGCTGCCTTCCGTTCCACTCCACAGAATCTCGGAGATGGCGTTGTAGCGGCCGATGGCGCCCTGCAAGCACAGATGCCCTTGGCTGCCGCCGGGGTTCAACACGAAACCGGGTTGGTCCGACACGATGAAGTGCCCAAAGACGTTGGCCGGCATGTCCGAGGCGGTCAAAGAGACCGTAGATCCCGGAGTCCACAGGACCGTGCGCGCGCTAACCCAGGCCGAGGTGCCCGTCGAGTTGACCGCTGCTTCGCAGAACTGCGAGCCGGAAACCGAGCTGGTGACTTCGGCTACGATGGCACCGGCGACCTCGTAGTCCTGCGTGGTCGCATCGCGCACGATCCAAGCCATGATCGCATCCCCCGGTTCCGCCGCGCCGAAGGGGCCGCCGCCGTCCCAGTGCGTGGCCAAGCCCATCGAAGCGGGCATCTGGGAGGAAAGATCCAGGGTCTCCCGACGCAAGGCTAGGCCGGTGCGCAGTTCTCCGCCATCGTGCACCACGTTAGCGCCGGCCAAGTGCACCAGGCGGTCCCCGTTCGGGGCTTCGCTTTGGTACGCGATCAAGTAGTCCTGACTATCCTGGGCGATGACGGGATCGCGGTGATCGAGGTCCAGATCGAGGTTCTGCATCACGTTCACGTTGCGCGCGTTGTCGGCGTTGCCGTCCCGTGCCACCACGGTGAAGATGCTGTACAAGGAACCGATGCGCCGTTCGAAGGCGATCACCCAATAGGGATCGTCGTTGTAGGTACGGTAGTCATTGACGCTCGACACATCCGGATCCAGGGCGTCGCTGAAGCTGTAGGCGTTGAATTGGCTGTGGCCCGTGAGGATGCCGGTGTACTCGATCACTTGGGCCCGGATGTTGTGGTCCGTAGGGCTGATCTCCCGTTCCCAAACGATCATGTACTCGTTGTCCGCGTTCGAGGTTCCTGGGCGGCCAGAGGACTTCGAGATCGCGGGCTTGCGATCCATGTCGCCGACATCGCCGTCGATCACGATGCGCCCGCCGGTCAGCGTGCTGTCGCCTTCCACCGCTTGGGCCACGATGTCGAAGTCTTGGTTGAGCGTGTCGGCTTCTTGCCAGACGACCATGTAGTCGTAGGCCGATGCGACGGAGTTGCCTTTGCCGCCCACGTCGACGGTTTCGGCGCCAAAGCCGCTGATCTGGAATTGGGGTCCCAGGTTTCCGGTCCCCGCGTGGCGCGTGCGGCCCCAGACGGTGCGGTTCCCAATGAGGACCCCGACGACCGCTCCGCACAGGAACTGTTCTTCGTGGTAACAGGAGGCATTGCTTGGATCGCCCCAATACGTGCTGGTGATGTCGATCGCGGCCGGCGAAATCAGCAACCCCAGCGACGCGTTGTAGGAGATGGCGATGATGTCGCTATCGAGCCCGCTTTGCAGCTCGGAGTAGACGATCTGGTAGGTGGCGTTGTTGCCTTCGTACGCCACGTCGACCGCCACCTGCCGGCGCGCGTCGTGCACGACCGAGATCGTGGACAGGATCGGATCGACGACCAACGGCAGCGTCGCCGTACGCACGAAGGCTGCGGGGACGGTGATGCGCAGTCCCTTGCTGGTCAGAGCCTGTGTCAATTCCAGGGTCCGGCCGCGCGCATCGATGGCGATCGCCCCGCTGTAGTGCACGCGACCCAGTTCGTGGTGGAAGTCGATGCCACCGCCGGGCGCAAGCACCGGCTGCAGCTCCGTTTCCACTTCGATCTCGAGGTGAAGCGCTCCGCGCTCCGGCAAGTGGTCGAACACGAAGGTCTGCTCCACGGTGGAGGGGGTGAGGTGGTACACCTCCGCCAAGGCACCACGATCCAAGGCAACCCGGTGCCCCACGCGCGAGCGTTCTCGCGGGGCGAGCGGCAGGGCTTGTCCGGCCACGGTCGCCTGGACGAGGTCCAAGCGCAGCGGGTAGTTGCGGGGCGCATCGGAGCCGAAGAAGGGGATGTAGGTCAGGCCTTCGGGTCCGAAGGACGCTTTCCAGCGGTCTCCGCGCGCCCAAGTGCGACCATCGCCGGGCTCGTCGAGCAGCAGTTGTGCGTCGATTTCCGCCAGGATCTCGGGCGTGAGTTGCGGGGGGACGTCGACCGCTTGAGTGGCACGCGAGGCGTCGGTCGATGCCGGGGCTTGGGCCGCTAGGTTGGCGGCGGAGGCAAGGGGGGCCAGGGCGGCCAAGAGGAGGAGGTGTTTCATGGGATTCGGGGGTGGAGGGTTCTCCGTTCCTGGTCCTCATCCGCGAGGGCGTGAAAGCGTTACCGAGCCTTTCGAAAAAACCTCAGGTCTTAAAAAGCGCAGGCCCCCCCAAGCGCAGCTTGGAGGGGCCTGATGGGGCGTGGGGGACCCGAAGCGCTACTCGAAGCTCACGACCGAGCCGTTGGTGAAGTTCGAGGTCGAGCTCGCCAGGAAGAAGTCCCGGTACCAGCATTGGAAGTACCAGCTCTGGCCGGCTAGCACGGGTTGGGCCGGGTTGGTGGGGATGTTGGTCAGGTCGATCATGACGCTGCCGGTTCCCGTTCCGCCGGTGCTGAAGATCTGGCTGAGCGCATTGAAGCGCGCCAAGCTGCCGCCCAAGCACAAGGTGCCCATGGAGTTCGCCGGGGTGAAGCCCGCCGCGCTCTCGGTACCCGCGATGAAGTACGCGAATTGACTGGGGGGCAATTGGCTGGCCGACAGGGTCAGGTCGTTGTCCGCGGCGACCACCGAGCCCGTCGCGCTCATCAACCCGGGCAAGCCGGTCGAGTTCGTCACGCTCGGATCGCAGAAGGTGCTGATCGTGCCGCCACAGGAAACTTCGGCAACCTCCAGATCATCGATCGCGGCTTCGACGATCGAGCCGCTGCCCAGATCGCTGGCGATGAAGCGCAAGCGCACCTGCGCGGTCGGGGTGACGAAGTCGCTGACGGTCAAGGTGTGTTGGAACCAGCCACCGCTCGCTTCGGGGTGCCCCGGGCCCAAGGTTTCCACGTTGGTCCAAGAGCTGCCGCCGTCGTTCGAGATGTCGATCACGAAGGAGTCGTCGACCGCCGAGTTGCCGTTGTTGACGTACCAGCGCCAGTAGCTGATGGTCGCTCCCGGGTTGGCGGAAAGGTCGAAGAGGGGGGACAGCAACGTCGTGCTGCCGTTGTCCACGTCCGCTTGACCGATGCTGCCGCCCACCGAACCTTGGTCGGTGAACCAGCAATCGGTGCCCGACGGGCTGTGGTCGTCTTCGGGTTGCGCCGCGGTGCCGTTGGGGTTGCCACGCTCCCACACTCCGGTGGTGGCGTTGTCACCCGCCGCACCGGCGACCCAGCCCGCCGTGGATTCCATGTCGAAGCTGCCCAGGTCGGCCAAGCCAGAACCCGAGAAGGACACGAAAGGCGCCGCCGGGGCGGATACGGGCGCGTTCCAATCCAAACCGCCCGCAGAATCCGCCGTGATGTACCAGCTCACCAGCGTTCCGCAGGGAATCGCGGGGAAGTCGACCGTGTATTGGTTGCCGCTGACCGAGGTGAGGGGCACCGAGATGGGGCCCGCACCCGCGTCGTACACCAGCGTCGCCGATCCGGCCACCAGGTCCCCGGCGCTCTGTTCCGCGATGGTTACGTTCAGGGTTTCGCCAGCCGGGTTGATGGCCGTCGGCGCGCCGCCCACGACTTGGATGTCGAGTTTGGGGTCGCCCACGTACCAGACGAACAAGCCGCTTTCGAGGTCACTGCCGATCACCAAGCCGCTCGGGAAGTAGGGGTAGACGCTCCAGAGTCCGTTGAAGGAATCCCCGTCTCCGCTCGGATAGGTGTCGTAGAAGGCCACCTCCGGCGGGTTGGTGGGGTTCACGGAGTAATCGAAGATGCGCAGACCGCTCGTGTAGTTGGCTTCGAAGATCAACCCATCCTTGGTGTACAGGTTGTGGCCGATGGCCTGGTTGCCGTTGGTGAAGAACCCTTGGGTTTGCGGGTTGTTCAGGTTGCTCACGTCGATCACGTGCGTTCGCGTGGTCAGCGAACCGTCCTCATCCAGCTCATCGCCCAAGTAGAACCAGTTGCGGTCCTCGGACAGCCAACCCTGGTGCGAGTAGGCCGGGTCCTGATAAAACGCCTCGCCCATCACCACGATGTTGTTCTTGTTGGTGACGTCGAGGATTGTCAGGCCGGTGTTCGTGTAGCCGTTGTTGAAGCCGGCGCAGCAGAACGCGACCTGTTTGCCGGCATAGGGCCCGCTGGTGTAGGTCACGATTTGCACGTCGTGCACGTACTTGGTGTGCCATTCGCCCACCAGCGGCGGATTGGTTGCGCTCTGGTTCAGGTCGTAGATGCGCAAGCCCAAGCCGTTGCCGCCCGAGCGGTACAAGAAGCCGCTGGTCTCATCGATCGCCACGTTGTGGGTTGCGTGGCTGCCGCCCGTGCCTAGGCCGAAGCTGCCCACCGAAGACACGGAACCATTGTCGGCGTTGGAGAGGTCGACGACCTGCACGGCTCCGCCGCCCTCGCTGACGATGTAGGCGTAGTTCGACCAAACCTTCACGTCGCGCCACAGGCTGTTCGGGCCGGGTACGTAGCCGATCTGCACCGGGTTGCCGGCGGTCTCCAAACTGAAGAACGCGGTGCCATCGGAGGTGCTGATGATGGCCACTTCGAGGCCCTGCGGAGAGACGTAACCCCAGCAATCGTTGCCGGTGTCGGCGCCGTCGATCTGGTTGAGGGGCACCCACGCGCGCAGGGTGATCATGCCCGTGGACCCGAAGGAGGGCAGCACCGCCGAAGTGCCTTGGAGCAAGCCGTTCTGGGGCAGGGCCTGACGGAAGCCCTGGCTCGTGACCGGAGCCTTGCGGTCCAGGATCTTGGGGTCGTCCTCGTGGGCGCTGGCGGGGGAGACGGCGAGGGTGCCGAGGCACAGGGCGAGAAGCCCCGAGGTCGAAGTCAGGTGACGCATAGAAGAAGGAAGGGGAGCGGGAGAGGGTCCTGGCTGGGGGCCGAACAGGGCTCGGTGCACGGAAAGTGTAGGCCACAGAGGGCCTACAGGCCTATGGGAAGGGGTCCTGGGTCCACTTTTCGGGCACCGGGGTGCCGGTCAGGGACCGCAGAAACGCCACCAGGTCGGCCCTTTCCGCTTCGGTAAGACCGATCGGCTGCAGGATTTGTTCCTGATGATGGCTGGCTCCGACCGAGTTTTCGAGGGTGTCGTAGAAGGCGACGACCGCTTCGAGGGTCTCAAATTGGCCTTGGTGCATGTAGGGCGGGGTCAGGTCCACGTTGCGCAGGGTGGGCGTCTTGAATTCGCCCCACTGCTCGGACCCGATCTTCAGGAGTCGCGTGCGCTCCGCTGTTTGGCCCTCCCGGTCGGCGCTGAACTCCCCGGTCGCGTTGAAAGGATCGGCCTGCAGGAGCTTCCCATCCCGATAGCGGCCGGGGTCCTCCGGCTCCCCGCCATGCAGGGGCGGCGCGCCGGTGTTATGGAACTCTCCGTCGCTGAAGAAGGGCCCCGAGTGGCACACGAAACAGCGCGCTTTGCCGGCGAACAGTTCGAAGCCCCGGCGCTCGGCTTCGCCGAAGGGGATGTCTTCAGTGGATTCACCCGCCGCCAAAGCTTCCACGTAGCGGTCGAAGGGGGAGGGGCCCGTGACCAGCTTCCGTTGGTAGGCGGCGAGCGCTTTGGCGCTATCGGCCAGCAGACCATGGGTCGCGTTCTGGTCCGACGGGTCCAGGTCCGGCCAGAGCGCCGTAGCCTCTTGGGCGCTCAGCCGCTGCTCGCCTGGCTCTGCGGGCTCGAGGAAGCGGGAGATCTGAGGACTCGTGCGAAACGCCTTGTTGTAGAGGTCTGCGTAGGTCTCATCGCGAAAGAACGATTCCACGAGAGCGAGCCGATGGCCGCCCATCTCGTGCGCACTTTCCAAGGGCCCGATCGCTTGGCTCCAAAGCGTGTCGGCCTTGCCTCCCCAGCCAAACCAGCGATGATGCGCGACGTGCAGCAGGGTGGGCGCATGCCGAGTGGCCTGGCCCATGCCGTCCGCCAGGGGGCGAGGATCGGCGAAACCGTGCTCGGGGTCGTGGCAGGTCGCGCAGGAGATCGTTCCGTCGCCGGACAAGCGTTGGTCGAAGAATAGGCGGTGCCCCAACTCGGCAGCGGCTTCGAGATCCGGCAATGGCATCGTCTCGTCGGGCGAGGCAGGCTGCAGGGGCGTGAAGGCGCTCGCACGCCGCAGGAAGTCCTCGTCCGCGGGGTCCCTTTCGCTGCAAGCGCCGAGGCCCATCAAGACCAACAATCCGCCTGCCAGTGCAAGCCTCTTGGGGAGCTTCTCCCCATACCTCCGCTCGTCGGAGGAAGGAGGCTTGGGGAACCGGAGTACGTTCATGGGGCTGGCCCTAGCCTAGGCGCTACCGCGTGCCATCCAAGCGCAGAACCTCGCCGAGCCTCTTCGATGGGCCAGCTCGGGACGCTCGCCCAGCCCCCAAAATCAAAGCTCGATCGGGAACTGCGCTCGCTCGGTCCAAGCGCCGCGGGTCACGTCCACGGTCAATTCCCAGTAACCCAGCATGTGCAGCCGCATACCGTCGACCCGGAAGTGGCCCGGGCCGAGCTTTTGGATCTCCACGTGCTGCAACATGCCGTGGCCGTGGTCGGGCATGCGCGCGTCCACCGCGATCTGCTCGGGTTGGAGGTCCAAAGGTTCGCCATCCTTGGCGGCGCTGACGCGCACCTCGATGGGGAAGGAGGGGCCCATCTCGAGGGGGGCTTGCACCGGCTTCCACGCGCACCAAAAGCCGTGCGTATGACTCGGGACCCAGCGCCAAGCGTCGGAGTCGTTGGGGAGGCTGGCCGTGGCTTGCGTACTGGTGGAGGAGGTGTCCGACCCGCGTTCTGGAGCGCTCTCTTTGGATCCGCAGGCGGGTGCCAACGGCAGCAGGCACAAGGCGAAGGCTGCGGCCTGAGCCCAAGGGGATCGGAGGGTGTGGTTGGTCGCTTGGGTCTTCATTCCTCTTCCCCGTTGCTTTCTGCGTCCCCGTCGTTGGTGGGCATTGGTGCGTGCGGCAAGCGTGCAGGACGCGTGTAAAGCCGCGAACCGAAGGCTTGCAGCCACTCGCCCTTTTCGTCGAACACCATGCCCCGGTGGTTCCCATGGTCGAGGACAAAGATCCGTCCTTCGGTATCCAAGGCCAAGTCGGTGGGACCGTACAAACCATCCCGACCGAGGCCCGGACGGTAACGTCGCTCCAGCAACTCCCCTGCGGGGCTGTACTCCAACAATTCGCTCAGGGCCCGGTCGACCACGAGAACGTGGCCGTTCGGGCGAAACGCTACCCCGGTGGGGCGGCGCAGCTCCTCGACCCCAAAGGGCTTCGGTTCTTTCCCCGCGAGGTCCACGAGCCACACGGCGGCGGAACCCTCATCGACTAACGCCAAGCGTTGGCTGGGCGCATACCACGCCATGGCGCGCGGGGCGAACAAGGGCATGGCCGTCGCGCCGGGCAAACGCCCGACGAGCTGCGCTTGCGCGTCGAGCACCAACACCACGCGATTGTTCCAGCACAAGACCAGCATGCGTCCGTCTTCGAGCAGCAGCAGGTCTTCGACTCGCGGGGTCGCGGGCAGGCGTTGCTCCTTGGGCAAGGCAGCGTTCCAAGCCGCCCAATCGAGCGATCGCACGACGCGTCCGGCGCGCAGGTGTTGCGCTAACGGAGCCTCGGGGTTCAGGTCCAAAGCCACTTCCACCAAACGTTGGTTGCCGCGATCGGCGACCCACAGGGTCAAAGGATCGGCCCGCAACCAAACCGAGCCGGGATCGCGGAAAAGGCCCAAATTCTGGCCGAATCCACCGATTTGCGTAACCTGCACCGGGTCTTCTTCCGGCACCAAGCGCAGGTCGAAGAGGCGCACGCGGTGAGACTCCGGTTCCGGAATCGCGAGATACTGCCCCGCCAAAGCCCAGCGAGGGCCGTAGTGGGGGGAGGGTTGCACGGACTCGGGCCGGCGCGGGTTGGGGGCTGGTTTCTCCCCCGGCGCGAGGCCAAAAAACTGTACGCGGCCATCCATCGGTTCCGCGACCGCTAACCGTTCGCCGGCAGCGTCGAGAACGAGGTGCGCGGGGTAATGCAACTTGCCGTCCCCTTCGCGCGGAAGGATGGCGTGGGTGCCGATACGGTAGAGCGCTTCGCCCGCTTCGCTCAATACCTGGAGGCGTTGGTTCTCCCGGTCGGCAACGTACAACCGACCGGCATGGAAAGCGATGTCGGTCGGATCCGAGAACTGGCCCGGGAACCAACCCCAACCACCGATCGTTTGCACCAAGGCACCCTGTTCGTCGAGCACGACCACCGTGGAACTCCCGGCGTCTACGACCGCGATGCGTTGCTCGCCCACCGCGCACAATCCGCGCGGCCGTTGCAGGTGCTGGTCCCCGAGGCCCCGCAAGAACTTGCCTTCGAGGTCAAACACCGCGATCCGACCGCCCCCGGTGTCGGCGACCCACAGTTCGTCGCCGCGCCGGATCAACCCTTCGGGGTGCAGCAAAGTTTCTTGATCGAGCGCGAACAGCACGCGCCCGCGTCGGTCCACGTGGAACAGGCGATGGTTCCAGGTGTCGGTCACCCAAAGCTTGCCTTCCGGGTCGTGGGCGATGCCGCCAACGCGGCTTTGTTTCGGCCACTGAAAGGAGATCTGGAGCTCGCCGGCGGGATCCACCGCCAGGATGCGACGGGTGTCCAGGTCCGCGATCCACAGCAGGCCCTGATCGTCGTAGGCCAGGGCGGTGGGATGCTCGGCTCCCGTGTAGGCGGGCAGCACGGCCCCGAAGTGCTGCGGGGTTTGGGCCGCGCTCGCCGAGGCCAAAGCGCAGACGGCGAGTCCGGTCCGCAACTTCCTAGAGAGGTCCCGAAGAGGGGAGCAGGGGAGGGGATTCCAACGCATGGCCGGCCATTATGCCCGCGCCCGGGAGGCAAGGGGACGCCCCAGGTGCTCGATTTTACGGCTCCTTCGTTTGAGCTTGGGGCCATTCTCCGTAGGCTTTTGCGCCGAAAGCGCCCGCAGGAGCTTCGATTCCTTGCGCGTGCTTTCGCCAACCTCTCTCAAAGAATCTCTTCCGAGACTTCCCTATGAAAACCAAAAAATTCCTCACCGCCGGCCTGCTGCTGGGCGGCCTCTTGAGCTTCAGCGCCTGCAACTCCGGTCCGAACCGCCTCTCGCGGAACTGGGATGAGTACGTCAACCAAAAGTACTCCCAAGACTCCTGGATCCACGGCGCTCTGCTGCAGGACATTCTGCCGGTGTACCCGATCGTCGGCTTCGCCATGGGCATCGGCGACATCCTCGCCGTGAACCCCTACTACTTCTGGACCAAAGACGTGCAAGATCGTAAGGGCACCTCGTACACCTACGAGCAGCCCGGCAACGACAAGACCGTCTCCGGTTGGGGTGGCGAGGACCACGTGGAAGAAATGATGGAAGAGTAGTCCAACGACGACTCCATCGATCGAAGAGCGGTCCTCGCCGAGTGCGGGGCCGCTCTTCGGCGTTGAGGGCCCCTTGCGGTCGCGGAGGACTCTCCCAGCAGTGGGAAAGTTGGGGTGCCTCGACGGGCGCTCTTGTTCCCTTTCCCACCCTGCCCTACGTTTTCTTCGGGAGGAAAGTGCCTCCGTTTTGCTCCGCGAGCCTTGGGAAGCTTCGTTGGTGTGAAGCGAGCGCTGACACAATGACTCACGAAGCCAAACTCGATTGCGTCGTGACCGACGTGGTGCGCCGCATGGCGCGCGAGACCACGCCGGAGGAAATGCAGGCGCGCGGGGTTCGCAAGGTTCGCTCGGTGAGCCTTTCGCGCGTGGCCGGCTTGATCGAAAACGCGATCCAAACCGCGTTGATGCAACGGCACCTGGGCGTGGTCGAAGACCACCAAAAGGCGTTCTCCGAAGCCGCGCGTCAGGAATTCGTGCGGTTGATCGAAGGGGGCTCACCCCAAGCCGCGCCGCCGGAGGCCGAAGACGCCCTGGACCGGCTCAAGTCGCAGTTGCGCAGCCGCCGCGAGACTTTGGCGGAGGATCACAAGAGTTGGTTGACCGGGCAATCCCACTCCAACGAAGCCGACCAGGCCCTGGAGGGCGAGTTGCGCCAGGTGTTCGTGCATTGGGGCGGGGACTCGCAGCGTTTGTCCCCCTTGGAACAAGAAATCACCGAGGTGGCGGTGCGCGCCCTGCGCCAGGAACGCAGCCGTGGGGCCCAAGCGGACCTGGAGCGTCGCGCCAAGGAAATCGACTTGTTGGAGCGGCGCGTCGCCAAGCTGAGCGGCGAGCTGCACCACACCGAGGCCGAGCTCGCGCGGGTTTTGGCCACCAAGAACATCGATCCGGGTCTGCAGTCGATCTACAGCGAGGTGCAAGGCCTCTCGACCGAAGACGCGGAGTTCGAGCGCAAGAGCGAACTCATGACCGCTTTGTTCGCCGCCAACATTGAGCTGCGCGCGCGCATCGACTCGGAGGCTGCGGAAGTGGCCGGGCCCGTGGCTCCCGAACCCGCACCCGTCGCATCGGCGCCCTCGCCGCAGTCCACCCCGCTGGCCACCCCGCAGTCCACTCCGCTGGCCACTCCGCAGTCGACCCTGTTGGCCCAGC
This sequence comes from bacterium, assembly GCA_030426785.1. GTDB lineage: Bacteria > Planctomycetota > UBA1135 > UBA1135 > NORP259. Next base: position 18,098 of record JAUHXY010000031.1, read on the forward strand.
GTCGGGGCTTCGTGGCCAAGGAACTCTCCGAGCCAGCTCCCGCATTGGTACCGTCCCGCGAAGAGCGGGAGGGCACCGACCCCTGGGCCCGTGGCCGTGCTGGATCCCTGGAGCAACTCGTGCCTGTGGCCAAGGCGGACCGCGCCGCACCTACCGCGACGAGCCACCCAGCGGCCGGCCACGCGACGCCCGCCCAGGCCCTGGGGGCCACGCCCGCACCGCCTGCACCCGCTGGGGAGCCCACCCAGGCCGAAGAATCGACCTACGTGAGCGCTCCCTCCTGGTTGCTCATCACCTGAGCCGCGCAGTGCTCTTGGGGGCCGTTCCTGGCCCCGAAGGGACCAACTTAAACAAAGCCGGCTGGAGTGCTTCTCCCGAGCGGTCGATGATTGCTCTAGAATCGTGGTCATGTTGCTCGCCCGTCCTCTTTGGCTGCCGACCTTGGCAGTCGCGCTTTTCGTTGGTGCTCCGGCCAGCGCTCTCGAAGCTTGGCCCTGGCTCGCAGCGTCTCCCATGGCGCCGTGGGGCGCTGCCGCTGCGAGCCCGTTCGCCGGGCTGAAAGCCGGGTCGAACGCCGGCAAGGACGAAGCCGGGGACGAGCAAGACGACGAGCAAGACGACGAGCGGGAGGACCCGCCCGTCGAGAAAGATCAGGATCCGGACAAAGACGAGGAATCCTCCGAGGAAGGCTCCGAAGAAGACGAAGTCGAAGAGAGCGGCGACCCGGACGACGACGCTGACAAAGACGAAGATGCCGACGACGAAGAGGACGCGGAAGAAGAAGACGACGCCGACGAGGAAGAAGACGATTCCTCCGACTCCGAAGAAGCCTTGCCGCTCACGATCGAAACCCTGACCTCGATCGATTGGCGCAAAGGCGACGAGTTGCCCGAAGAGATCACCAAGTACGACGGCAAGCTGGTCAAGATTTCCGGCTACATGGCGACCGGTACGGAATTGGACGCCACCGAATTCGAGCTCGTGCCGCAAAACTGCGAGTGCGGCAAATCCAAGGTCAACCACTTCGTCAAAGTCATCATCGAAGACGGCGGCGCGGAGTTTGACCCCGCGCGCGTGCAATTCACCGGCCGCCTCGAGATCGGCGAAGAGGAAGAGGACGGCTTCGTCACGAGCCTGTACCGACTCACGATCGAATCGTTTGACCCCGAAGAGCCGGATGCGGACACCGCCGTGCGCGGCCCGGTGTTTTGATTCCGCCCGGCGCTTCCCGTGCCTGCGCGAACTGACTTGCGAAACCAAACTTTGAATCGTTGGGCCCTGGCACTCGCCATGGGCATCGCGTGCGCGGCCTTCGCCTCGGCTCAAGACCGGCGCGAGTCTCCCGAGCGCATCCAAAAGCTGATCGAGGTATCGATCGAAGGATCCCAGGTCGTGCGACCGCAAGCGGCCGAACGCTTGCTCAAGATGGGGGACAAGGCGCGCCCCCTCGTGCTGGCGCACCTGGCACAGGCTCTGTCGAACGACGACGAGGCCGTGCCCTTCGAAGGTTGGTTCGACTTAGGCGCGGACTTTCTGCTGATGGCGGCCCGCATGACCCACGATCCGGCCCAAGGGGAAGAGGACCCGTCGGTGGAGAATCTGCGCGCTCGTTTGTGGGCTGCGGTGGAACAACCCTACTTTCCGTGGCGTCCCCAAATCTTGGAAGGCTTGGGCACGCCCCCGCGCGCGGGTGAGGTCGAACGTTTTGGTACTTACCTCGATGCTCCGTTGGCTTCGGTGCGCATCGCGAGCTTGGCCGGTCTACGGCAAGGGGACCCCGCCCTTTGGCTGCCAAAGGTCCGGGCGCGCATGTTGCGCGAAACCGACGACCGCGTGCTGCGGGCGTTGGCGGACACGGCGATCGAGCTAGGGGACCCCTCGGCGGCTTGGGTGCTGATCGATCAGCTCGCGGCCGATGAGTCCTTCTTCGATCAACCCATGGGGCACGTGGCGCGCCTCGATGCGACGCGCCTGCTGCGCTTGCGTTTCCCCACAGCGCCGATCTTCAACCCGAACCTCGATCCAAACAGCGCGGAAGCGCGCGCGGCCCGCGAGGAACAAGTGCAGTTCTACCAAGAGCACCTCGGGGAGCGTCCGCAAGCCACCCCGGCTCGCCAGTCCTCCCTTGCGCGCCAAGGCCAAGTGCTCTTCGGCGTAGAGTTGCGCTCCTGTCGAGCGGGCGAGCACTTCCTGCGCTGGACCGATCGGGATCAACTCTGGATCGGGCGCTTGGATCCCGCCGTGGTGCGACTGCCCGAAGGGACCGTGGCGCGTTTGCTCGCCGCCGCAAGCACCGCGGGCGAGGCGATGGGCAAGCAATACCTGACCGGGCAAGTGGGCTGCGATCTCGAAACCTATTACTTGCCGGTGGAAGGCAAGGACAAGCCCCAGCGTTTCCTGGTGACAAAAGGGCCGAAGCCCGTCGAAGGATTGCGTCCCGCAGCGCTCAATCGCTGGATCGAAGCGTGGCTACCCAGCCTTCCTGCCCCGATCGGCGAGGCTTCGAGCGAAGCTTCCGATGAGCGCCTCGTGGCACCGCTTCAGGACGCGGGTCGAGCCTTGTTCCACATCGGCGGCGCCTACGAAGGCTCGGAAGCTTACCGCTAGGGCGCGGGTCCAACCCCCTCATCCCTCGCGGCTAAAACGAGTGATCACCTGGCGCAGGCGTTCGTAGGTTTCCGGCTCTAAGTAGTCCCGCTGGCTGGCTAAAACCGCCCCGACTTGCTCGGGAGTCGCGCCCAAACGCACGGCCCCGCGGGTGTGACTCGCGAGTTGGCGTTCCAATCCGCTGAGGGCCAGGCACGCGATCGCGAGCAACTCGCGGCGCGCCGGGTCGAGGCCCGGCCGCGAGAGCACGCGGCCGTAAGCGTGCTCGAGCACCCAAGCGGCGAAGTGGGGGTGGTGCTGTCGCAGTCGCCGCTCCACCTTGGGTGCTAGGTCCGCGTAGATGGCGCCGAACAAGGCGCGACCCTCCTCGAGCCAGCGCTCGGCGGACGATTCCGCTGCTTCGCTGGGGTGTTCGCTTTGCAGACCACCTTCGGCGGCGAGCTGTTCAAAAGCCTCCACGACCCGCGGCACGCCCAAGAACAGGTGGCTTTGCAGCAAGGCCTCACGCCACTCCTGGTCCGGTTCGCCGGTGGGGGCCGTTCGGCGCAGGCTTTGCAGCCCGGTCCAGTCCCCGCGGGTGGTGCACGAGACCAACGCCACCAGGCGTTGTTCCTTGGGGGAGAGGGCGCTCATCGGGTGGCTCCCTCGACCTTGCCGGCCGACGGGTCCCACACGCCGATGGGGGCGCCCATCTGTACGGTGTCGCCTTCGCCGAGCCCTTCCAGGGGCACGGCGCTGCCCTTGGGCGCCAGCAAAACGATGGTGGAGCCCATTTCAAAGCGTGCGAGTTCCTGGCCCCGCTGCAAAGCGCGCGGAGGATCCAGCCGGTGGTCCCCGCCTGCCTCCAAACCGACCACTCGGATGCGGCCGACCACGACCGCGCCGACCAGCACCAGCAACAGCGGGCCCTGCTCGGTTTCGATGCGCAGAGGGCAGCGTTCGTTGATCGGCAACACCATGCGCTTGCGTAACACCCGTGGCTGCACGGAGTAACGGGCACCCGCCACCCAGCGTGCTCGGTGCAAATGCCCCGCGCACGGGGAGTGGATGCGGTGGTAATCCTTGGGTCCTAGGTAGATCGTCCAGGCGTGACCGCCTTCCAAGTCGATGTCTTCGCCCACCCCGGCCAACAACTCGCGCACGGCGTAGCGATGCCCTTTGGCCTGCAGGATCGTGCCCTCGTGGATGGGGGAGATGTCCTGGACCGTGCCGTCCACCGGGGAAACCAAGTGTCGCGGGTCGGGATCGATGGGCCGCAAGCCGTCCTGCAGCTCTCGCACGAAAAATCGACCCAAGCTGGGGTAGATGTGTAGCGGGCCCCGAGCTTGCGACCAATCCGCCCCGGTCAAGCGGCAGTAGGTCTTGAAGACAAACGGTCGCATCCAGCGTGGCAGGTGGCGGTCGGCCAGCCAGCCAGCGAAGCGCGAAGCCTGGTATCGGACGGGGGTAGCCATGGGGGCAAGGCAGCATACGCAGCCCCGGGGGGGGATCCAGGGCCAGCGGCGAAACCCGGCGGTTCCTCGCCCGACGAGGGCGCATGCGCACGGGCCCGCTGATTGGGTTTCTGGAACCGATCCCAAGACCGTACGCAAAATTGACAAGCGCTCGCGGGGCAACGTAGGATCCGCGCCTTCGGGAGAGGTGGGTCCTCCGGTCGGGAATGCACCTCCGCATGTCGGGGTCTTCGGGCCGCCATGCCTCCCGGCCCCTTTGCGCCTGCTCCCCCCTCCCGCAGCGGCCCGGCCGCTCGACCGCCCTTCCCCTCCTCATGGCATCTGGTGTTTCTCTGGTCATTTTGGCCGCGGGCAAAGGCACGCGCATGAAGAGCCCCTTGCCCAAGGTGCTGCACAAGATCTGCGGCCGCACCTTGCTCGGTTGGGTGCTCGATAGCGCTTCCCAAGTGGATCCCGACCGCATCGTGTTGGTGGTGGGTTACGGCGCCGACCAAGTGCGCGAAGAGGCCGAACGGGAAGCGCAAGAGCTCGGCATCGAAGACTTGCGCGTGGTGGTGCAGGAGGAACAAAAGGGGACCGGGCACGCCATGCAGATCGCGGCCGCCGCTCTCGACGAGGACCCGGGCATCGTGCTCGCTTTGTACGGCGACATGCCGTTGATCACCGCGGAGAGCCTCGACGACTTGATCATCGCGCAGCAGGAGGCCGGCGAACATGCCATGGTGGTGCTGACCGCCGAGGTGGATGATCCGGACGGTTATGGACGCATCGTGCGCGACGAGGACGGGGCCTTAGAGGCCATCGTCGAACACGCCGACGCGGACCAGGACGAGCTGGAAATCGACGAGATCAACACCGGGGTCTACGCCTTCGACGGGCTCTCCTTGCTCGAGCACCTTCCGCACCTGGAAGCCAACAATGCCCAGGGCGAGTACTACCTAACGGACCTGGTCGCGATGGCGGTCGAGGAGGATCTGCCCGTAGTGACGGTCACGCTGGACGATGCTAGTGAAGGTAGCGGCGTGAATGACTTGGCCCAATTGGCCGAAGCGCGCGAAGAGTTGCAGTACCGCATCCTCGAAGAACACATGGAGGCCGGTGTGTCGATCATCGATCCCCAAACCGCCTACGTGGACTACGACGTGGAGATCGGCGCGGGCACGGTGCTTTTGCCCTGCGTGTACGTGCATCGCGGCGTGCGCATCGGAGAACACTGCGAGGTGGGGCCCTTCACGCACCTGCGCCCGGGTACGGTGCTGGAAGACGGTTCGCTGATGGGCAACTTCACCGAGGCCAAGAACAGCGTGCTCGGCAAGGGTTCCAAGGCCAAACACCTTTCGTACCTCGGCGATGCCGTCATCGGCGAGAACACGAACATCGGCTGTGGCACGATTTTCGCCAACTACAACTCGAAGACGAAAACCAAGTCCCAAACCGTACTCGGCAACCACGTTTCCGTGGGCAGCGGCACGGTTTTCGTAGCGCCCAACCACATTCCCGACCACACCGTGACCGCCGCTGGAGCGGTCCTCTTGCCCTCCGCCGAGGTGGCGGAAGGGGAGACCTGGGCGGGCGTTCCCGCGGAGCGCAAGAAAGGACGCTCCTGAGTTCGCCTCGCCGCATCCACCCGCCGCACCCTCAACTCCTCCCCCCAACCCCGTGGAACGCATCAAGGACCTCACCCTGATCGCCGGTTCGGCGCACCCTCAATTGGCGCGCGACATCGCGATTCATCTGGACAAACACCTGGCCGATGCGCTGACCGACACGTTCCCCGACGGGGAGTGCAACATCAAAGTCAACGAGGACATCCGCGGGCGCGACGTGTTCGTCCTGCAACCAACCTGTCCGCCGGTGAACAACAACTGGGTGGAGTTGTTGTTGCTCATGGACACCTTGCGGCGTTCGAGCGCGGGGCGCATCACGGCCGTCATTCCCTACTTTGGCTACGCGCGCAAGGACCGCAAGGACGAAGGGCGCGTCCCGATCAGCGCCAAAGTCGTGGCCAACACCTTGGTGGGGGCGGGAGCCGATCGGGTCGTGACCCTCGACATGCACGCGGCCCAGATCCAGGGCTTCTTCGACATCCCCGTCGATCACCTCTACGCCCGCCCCGTGCTCATGCAGGCCGTGCAGAACTTGGGCATCCAAAGCCCGGTGGTCGTGACCCCCGACGTGGGGGGCACCAAGATGGCGCGCGCCTACGCCAAGCGCTTGCATGCGGACCTGGCCATCGTCGACAAGCGCCGGATGTCCGGCTCGGAAACGGTGGTGGAGCACGTCATCGGGGAAGTCAAAGGTCGCCACTGCGTGCTGGTGGACGACATGATCTCCACCGGGGGCTCGATCACCCAGGCGGCGACCGTCCTGAAGAATTCCG
>JAUHXY010000032.1 GCA_030426785.1 bacterium
AGCGCTCGCGCAGCCCGCGCTAGGGTCCGGTTGTGGGCGGCGATTTCCTCTTGGTAGGCCTGGCGCAGGGCGCGCGCATCCACTTTGCGGATGCCGGCCCCTTCCAGTCCGTCGAGTTTCAGCAGCCCGTCGAATTGGAACTCCAACTCCTGGGGATCGAGGATCTGGAACAGGATGGGTTCGTGCCCGCCGTGCACCAAACGTTTGACGCCGGACAGGATTTGGTCGGGGTCTTCGAAGAAGTCGGAAAAGATCGCGGTGATGCCGCGACGCCGCAACCGGCCGCCGAACCACTGCAGCACATCGCCCAGGGCGGTCGGCCCGCTCGGCTCGACCTCGGACAAGGCCTTCATGATGGCGACTTCTTGGGGGGCGCCGTTGGCCGGCGGCACCTTCATACGATGCTCGGCGTCGAAAACGACCAAGCCGACTTGGTCGCGCTGGCCGAGCACCAAATGGGCGAGGGCCGCCGCACACCAGCGCGCGTAGTCGAGCTTCGTCCAAGATCCCGACCCGTACGCCATGGATTCGGAGCCATCGACGAGCAGGTTGAGGGACAGGCTGGTCTCCTCGACGTACTCCTTGACCACCAAGCGCTCCGTGCGCGCAAAAACCTTCCAGTCCACGCGGCGCAGCTCATCCCCCGGGGCGTAGGCGCGGTGTTGGGCGAATTCGATCGAGCTGCCCCGATGGGGGGAGGTGTGGTGTCCCGACATATAGCCCTCGACCACCTTGCGCGCGACGAGCGCAAGGTTGTCGAGGCGGTCGAGCACCGCGGGGTCGATCACTCCTTGGGAAGCGGCCACGCGGGTCTAGCCTTGCGAACCTTGAGACGCGACACCGGGTAAGCCGGCGCCGACGCTGCCGCCCACTTGCGTGGTCTCCAGGAGGCGCGAGATGATCGCGTCGGAGGTGACTCCCTCGGCTTGCGCGCTGAAGTTCGTCACGATGCGGTGGCGCAGGACCGGGTGTGCCACGGCGCGGATGTCTTCGCTGGCGACGTAGTCGCGGCCGTGGATGGCGGCGTGAGCCTTGGCCCCGAGCAGCAAGAATTGGCCCGCGCGCGGGCCCGCGCCCCAGGTGACAAACTCGCGCACCGCATCGGCGGCGTCTCCGGCGCGGACGCGGGTGTTGCGGGTCAATTGCACCGCAAAGTCGAGCACTTCGTCGCTGACCGGAATCTCGCGCACGGCGTCTTGCAGAGCACGCAGTTCTTCTCCGCTGACGACCGATTGAACCTCGGGCATCGAGCCAGACGTGGTGCGCTTCAGGATCTCCCGTTCTTCTTCCGCGCTCGGATAACCCACTTGGATCATGAACATGAACCGGTCGAGCTGGGCTTCGGGCAGGGGGTAGGTGCCCTCTTGCTCGATCGGGTTTTGCGTGGCGAGCACAAAGAAGGGATCCGGCAGTTGGTGGGTGGTTCCCGCCGAGGTCACCTGGCGTTCCACCATGGATTCGAGCAGCGCGGCTTGGGTTTTGGGGGGCGTCCGGTTGATCTCGTCGGCCAACAGCACGTTGGTGAAGAGCGGACCGGGCGCGAAGCGGAAGGTGCGATCGCCGCTATCAGGATCGATGTGGAGCAACTCGGTGCCCGTGATGTCCGAAGGCATCAGGTCGGGTGTGAATTGGATGCGCCCGAAGTCCAAGTCCATGGTTTTGGCGAGACTCGAGATCATCAGGGTCTTGGCGAGACCCGGCACGCCAACGAGCAGACAGTGGCCGCGGGTGAGCACCGCCATGAGGAGTTGCTCGACCACCTCCTCTTGTCCGACGATGACTTTGGCCAGTTCTTGCTTCATCTGGCCGTGCACTTCGCGCAGGCGCAGGAGGGGGGCATTGCTCATGGGGGGTGGTGGCGGTGAAGACTCGCCCGGGCGGGCCGGGAAGAGCACCTGGATGGGTAGACTTTGCCCTTCCATAGACCGCAAACGCGCGAGGTTGCAGCGTTCGATCCGCCTTCCCCCCGTTCGAAGCCCTGTGAGAGCAACCAGCTCGCGCTGGAACGTCCCTAATCTACCCTGGCGGCCTCTGGGGACCCACTTCTGCGCGCCGCAATGTACGAAGTTGCAATGGCTTCGGCCCATTCGGGGGTCTGGGGCGCGGGTTTGAACACGACTTATACGAGAGCGCTCCCCGCGCGGAGGAAGGCGCTTCGATTCGGCATCAACGGCGCCGAAGTATGCGCCACAAGGCGAGCAAAATCGCGGCCGCTGCGGCCGCACCGACGATCCACCGGATCGGGGGTGAAGAGCCTCACCCGCCGTCGCTTCATGTAGCGCCGGCGCCGACCTCTTCGACTCTTGCCCCAGGTGGGATCTCCAAGGCGAAGGCGTCGGCCGGCCACACCCCATCCTCTGGGATCGAGGCATCGATGGACTCCACTCGCCCTGACCGCAACACCTCCAGGCGAACACGACTCGGGCGGGCCCATCCGGCCAAGGTCGCAGTCTCTTCGACCGCTTGTACGACATCCAACCCGTAGCGTTCTCCTCGATAGGAGAGGAAGTCGCGGTAGCGACTCGCCTCCTCCTCAGACTGCACGGCTTGGACGGTGTTGATGGCAGAATAAGTGTGACGGAGGAACACGAGGTAGGTGTTGTCCTCATCGAGCCACACGATGTGGATCGGCGTGGCCAATTCCTGGGAGGGCTGGGTGGACTCCAGGACCAGCTTGCGCAGGTTGCGTCCATGGATCTCCTCCAAGCCGGCGTCGAGAACCCGGAAAGGAGCGTCCTGCAAGGACGAGATCGGCAGACCGTCCCAGCACCAGCCAAAGCGCGAGGTGAGCACGATGCCCATTCCTAGGTTGACGCGGCGGGTGTATTGGGGCTCCGGGTCTTGGTTTGGTCCAATCCCCTCGCGCCGCTCGATCAAGCACACGGGTCCATCCAGGAGATAGGTGTGGGCACTTTCTTCGGTCAGGTCCCAAGTCCTAGCCCACGTCTTGCCCGGCTGGGTGCGAACGGTGACGGTTCTCGTTCCCGCATGGACGGGATGCTGCTGACCATCCAGCAGGTCGAAAAGGACCTCTTGGCGCCACTCGACGTTCGCCCAGGCAGCCTCGCGCTCGGCCGCCGCAGTGAGCCAAGCTTCCGTGTCGTACGGTGGCAGATCGCTCGGCAGCGTAGCTTGGCTGGATTCTTGGGCCGCGCTGGGCGCACACAAAGCCGCCCATCCCAACAGGGCCGCCAACCGGGCCGGCAGGGCAGCCCGTCCGCTCGATCGTACCTTTCGCTTGGATCGGATCATGATGACCGAGACCCTACCGCATTCCTGAGGGTTCACGCCACGAAACGACGAATCGCCCGCGCCTAGGCCGCTTTGTTGCGTTCGTCGGACAACGCTCCCGACTCCGAGGACTGCCGGTGGAACTCTTCCACCCACGCCATGAACTCGTCGGCGGGCAAGGGTCGCGAGAAGTAGTAACCCTGGATCGAGTCGCAGCCCAATCCGCGTAGGAAATCCAGCTCGGGACGCTCTTCGACGCCTTCCGCGACCACGTGCATGCGCAGGCTGTGCGCGAGCGCGATGGTGGCGCTCACGATCGCCGCGTTGCCACGGTGGCTGGTCAGGTTGTTGACGAACGACCGATCGATTTTGAGTGTCGAGATCGGGAAGCGCGTGAGGTAGCTGAGCGAACTGTAGCCGGTGCCAAAGTCATCGAGGGCCACACCCACGCCCAGTTCGTTGAGTTGCGTCAGGATGCGCACGCTGTAGTCGGCATCCGTCATCAAGAGGCCTTCGGTCAGTTCGAGCTCGATCTGCTGAACCGGCACGCCGGTCTCTTCGATGAGTTCTGTGACGACTTCCGCGAAGCCTGGTTCCTTTAGTTGGGCGCCGGACACGTTGACCGAAACTTGCAAGGGGTCTTTGCCTTCTGCGTTCCAGCGGGCCACGTCGAGCAGAGCGCGCTTCAATACCCAGCGCCCGAGCGGAACGATCAAACCGCACTGTTCCGCCACGTGAATGAAGTCGTCGGGGGAAACGATGCCCAGATCCGGATGTTGCCAGCGCACGAGGGCTTCCATGCCTTCCACGCGACCGGTCAGCAGGTTGACCTTGGGTTGGTAGTGCAACAGGAATTGGCCTTCGTCGATCGACTTGCGCATCTCGGATTCGATGGCCAAGAAGCGGCTGGCCCGCTCGAGGTACTCATCCTTGAAGACGGCGTAGCCGTTGCGGCCGTTGCGCTTGACGCGGTTCATGGCGGAGCCACTCTTGCGCATCAAAGTCTCCACATCCCGGCCGTCTTGGGGGAAGAAACTCACCCCAGCACTGGACGTGATGATTAGTTCGCGGCCATCGATGTGCATGGCCTCTGAAATGCGTTCCTGCAGGGTTTCCACCGCGAGAACGAAGTTTTCGGGCACGGTCAATTGGGGCAAGACCGCCACGAATTCGTCGCTGCCCACGTGGAAAAGGGCGGGTTCTACCACTTCGCCATGGGGCTTGACCCAATCGGGGTGCTGTTGCATCTCCCGCAGCCCGGATTGCATGCGCTCGCCCAATTGGCGCAACAGGTGGTCTCCGGAACCATGGCCCATAGTGTCGTTCACGCGCACGAAGTGGTCCAAGTCCAACCAGATCATGGCCATACCTTCGTCGACCTGCTCAGCGCGGTCGATCCACTGAGCAACCTTCTCCACGAACTGCGTGCGGTTGGGCAGGCCCGTGACGCGATCGAAGTAGGCGATGCGCTGGTACTGGTCCTGGAAGACCCAGCGCGTGGTGACGTCCAGCACCACGCCCATGGCGCGTGGCTTGCCCGTTTGGGGATCGTGAAAAACCTGCACATCCTGCTCGACGGCCAGGACTTCGCCATCCGGTGTCAAGATACGGTGATCGATGCGATAGCCCTTTTGCTGGTGCAAGCACTCCATCATGGTGCTGCGCACCCGTTCGAGGTCCTCGGGATGCACCAAGCGCAGGAACCCCTCGAGGGCGGTCTTGGCCCTTTTGGGGGCTTCGCCAACCATGCGTTGCAGCTCTTCCGAGCACCAAATCTCTTCCCGCTCCAGATCCCACTCCCAATATCCGATGCGTGCGACGCGTTGCGCGCTGGTCAAACGGGTCTGGCTGTCGCGCAGATCGCTAGCGATCCCGGCCGTGCGAGCCAAGTAGCGCAAACGGTGCCGCAATAGGTCAGGACAAGTGGTGCGGGTCGCAAAGTCGGTGGCTCCGGCTTGGAAGGCGTCCTCCACCTTTTCGGGCTCTTCCTGACAGGTCAAAAAGAGAATCGGAACCTCATGCTCGGGATCCACTGCGCGCAAATCCCGCAGGGTGTCCAAACCATCGACGCCTCCCGAGCTGTGACATACGTCGAGCACCACCAGGCGCGGGCGCCCGGTCTGGAAGGCTTGCAGGGCAGGCTCTCCGAACCCTGTAGAGGTCAGTCGAAAGGGGCAACCCTCCCACTGGTGAAGCCAGTCGGGGATGTTTCCCGGCTGGCCGCTGATCCAAAGTAGGGGAGCCGCCGTACGGGAGCGGGGAATTGAGGTGGAGTCCAACATGGCAGATGACCCAACCTGACCGCTCGGAGAAGAAAGCGCTCATGGGTCTTCTCCCCCTTCGGTTCCCTTTAAGTTTGAACTGAAAAATTGCCACGCGGCTTCCCCCGTGTGGTTCCAGGAAAGCGGGCCTTCCGTTTTCCTGAGACGTGAGGGCTCCTCGTACCGGAAAGTCTTTCGCTTAACGCCTCATCAAGAGCCACACGGTATCCGGCCCCAAAACCCAGAGGGAATCCCCCTGCAGGAGGATTTCGCCGCCCACCCCGGCCCCCTCATCGGGCAACGCGACGTGGTACTCCAAGGCGAGTTCCCGGCCACGATCCAAGCGGTACAAGCTACGGTTGGTGGAGCACCATAGGGTTTGGGGGGCGACCCAGCCCTGGCCCATGAAGTGCTCCTCGCGACCCAGAAGGAAGGAAAACTGCGGCGGGCCTTGTTCCGGTTCGTTCCAAACAACCCCGCGCGCTCCACGGCGCGCCAAGTACGTGCGGCCGCGTTCGTCCCAGGCCAGTCCAAGCGCTCGCTCCCCGATCGGCTCCATCCACGCGCCGCGCAACGGCCAAGCGCCCCGAGCGAGCTCCAATCCGTAGGTTCGATCGCTATCACCCGGCATGACCCACCAACGACGGCCGTATACGACCGGGTCGTAGGAACCGGGCCAACCCTCGGCCCGCGGGCTGCGGCGGCGATACGAAAACAGCCAGCGCGCTTCACCGCGCACGCCGTCGAAGACGCCGCACAAACCTTGGTTCGTTTGCACGAGCAGTTGGCCCGTCGCTCGATGGACCCCCAGAGGCGCGGTGGGGGTGGGCAGTTGGCGCGCCATGCTCGCTTCGTCGCGCGCCGTTAGGTCGGAGGCTTTGTGGATCTTGGTTTGGTGCAACCAGCGACCGGTGCGCGCATCAAAAGCCATGAGGTACACGAACGCTTCGAGTGGACCCTCTGCGGTCTCTTCTTCCACGGGCACCATGGATCGGGCCAACACCCACAGCTTGCCATCCAATACCACTGGACCCGGTTGCCACTCGAAGGTCCCTTGCAATCCGTCCTGGACCCACGGGCCCTCTCCGCTGCGCCATCCTTGGGTAGCGCGCTGCCACAGCACGCGAGATTCTCTGCCGGGCGTGCGCTCGAAAGCGACGAGGTAGTTGCCGCGCGGGGGGATCGGAATGTCAAAACGAGTGGAACCCGCCCGTGCCCGATCCACCACGGCGTACAAGCGTTGTCCATCGGTCGCGGGACGATGGGGCCAACCGCCGGTCGACGCGGGCGTGATGGCTTGGATGCGATCCAAGCCCAGGAGCGCCGCAAGCCCTTCGATGGAACGGGCTCCTGGTTGAGGTAGCCCATCCACATCGCGGTCGATGTGCACGAAGGCTTGATCGGTTTGAATCGTAAGGGAGCCCTGGCCGCTCAAAACGGCACCGGGGCGCGAACCGCGGCCGAGCGGGACGAGCTCTCCCGGAACCCGTTGCCCACGCCGGGACTCCAAGCGCCAGGCGCGCAGGTAGCGCCACTCCCCGTCCCCTGCCCCCGGGTCGGTGCTGGGTTCGGGCTCTGTGCGTGCTTCGAGGTGGCTGGCCCAGGGTTCTCGCTGGGCTAACTCGCCCAGGTGTTCTCGCGCCCGCTCCAGCCACGCGCGCGCCGCAAAAGGCTCGACGCGCTCGCGATGCCAATCCGCCATGCGCAGGGCGGCGGTCGCTGCACCGGGGGTCCACGGAAAACGTTCTTCGAGCTGCTGCAGTCCGCGCGGATCGTGGCCGACGGCGTCCAAGGCGCGCTGCGCTAACGGAGCGAAGCGTTCGCTCCAAGCGGAGAGAGCTTCGGTCTGCTGCAAGCGAAAACGCACCGCGTTGTGGACCGACAGGGTCAGGCGGCGCCAGGCCGCAGCGCGTTCGGGCTGCACTTCCGGCCACAGACTTTCCGGATCGACCCCGCGCACCCACGGCGAGTCGCTCGGGGTTCCGAGGGCCGCATGCCACGCATCGAGTGCGCGCAAGCGAGTGGCTGCGCCATCTCCGCCCTGCTCCTCGGTCGCCTGGGCTTGTTGCCAGAGGGCGTCGCCTACCCGCAAGGCCGCTTCTCGCTCCGGCGAGGTGGCGACGAAAGTGTCGTTCGCGAGGGGACCCTCGTCGGGCCACAGCTCGGTTTGGCCGAACGAGGCTGGGGCGGCGGAGAGCCCGAGCCCGAGAGCCCAGAGCCCGAGAGCGAGCCGCCACCCTCCGTGAAGGAAAGGGGATGCGCGTTGACGAAGGCGATGCACGGGCCTATTGCAAGCTACCAAGGCGCCGGACGCCAGCGCGGATTGCCTCCCGCTCCCGGAACGTTGGGTTCCGGCGCAGCGCTCAGCGCCAAACGGTGCCCGCGGGTGCTTCGTCCTCCAAGGGGAGGGGCGGTGCGGCTTCGGGCCAATCCTCATCCGGTCGCTCGGTCCAAGGGCTGGTTTCGCCTCGGGGCCCCACGTTTGGTTCGTAGGGCTCACCCCAGGATTCCCCGTAGGGCGTTTCGGCTTCTCGGGTCGGCTCCGCGAAGGTCAAACCGAAGGTCTCGATCCGGCGCCTGCGCTCGCGATAAACCGGATCTTGCCATGCGATGGCTTCCGCCTCGAGGCCTTCGAAGGCCTCGCGAGCCTCGGCGTAGCGCGCTTCCACGTAGGGGGCGAGCCCCTGCAGCCTTTCGCGCTCCTGCAACGCGGGTTGCAGCCCGCGCTGAGCAAACTGCACCAACAGGAGCAGGGAAACCCAGACGCCTGACCAGCCAAACACCCAAGCCCCAAGCCGTGCTAGGGGAGCGAGGGGCCGATGGGAATCGACGGGCGGGACGGGGCGGGGAGGGGGCATGACGCAGCAGCGCGGGGGGGGCAAACCCCTACCGAGCTGGACGCGCGGCGCTCCCCGAGGCCCATGCCAACTCGCTCTCGCGATAGGCGCAAGTCCTCCCCAGGGGAAGCGCTCCCGCGTGACCCTCCCGGTCCCGCTGGTGGCTTCCATCGGCCCCTCGCAGAGAATCTGGACCTGGACCAGCCCTTTAACTCAGGAAGCGCCGATCGTAAGGACAAAGGGGCCTCCCAGGGCCTATCCTGCCCCTCCTAACACCATGAAAGCACTCTCCTACGTCCTGCTCGGCACCCTACTGCTGGGCTTCCTGGCCACCTGTGGTCGTCCGACCTACCGCGGCTCCGAACCCCCGACCGTGGTGGCCGAAGCCCTCGCGCAAGCCCAAACCAACGGCAAACCGGTCCTATTCGACCTATTCGCCACCTGGTGAGGCCCCTGCAAGCGAATGGATGCGGAAACGTACTCCAATCCTGCGGTGCAGGAAGAACTCCAGAACTGGAACTTCGTGAAGGTCGACGTGGATGACCACGGCCAAGTGCCCACCTTCTTCGGCACCTCTGGCATCCCCCAAGCCATCATGGTCGCGCCCGATGGCACGCAGGCGCCGGCCATCCCTGGCTTCGTGGCCCCGGGTCCCTTCGTGCAAATGCTGAAGGACTACCGGGCCAGCCGTTAATCGCCGCGGCCCGCTTCGGCGAGTCCGCCTAAGGCCTGCACCAACGTAGCTCCGACCACCTCGTGCCCGGGTGCCGTCAAATGCTTGTCGGCATAGTGGTAGAGAGGTGCTTGGGTTCGTTCCTGGGCTGCGATGAGGTCGGGGAGTAGATCCACGATGGGCGTGCCCTGCTCGCTGGCCCAGTCGAACACCAAATCCTGCACGTCGTAGTGCAGGGGGGTGATGTTCTTGATCTCCAGCGCCGGGTCGACCTGGGCTTGGTCGGGCAGGACCGCCACGAAGAGCTGTGCTCCTAGTTCGTTGCAGCGCTGGTGGATCAGGGTGAGGTACTCGGCAGTGGTTTGCCAAGCCGCGTCTTTTTGCGCTTGCGTTTGGATCGAGCGCGGTCGGATCCCGAGAGTGCGGTAGCGCAGCCCCCGTAGCCCATCCTTGAGGAAGGCGCGCAAGCGCAGCCCCGAATCACCTCGTACCCCGATCTGGACAGGGGTTTGCAGGGCAAGCGGCGCGATGTCTTCCGGTACGGCGTCCAGGCGTTCGACCCCGTTGGCTCCCAGTTGGAAGCTTGGAGTAGAATGCTTGACGTTGTCTTCCAGGTCGTTCCAGAAAAACACGAGCAGTACGACGTTCGGTTCCCACTCGGCTCCGAAGTGGTGCAAGACCGCCAAACTTTCACGGGTTCCGTATCCGTTACTCCCCGCGTTCGCGACCGCGCTCTCTCCCCAACTCCGGCGTAGGTGATCGGCAAAGGTTGATCCTTCTTCGCAACCGAGTCCGTATGCATGGGAGTCGCCCAGGATCAACAAACGTCGCTCTCCCGGCTCCTTCGGGCCGATGTTGGGCAAGGGGCCTCGCATGCCCAAGCGATTGTGCACGAAGTTCGTGTTGTATTCGGTCGTCACTTGACGCCCACTCAGCCCCGGGCAAGGGCCCGATCCATACAGCGGATGATCCCAGAACGCTGGCGTGGTCAAGCTGCGGGGCGGGGTCCAGCGGATTTGGAGATAAGCCTCCGCCAGCCCCGCCAAAAGGACCAACAACACGCACCCGGTGAGGGTGCCGTAAGCCAAGCGCCGGCGCCGGGAGAACTGCGGTTGCCCCATGAAGTGATAGCGATCGATTCCTAGCGGAAAGCGGCGTACGCGAACGGGTCTTCGGGGGCCGCACTAGCCCACAGCGCGATCAAGAATGCGGCGAGCACCAGAACGCCGAGGGTCAGCCACCACTTTCGCTTCTGACCGAGCCAAATGCGGTATCCCTCCCAGAAGCCAGGAGTGGGTTGGGGGGGCGGGTTCATACTAGGCGTGCTGGCGGCGCAGGACGGCCAAGAAGCGTTCTTTGGCCGGAGACTCCCCGTCGGTGAAGCGTTCCAAGCGTTCGACGGTCAGTTCGCTGTCCGCGTGCGCCAGGGCGCGCACCTCCGACTCGGCCAGGGCCCAGGGCGGTCCCTCGGGCACGACGTCTTCGTCGCGGGCGCGGCAAACGACGAGCAAAGTTCCGCCCGGTGCGACCGTCTGGGGCAATTGGCGGATTAGTTGCTGGCGCAACTCGGTTTGGATGGCCTGCAGGGTGTAGACCTCGACCACCAAGTCGAAAGCGCCAAAGAACTCCTCGGGTGGTTCCAACATATCCTGCTGCCGGTATTGGATGCGCTCGTGAGGATTGTGCGTGCGAGCGAGTTGGATCGCGGTGGGGGACAAGTCCACCGCCGTCACGTCGAAACCCAGGCGCGCCAAAGCCAACGCGCCATGCCCGTAACCGCAGCCCACCTCCAACGCCCGTTGCCCGCGGCCGTCGAGGTTCGCTTCCGCGAGCCATGCGGCCAGGTGCGGGTTCACCCCGCCGTCTTCCCACGGCACGCTGATTTCACCGCGCAGGGCGGCGGCGTAGAGGGGCTCGAACCAAGCGGAGGAGTCTCCGTCGGCCCGCGCCTGGGCTTGCAGGGCCTGAATGCGCGCCTCGCGGGCGGCGCGTTCGGCGTCGCTGAGTTCGGCCATGGGTGCCGGATCAGGTCAGGTTCCGGGGACCGTAACGAGCGCTGGCGCCCAGCTCCTCTTCGATGCGCAGCAAGCGATTGTACTTGGCCACGCGATCGGAGCGGCAGGGAGCACCGGTCTTGATCTGACCGCAGTTGGTGGCCACCGCCAAGTCGGCGATGGTCGTGTCTTCCGTCTCGCCGCTGCGGTGGCTCATGACGCAGGAAAGGCCCTTGCGGTGCGCGAGTGCGATCGTGTTGAGCGTCTCGGTCAAGGTACCGATTTGGTTGACCTTGATCAGAATCGAGTTGGCGGCGGACTTTTCGATGCCTTCCGCCAAACGCTTTTCGTTGGTCACGAAGAGGTCATCGCCCACGAGCTGCACGCGATCGCCGATGGCGGCGGTGAGCTTTTGCCAGGCGCTCCAATCGTCTTGGTCAAACGCGTCTTCGATGGAGAAGATCGGGTAGCGCTCGCACAACCCTTGGTAGTAGGCCACCATGCCGTCGGCGTCGTGGGCCTTGCCGTCGATGGTGTACTTTCCGTCGGCGTAGAACTCCGAGGCCGCCGCGTCGATGGCGATCTGCATGTCCGGACCGGGCTTCAGGCCGACTTTCTCTACGGCTTCGAGGATCACTTGAATGGCCTCTTCGTTGGAGCCCAAGTTCGGCGCAAAGCCGCCCTCGTCGCCGATGGCCGTGTTCATACCCCGGCTGTGCAGCACCTTTTTCAATGCGTGGTAGACCTCGGCGGACTGACGCAGGCCTTCCGAGAAGGACGACGCGCCCATGGGCATGATCATGAACTCCTGCAGGTCCACGTTGTTGTCCGCGTGCTCGCCCCCGTTCAGGATGTTGAGCATCGGAATGGGCAGGATCTGGGCCGCCGAGCCGCCCACGCCGCGGTAGAGGGGCAAGCCGCATTCCTCGGCGGAGGCTTTGGCGACGGCCAAAGAAACTCCGAGGATCGCGTTGGCGCCCAGGCGCGACTTGTTGTCGGTGCCGTCGAGCTCGATCATCGAGCGGTCTACCTCGCCCTGATCGAGAGCGTCCACGCCCATCAGGTGGTCGAGGATCTCGCCGTTGATAGCCTCCACGGCCTTGGTGACCCCCTTGCCGAGGTAGCGATCGCCGCCGTCGCGCAGTTCGTGGGCCTCGTAGATCCCCGTGCTGGCGCCCGAGGGCACCGCAGCCCGGCCGAACGCTCCGCTGACCAATTCGACGTCGACTTCGACCGTGGGATTGCCGCGGGAATCGAGGATCTCGCGGCCGTGGATGTGGATGATCTCGCTCATGGTGGCCGACATGGTAGTGCCAGAGTCGGGAGCACCCAACGGCCAGGCGGCCATTCTGCGGGAACTTGGGGGGGCCGTCTCGATGCGCGCCCCGCGGAGGCCGGCCAGCTCCCGGCCGATCGGCGCTCAGGCCCGCAGAATCTGCCGTGTGGGCGCACGGGCCGTGAGCTAAGGTAAGGCCATGCCCATCCCGTCCTCCTCGGTGGCGCTGCTGCCCTCCCTGTTCACCATGGCCAACGCTGGCTGTGGTTTGCTGGCGATTTCGAAGGCGATCGATGCCTTGGCCGCCGGCGCCGGCACTCAGCGCTATCACGACCTGCTCGAAGGCTCGTGCTGGTTGATCGTGCTCGCGCTGATCTTCGATGCCCTCGATGGCAAGGTCGCGCGCTTGACCGACAGCTCGTCGCCCATGGGGGCGCAGCTGGACTCGTTTGCCGACGCGATCACCTTTGGGGTGGCTCCAGCCATGGTGGCGAAAACCATGCTGGAGGCCGAAGGCCTGTTCCACCCGCGGCTCAACTTTTTGGCGGTCGCGTCGTTTTCCTTGCTGGCCGTGGTGCGCCTCGCGCGCTTCAACCTGAACACCGGGCCGGAAGAAGAACACCACCGCTTCTTTACGGGGCTGCCGTCGCCCGCCGCCGCCGGCACCCTGGTGGCCACGATCTTAATGTGTTTGTCCCTCGGTGGGGGCATCGAGGGCAGCGGCGACCAAGCCACGGTGGTGGGGCGCGGGTTGTCCGTGATCCCCGAGCACTACCGCATGAGCGTGGTGGGCGTGTTGGAGCCGATCGTGTTCCTGTTGCTACCGATCCTCGGCTTGTTGATGGTCAGTCAAGTGCGGTATCGACACGCCGTTGCTTCCGCCACGGCCCGCGGCGGGCCCCAAACCTTGGTCAAGTTCACCTTCTTGATCTTGTTGTTTTACCTGGCGCCCGTGCCCTTCCTGTTCCTGCTGGGTTACTTCTACGTGGGCCGGGGGCTGTGGCAAGCTCTGCGCGAGCGAGGTTCCAGCGAACCCCTGCGCAAGGTCGGGTAGACGATGCAACTCCAACCTGCACCTCGTACCCGCGCGGCGATCGCCTTGGGGGGCAACCAAGGCGACGTGGAACGCACCTTCAAGGGTGCGTTGAATCGTTTGCAGCGCGATCGGCGTTTGACGCTGTTGCGCCGCTCCGATTGGTTTTCGACCGAACCCGTGGGCGGACCGGCCGGTCAGCCGAACTTTCTCAACGGCGCGATCACCGTCGAGATGCAGGGCAGCGCCCAAGACTTGTTGGAGCTCTGTCGTGAGGTCGAAGAGCACTTCGGCCGCCGACGAGATGCGGAGGAACACCACGGCCCGCGCACCTTGGACTTGGATCTCTTGTTGTTTGGCGACCAGGTGATCGACTCGCCGGCGTTGAACGTACCGCACCCTCGCATGCGCGAACGGCGCTTCGTACTCGAACCCTTGGCTCAGATCGCTGGGGATTGGATCGTCCCCGCTACGCAGGGCCACGCAGCGCAAAGCGTGGACGCGTGCTGGCAAACACTCGCCGATTCCCTGCCCGAGGGCGCGCCGCGTTGACCCTCCAGCGCTGCACGGATCCCGCGCAAGCGGCCGCTTGGTGTCGCGCGCGGGAGGGGACCCTCGGGTTCGTTCCGACCATGGGAGCCTTGCACGAAGGGCACCTCAGCCTCGTGCGGCGGGCTGCTGCGGAAAACGATCACGTGGTGGTGAGCATCTTCGTGAATCCCCTGCAGTTCGGCGAGGTGCGCGACCTGGAAAACTACCCACGCGACTTCGAGGGCGACTGCGACCTATTGGAAACCGCGGGTGCGTCCATGGCGTTCACGGGCACTCTCGAACAGTTCTTCCCCGGCGAACTGGTGGAGGGGGATCTGCCCCGGGAGCAGCGAGTCGATCCTGGGGAGGCGGCGCTGGGATTGGAGGGAGAGTTTCGCCCCGGACACTTCGAAGGCGTGGCGACCATCGTGCAGCGCCTCTTTACGCTCGTGCAGCCCACCCGCGCTTACTTCGGTGCCAAGGACTACCAGCAGACCCTGGTGGTACGCACCCTGGCCGAGCGCATGGGATTTCCCGAAGTGGTGGTGTGCCCGATCTCGCGGGAGACTTCCGGCCTAGCGCGATCTTCCCGCAACACCCTGTTGACCCCCGAGGATCGAGAGCAGGCCCTGTACCTCTCCCAAGCGCTCTTCGCCGCGCGGGAACGCTGGCGAGCGGGTATACGCTCCGCCGCCGCGTTGGAACAACACCTTCGGGATGCTCTCGCATCCAGCACCCTCGAGGTGGAATACGCGGTGGTGCGCGACCCCGAGCGCTGGAGTCATGTGCCCGGACGGGAGTCGCTCGAGCGCGCCGTCGCTTTGATCGCAGCGCGGGCCGGTGCCGTGCGCTTGATCGACAATTTGGAGTTGCACGGGCCGCCGTCCGACGCGCTCGAGGATCTGCCCTTTGGAGCCGGTCTGTGAAGCAAGCGATCGTGGTGCGCAGCCCGGCCAAGGTGAACTGGATCCTGAGGGTCGGGCCTTTGCGCGAAGACGGGTACCACGGCGTGCACACCGCCTTGCTGGCCTTGGATTGGTGCGACGAGCTGGAAGTGCGCTTGGATGCTTCGCTGCCGCCCGGACAAGGAGTGCTGCACGTGGAAGGGCCTGCTGCAAGCGCCGACATTCCCACCGATGAGCGCAACCTGATCGTGCGCGCTTGGCTTGCATTGCCTGAACCGATGCAGGAGCGCCTGCGGGCCTGGCCCAGCGGCTGGCAAGTCCGCTTGCACAAGCGCATTCCGAGCCAAGCGGGGTTGGGCGGAGGTAGCTCCAACGCGGCGGCGGTGTTGGCCGCTTTGTGGGCCCTCGGGGATTGGCCCCGCGAGCGCAGCCTATGGGAGCCGAGCTTGATGGCCCTCGGCAGTGACTGCGCCTTCTTCGGTCATCTTTTGCTCGCGTCTCAGGAGGCCGGCGCCCCCGCCGCTTGGATGATCGATCGCGGCCAACGGTGGGTGCAGTGGCTGCAGCCGGAACGGGACGACTTGCACCTCAGCGTCATCACGCCGGACGTGACCTGCGCCACGGGGGCCGTGTACTCGGCCTTCGATCGCGGCGCACGGGCGCCAATCGGTTCCGAGCGTTGGCAAGCCGAGGATTGGCAACGGCGCGAAAACGCCTTGCAGGAGGCGGCTCTGGCGAGCCAGCCGGAACTCGTGCGCTGGGCGCAATGGCTGCAAGACTTGGCGCCCGGGGCCTACCAACTGGCGGGCAGCGGCTCGAGCTTTTATGCCCCCGTGCCCACCTCCCAGGACCCCGAGCGCTGGCACCACCGGGTGTTGGAAGGGCTTCGCGCCGCTGGAGGCAGCGTTCGCGCTGCGTGGTGGGGCCAACCCTTTCGGGCAACGAGTTAGATGCGAAGACCTCCCGAATTGGATTCAGAAGGATTCTCACCGTGGATCCCGGGTGGATAAGTTGAGATCCGAACGAAATCCGGGCTGAGCTTCTGTTGAACCCTCCCCGCAGCGACCGAGAATGAAGGACCTGTCCCGAGCACCCCTATGAGCGAGCCGCAATTCGACCCCACCCAATCGTTTGGTATCATCGGCGCGGGCGCCCTGGCCCACAACCTGGCGGCCGCTTGGACGCACCGCCAACCGACGCAAGCCATCGATGTTTGGGCCCGGCACGCGAGCGCCGGCTTGGCCCTGCGGGACGCGGTGGCCCGCGCGGTGCCCACCAGCGTGGCAGAACCCTCGGGCGAAGCGGAAGAGGATCCTCGGTCCGGCGTGCGCCTGCTGAATGGCATCGACGAGTGCTGCACCGTGCACACGATCGTGTTGGCGGTGCGTGATCAGGACCTGCGCGACGTAGCGATCGAGTTGGCGGGACATCCCTCCGAGGTGCCCGGTGCGGTGGTTCTGCACGCTAGTGGAGCGCTTTCGTTAGACGTCTTGAAGCCCTTGCAAACGGCGGGCTACGCGATCGCACGCTGCCATCCCTTGGTGAGCTTGCGACGCAAAGCGGATCCGCACGCCTTCGAAGGGGTGGGTTTCGCGGTGGATGGCGAGGCCTTCGCGCGTGACCGAGCTCAGGGATTGGCGCGCTGGCTGGGCGGCTGGGTATTGCCTGCCATCCCGACCGAAGCCGCGGCGGTGCAATACCACGCGGCGGCCTCGTTGCTGGCGGGCGGCGTGGGCACATTGTTCGAACACGCCCTCGACGGCATGGCGCGCGCTCTGGGCGATCGCGATAGCGCCCGACGCGGATTGATCGAGCTGTTGCGCAGCGTGGCCCACAACCTGGAAGAGGTCGAGCCGCGCGACGCCTTGACCGGGCCTTCCGCCCGCGGTGACGTGGAGGTGGTGCGCTCGCACTTGGCTTCCTTGACGCCCCAGGGTGCAGACCTCTATCGCGCGTTGCTGCCGACCATGCTGGAGCTCGCGCACGCTCGCGGATCCTTGAGCGACGAAAACCGCGACCGCATGCTCGAATTCCTGGCGCGCGAAGGGGTGCGCTAGGGGCTGGGCGATGACGGTCGTGGTCTCGCTGCTCGCGCCCGATGGGAGCAGCGCCTTGGCTTGGCCGCGCGCGACGTGGCGAGGAGCCGACGCCGTCGAATTGCGCCTGGATGCATGGCCCGCCGTCGAGGTGCCGCGCATCGCGGAGTGCGTCGAGCGCTGGAACAAGCCCGTGGTGGCGGCCCTGCACGGCTCCGAAGGCCTCGGCTCCCTGCGCGGATCCCTGGAAGAGCATCTCGAGCTCCTACAAGCCGCCCGCACCGCCGGCGCAGCCTGGATCGACGTGGATGCGCGTTGGGCCGCTGCCCACGCTGAACGGGACCAGGGGGCCCGCATCGTTTCCCAGCACGTGCTCGACCCCGGGGCCGATTGGCGCGCAGCCTACGCCGCGCTGACCGCCGCAGCACGCCCCAAGGATCGCATCAAGTTCGTCGTAGCGGTCGAAGACGCTGAAAGTGGCCTCGAGGTCATGGCTTGGGTGCGAGATCAACCACCCTGGCCGGGCGGGCGCACCGCCTTTTGCATGGGCGAGCGGGCCCGCTTCACGCGCTTGCTGGCTTGGGCGCAAGCGGATGCGTGGGTGTACTGCGCACCGGACGGGCTCGAGGCGGTGCCTTCGGCTCCGGGCCAATTCAGCTTGTCGCAATGGCGCGAGCGAGCTCCCGAGCCAGCGGGCACCCTGCGTGCCTGGCAAGGGGTGGTAGGAGCGCCGGTCGAACATTCGCTCTCCCCGTGGATGCACACCCGAGCGCTGCGGGCGGCGGGGAGTCAGGCCGCTTACCTGGCGCTGCATCCGAGCGATTGGGAAACCTTCGTTCGTGCACTGCGACCTTGGGCTTTCGAAGGTCTCGCGATCACCGCGCCGTTCAAGGGGCATGCCTTGCGAGACAGTGCAACCCAAGACCAACAAGCTTTGCGGTTGGGCGCAGCGAACACTTGGAAGGCAACTCCGCAGGGGTGGCATGCGAGCAACACCGATCCTGCTGGGGTGGGGGCGGCGCTCGATGGGGCTTGGAAAGAGCATCGCAATTCGCGAGGACTACCAAAAGGTTTCGCCGATGCGCGAGCCTTGGTGCTCGGAGGGGGCGGGGCTGCGCGCGCGGCCTTGGAGGCCTTGCGCGAGCGGGGCATGGAGTTGCACCTGGCTACGCGTGATGAAGTCCGCGGCCGGGCACTGGCGGAAGCTTGGAGCGCTGTCTGGCACTCCATCGAGGCCGTGGGAGAACAGGGCTGGGACCTCGTCGTGCACACGACGCCCCTCGGGCACGGCGGGCGTGGCTTGTTGCTGTCCCCGGCCGGTCTGCGTTCCGAAACGCTCTATCTCGACGCGGTGTACGCGCCTCGCTGGACGCCGCTGCTGGCGAGCGCGCGCGCTGTCGGAGCGACCACGGTGACGGGGGATGCGTGGCTCTTGGGCCAGGCGCACGCTCAATTCCGGGCCATCACCGGACAGGATCCCGATGACGCCAGCTTGCGCGCCGGACTGTTGGACCACCTGCAGGAGAGTGCACGACCCGGAGAGGGCCCAGTGGTTTTGATCGGTCTGCGCGCGGCTGGCAAGTCGACCCTTGGCCCGCGTTTGGCGCAGGCTCTGGGTGGGTCGTGCCTCGACCTGGACGATGCCATCGGTGCGCGTCTGGCAGCCGAGGCGGGTCTCGATCCTGCGCCGAGTGCGGGCGCGGCATTGCGGGCTTGGGGCCTCGAGGCCTTCCGTGCGGTCGAAGAAGAGCTGGCTTTGCAAGCGCTCGCCGGGCCGGAGCAGAGGGTGGTGGTGCTGGGCGCCGGGGCCGTCGAGAGCCCCAAGCTACGAACCGCGTTGGCCTCCCGTGGTCGGGTGGTATGGGTCGATGCGAGCCTCCAGACCCGCACAGCCAGGCAAGCCGCCGACAAGGCCGACCGCCCTGGGCTGGTGGCGGGAGCCGATGTGGCGGCGGAGCAAGCCGCTCTCGCGGTCCGGCGCGGAGCTTGGTACCGCGAACTGGCGCAATGGGGATACAGCACCGAAGCGGATGTGCCACCGGCTGCCTTCGACGCCCTCGTGGCGTGGTGCCGGGATCCGAGCGGCGGATCCGCTTGACGGGATCCGTCACCGGACCATCAAACCCTTCGAAAAACCCTGCAAACCTCAAGGAAAAGCGCGATTCCGTCGAAATCTCTGAGGGTGGATTCCGGCGCTTCGCGCTACAGAATGGAGAGGAAGCTCACCTGATTCTGTAGGCACGGTGATACACTAGAATTCAACTTGAAAGCGAAACGAGGCAAGTCCAACCACCACGGGAAAAACCTTCCGTGTGGCCAGACGCTTGTCGCTCACTCCGAGAGGAGCACCTCGCTTTCCAATCGGCGTTCTCTTTCGCGCTCTCTCCCGCGTTGCCCTGCCCCGGCGAAGCGTGGCGCGGCTCGCCTCGGGAGCTTCCTGGTCTGGACCGGCTTGGTGGTCAGCGTGCCGAGCTGGGCCTTGACCGCCGAACCGGCCAAGGCCGTCCACACGCCGTCGGTGGTGGAAGCCCCGCTCCCGCTAGCCGAACCGCTTTTCGGCGATTTGCGCTGGGTGCTTTTGCGGCGCCTTGAATCCCTGCCCGAATCCCAGTGGCCCGCTGGTGTCGAGGCTTTGCTCGACCAATACGGGGATCCAACCCGCCAAGCCTTGATCTTGTTGGCGGGCGCCCCCGACCGCGCCGGCCGGACCCGCGCGGTCGAAGAGCGCAGCATCCGCCTGCGCGCCCTCGCTTTGGAACGCGTGCGCGAGGGGCTGCGCCAAGCCGCGCCCGCTTGGGAAAAAGCCCTGGAGGTCGGCCTCGACCTGCGCGGCTTGCGCGCGCAGGGCATTGGTGAGCCGATCGAGTCTGCGCTGTCGTATCGCCTAGCCTGCTTGCGCCTAGCTGCCCGCTTGCAACGCACCGATTGGGCCGAAGCGATCGCCGCGCACTTGCTGCGGCGTTCCGCACACTCCGACGCTGCCGTGCCCCAAACCAGCGAGGACCAGCCACCTGCGTCCGCCGAATGGGAGAGCCGCATGGCCCACGCCGAAGCGCAAGAGGCGCTCTTCCACCTGTTCGGTGTGCGCTTCGAAGACTACGAGGCCTTCCAAGAATTCCCGCGCTTGAGCGCGCAGGTGCAACCGCACTACCGCGCTGCATTCCTGGCGGGTGCGGAGCGCGAAGGAAAACTCCAAGAGCGATTGCTGCGCCAATCCGCACCTTATGCGATCGAGTTGCTTTCCCATCCGGACGCGCACCTGCGTCGGGCTGCGGTGCAGCGCATGATCGAAGCGGTGGGCGAGCAAGCGCTGCCCCTCCAAGAGGTCTTGCAACATCTGCAAGCGCGTTTGCACGAAGAATCGAGCGAACTGGTGTTCGACGCGTTGTTGCGCGCCGCGTTTGAGTTGGCTTTGGCCGCCGGCCCCGAGAGCCGCTTGGCGGCCGAGTTGCGGGCGAGCCTGTACTCCCTGGGTTCCACGATCCCCACGCCACTAGCGGCCACGTTGATGAACGGTATCGAGCGTTTGCCGCGCAAAGACGGTTTGCCCGCGACCGATTACGAGGCGGCAACCGAACTGCTGCTGGATCTGTTCGCCGGCGAATTGCGCCTGGATTCGGACGGGACCGTCCAGGTGTTGCAGGCTTGGGGGCGGCTGTCAGCGCAAACCCCCGAACCGGACCGGGAGAAGAAAGCGCGCTGCGAACAGCGCGTGCTCGGATTGATGGTGGGGGCGCACGAAGCGGAGCGCGTGCGGGTGGCGGCCGCGGAAGCGCTCGCCAGCGCCAAGATCGGGGCGGAAGCCTTGGAGCGCATCGTGCAGTTGCTCGAGGATCCGGAATCGCCCGATGAACTGCGCCTCGATGGTTATCCCTTGGTAAAGGGGGCTGAGCTGACCGAAACGCAAACCCAGCGGCTGCTGGACGCGTTGATGCGCGATTGGGGTTCCACCAACGCGGACCTCGCGACCCGGGCCCTGGCTTGGGTGGGAGGGTTGAACTTGACCGAGGCCTTGCTCGCTCGCGAGCGCGCGGACGGCACGCCTTTGCAACGAGCCATGGAGGTACTGCACACGACGCAGACACAAGGCTTGCGGGTGCCCTTGATGGCGTTCGTCCGTGATGGGAGCGAAGGGGCTGGTCCGCGGCCGGACTTGCTCGATGAGTACCTGCAGCACCCCATCGTCGCAACGTGGTTGAACAGCGATGGCAACGTGGTGGCCGACTTGGCTCCCATGGTGCGGGCGTTGGCGGGGCCGGGTGATGCCCATCGTTTGGTCGAAGTCGCGCGCACTTGGCGCGAAGTGGGGCCTCAGCCTGCGCCGCAAAATACGAGCCAGCAAACCACCGCGGCGGCCGTGGTGGCTTTCCAAGCGCTTGCGCTCGTGGCCAGCGCCGAAGAAAACGCTGCCCGGCTGCTCGACGGGGCGACCCACGAGGAATTGTGCGCCTGGGCGTACGAACACCTCGTGCGGACTTCGCGTTCCGCTTCGGGTGCCTTGGCGAAACGCATCGGAGCCCGCTGGCTCAAAGTGCACCTGCCAGCAGCACAAGTCCATGGCGAGAGCCAAGGCGGGGGGCTCGCGCCTTACCAGATTCACCACCTCAAGGCCCTGCTGTTGGCCCAGCAGGTGGGCGAGGACATGGAGCCGGCGGCGCTGGCCTTCCGCGAAGCGTTGGGTGCTCTGCCGAAACTCGATGGAAACCAGCGCGCTCGTTTCCGGATCCTGCGCGACCAAGCTCGGTTCCTTGACGGCATCGGAAGCGACGGACAAGGGTCGTGGGAACAACTGCTCGCGTGCTTGGACCCGCTCGACCCCGAGATGACGCGCACCTTCCTCACCGACCTCGACTTTTCCGACCTCGCCGCGGCCGCCCGCAGCGCCGAGCGCCGCGAACAGCATGCGCTCGCTTGCCACCTGTGGTATCAGCGCGCCTCGTCGGATCAATGGCGCGGCCTGCCGCCCGAGGCCGCCCTCGAGGACCTCGCCGAGTGGGCCCGCTGCGCTCAAGAAGTGGGCGATCCCGCAATCTTGCGTCGCCTGCTGGATTTCGAAGCCAAGCAGATCCAACCCGACGATGAAAGCTCCAGCCCGGATCCCGGGGCGGCGGCCAGCGAGCCCAGCGCGACCCGCTGGTTGCGCTTCGATGCGGACGCGAGAGCCACTTGGGGCGCCATTCGCGATCTTCTGCGCATCCGCCTCGCCGAGCTCGAGCAGGCCGCCGCCCAAGATTCGGAAACCCCTTCGGAAGACCCACCGCCGAACCCCGACGGCGAGGATGAGGATCTTGAGGGCGATGCACCTTCCGATCCACCGCCCGCTGAGGTTCCCGGCTAACAGGAGGATCGGGATGGGGGCGCAAGTCTTTAAAAAAGCCCTACCCAACCTTGAACTCGTCGGCGCAGTGCCCATAATCCTTCTCCACATCGCGGGGTGGAGCAGTTTGGCAGCTCGTCGGGCTCATAACCCGGAGGTCGCAGGTTCGAATCCTGCCCCCGCTACCACCGAACACGAAGAGAGGCGGCTCGAAGAGCCGCCTCTCTTCGTGTTCGGTGGTAGGTTCTTTATGGTTCAACGGCTGACGCCGTTGAGACGGGCGGGGGCAGGATTCGAACCTGCGACCGATATCCATGGTCCGGGCGCGGACGCGCCCGAACGGATGGTTCGAATCCACCCCCGCTACCACCGAACACGATGTGAGGTGGCTCGAAGAGCCGCTTCTCTTCGAGTTCGGTGGTAGGTTTTTTTATGGTTCAACGGCTGACGCCGTTGAGGCGGGGGGGCAGGATTCACGCCATGGATGGTTCCAGACGCTGACGCGCCCGAACGGAAGGTTTGAGTCCACCTCAGCCTGGGTAATCGGTGCGTGAGAATTCCTGAGATGAGTGAGGCCGACTATTGGGTTTCCCTTGAGTTTCGAGTGTGCCGGGAGTTTGCCGGGATGGAGGAGTGCAGAAAGTTGGGCCTCTGGTGTGATGGCATCACTCCGTATGGGTACGCGTTCGAATTGGATCGGCCTGTGGTGACCGGGAGTGCTTGGATCGGGGTTCGGCGGAGCATGGACGAGTGGTCGATGACGCTTGTGCCTCCTGGGCAACCGGGAGCGCGTTTCGGCGTGGATTGGGATTCTCTCCTGCCACCCGATGGCGTGACCGGGTGGCTGACCGTCGACCTGGAAGGGCAGCACATCGAAATCGAACCATGAGCGGCGGTTCCGGATCCTGGTTAGGGGGGCCGTTGGGTGACCTTTGGGTGAGGTGGGTTGCGCGAGGGGCTCTTCCCGATTGGCGCTTGGGATTTTTGAGGCGTGGCCTGGAGGGAGGGGTGTCGGGTATTGGGATTGGTGGGGGCAAGTCGTTGGGTTCCATGGTTTTGGATGCTTGCGTGGTGCGGAGGGGGGTGCTACTTCTGGCGCCATGAAAGTCGCCTTGCTGCGAGCCCTGGTGGGCTTGGTCGCCGTCTTGGGCGCGATGTGGGCTCCCGAGGGGAGCGCGCCGCGCCTGGATGGTGTGCAGCGGGAGGTCGTGTGGACTGCGGGTCCGCACGGTGAGGCGGGTTCGGACGAGGATTCCGGGCGCAAGGCGTTTGCCCTGTTGGGTGAGTCTGCGCCGGTTTCGATCGTGGGCTCGGAGGAGTCCGGTGATGGGCCGCGTTCGGCGGGCAAGCGCTCGCAGCGGATGCCCCGGCCGCGGCCGGTGGTGCCGGCGTTGGATCCCCGTGAATGCGGCGCGTTGGCGCCTGGAGAACGGCCGGCGGCGCTGGCCTACCTGCGGGCGAATGGGAGCGCGAACGCCAACGGAGCGGGGACCTGACGCGAGGGTGATCATTGCCCGCTGCTTGCGTCTTGATGGCGCACGGCGTGCGGCCCTGTAGCGACCCTTCTCGACGCGCGTCGGAAGCGGTCTGTCCCGTGAACGCTCGCGGGACGACTCGGGGGCTGTGGCAACTCTGCGGCCCTCCCCTCCAACCACCCCGCTTTTCTGTGGGCCCCGTGGGCCCGCAGCTACCCCAAGGTAGATCCATCATGTTCTTCACATGGTTCTCGCGCCGTTTCGGCGCCACCTCCCCGTCCGGGGAATCCACTTCCGTCCGTCCCGATCTGCTCGAAATGGCCCGAGGATTGGCCAAGGAAGGCAAGTCGGAAGAGGCTTCCGAAACCTACTGGAAGATCAAGCGTAAGCACCGCACGGTGCCTGGCTTGATCGAGCACGCCGAGCTCTTGATCGAGTTGGGCGACTACTTCGGTGCCGCTGCGATGGCCAGCCACGCGCTCGAGCTCGAACCCGAGAACGCGCGCGCCACGGCCATCCAGACCCGCATCCAGAAGATCGACGACGCCGAGCGCAAGCGTTGATTGCAAGGCCCCTTGGTCCGCCTAGGATGGGTTCCTCTCGGAGCCGTTTGCATCCTGGGTGGCCAGGGAGTCTGCCCTCCAAAGCACTTCGGGTCCGAGTGGGTCTGCGCGTTAGGATGGATGGTGGGCCTGCGGTTAGCAATGGAATGCCAAACTGGTTTGCCCCTTGGACCTTCCGAAATCCCGAACCAAAGCAGCATGACTTCGAATCCAGAATCCCACCTGGCCAGCATCGACTCCTTGGAGTCGTTTCTTGCGTTCCTCAGGGTTCTCGAGATGGACGCCCGTGCGGACAAGCCAGTTGCGCACGCGGCGGGAAGCAACGGGTGGGAAAACGGAACGATCGCTGCATTC
>JAUHXY010000033.1 GCA_030426785.1 bacterium
CCCCGGCCGTTGGTTTATGGGGGCGACTTCCACCACTCTCCTATGCGTTATCAGTTTTGGTTGGGGGCAGGGGCACTAGCGTGCCTGGCGACCCCCGCGTTGTCTCAGAGCATCTACGTGGTCAGCACTTCCCAAAACGGGGGCCGACACGTGATCTCTTTGGATGGTTCCGACGGCCGTGTGCAGTCCATGCACTACCTGAATCTGGATGAAACTTCGGGCCCGCTCAATTCGCCGCAGCAGGCGATCTTGACGAGCGGCGGCGAAGTTTGGGTGACCGATTCGGTGACCGGAACCATCCATGTGTGGGACCAAAACGGCGTGGATTATCTGCGCGAAGAGCTCAGCGGTACCCACAAACTGTTCGGCTTGACCGAACATGCCGGTTCCATTTGGGTGTGCGGTCGTATCACTGGTGCGACCGGCGACGTGCTGTTTCAATTCACGGGCGGCAGCCTGACCACGCACGCTCTGCCCTTCGATCCGGTGGGCATCATGCCGTACGGCTCGGACCTGTTGATCAGCCACTTTGGTGGAGCGACGCGCTTCGACGTGGGTTCTTTGGCGCTAGCCAACCAGGTCATCGACGTACCGTTCGCGACGGTGGGCCAACCCACCGCAGCGCTCAACGGCACGGACATTTGGTTGCCCGTTTTTACAGGAGGGGTCTGGAGCTTGCGCCGCTACGACAGCGCTGGCAACCAACTCTCTTCGGCCTCCACCTCGGGTTCCGGCATGGTGACCCCGACCGGTATCCTGGAGCTCGGCAACGGAGCCCTCTTGGTTTCGGGCAACACCCATAGCGCGAACAACACAGCCATCATGGTGACGGACGCGGCGGGGTCGTTCTTCGCGCCCATCGTGCAGGACGTGCGCGGCTACTTCGTTTCCCGGGGGCCCGACCCGGCTCTGGGATCGACCTACTGCGATCCGAACACGCCCAACTCCACCGGGCGTCCCGGCGGCCTCGGAGTGACCGGGTCCTCGGTGGCGGGCGATCAAGCCCTACGGCTGTCCGCCTTCAACCTGCCCCCCAACCAGTTCGGGTTCTTCCTGAACGGACGGGCCCAAGGGGTCATTCCCATGGCCGGGGGTGCTCTGGGGGACCTGTGTTTGGGCGGAGGTCCGATCGGCCGTTACAACGGCTTGCTGGAAATCGGAAACTCGTCGACGGTGGGCTTTATCAGCCTGACCGTCGATACCACCATGATGCCCACTCCTACGACGCCGGTGCCCCTAATGGCGGGCGAAACGTGGAACTTCCAGTGCTGGCACCGGGACACGGTCGGCGGCATGCCCGCTTCGAACTTCACGAATGCGGTGACCGTGACCTTCTAGGGTCCCTGGGTTGCGCCTAGCGCCCATTTCCCCCATCAGCAGTGGCGAAACGGAGCTCCGGGGCCTGAAGGCCTCGGAGCTTCGTGCTTGCCATGGGCTGGAAAGGCTACGTGAAGAGGCAAAATCGAAAGCCTAGGCCTAGAAACACCAGTCGCACAGGCGTGCCTAGTACCAGGGCCGGCGAATTCTGGATGAAAAACCAGATAAAGCGGCTTGGCGACCTTTTGACGAACCGCTCGGGATACCAAAATCCATGGGTCTGCCTGAATCTCGTTCGAACGCTCTCTCGTTACCCCTGCTCTCCGTAGGGAAGCCGGGATCAGGTATCACCATTTCCATCGATGGATATTTCCCTGTCATGAGTTCTGCCCCCAATTCCCCCCAGCGCTTCACCCCAAAGCCCTCCCTCTCCCAGCCCCAAGTCCCTACCAAAGGATCGCGCCGAGGCCGGAGCCGGGACCAACAGTCCCGCGACTCGATCTACGCGGCCACGCGCAAACTCGCTCTGACCTCGCCCCGCTACCGCGAACTGAGCATCGAGCGCATCGCGTCGGAAGCCAACGCCTCCAAAGCCACCATCTACCGATGGTGGGAATCCAAAGCGGACTTGGTCTGCGAAGCCTGCTTGGTCGAGCCCGTTGCGGCCGCTCCCGGCCAATCGCTGGAGGGAGATCTCGACCATGTAGCGCGGGAACAAGTCCGGATATACCAGAATGCGGCCAGCGCTCCGGTGTTTGCTGGAGCTTGGGCCGAGCTGGTCGAAAACCGCGAGAACTCTCCCGAAAACGAAGAGCAGGTGCGTTGCCCCCAATTCGAACAAACGACCGCGTTGTTGTCGCAGGCCTTTGAGCGCGCTCGCGCGCGCGGGGAATGGAAAGGGCCGTACAACGCCGAAGATGCCTTCGACATCCTCAGCGGTCAGCTCTTGTATCTGCTCATCGGTCGCGCGGAAGAGGTCACCGATCAACGCATTCACCGCATCGTCCAGCACATGCTGCTGGCCGCTCAGGTCGCAGACTAGCGCATCAGGCCCCCCCACAGCCCGACCCCTTTGGTCGCCGGGGCCGAAGCCGTAAGATCTCCCTGTGAAGATGATGCGGCTCCGGTGGTTGCAGCGCGGTGCGGCCGTCCTGCTCGGGCTGTCGATAGCCTTGCTGGCAGCGGAAGTTTTCCTGCGCGCCCAAGGCGTGCTACCCAAGCAGCTCAACGCACTACGCGGCTTTCACCGCGCCCACCCGACCCTCGGTTGGCTGGGTGAGCCGAACTACCAAGCGGTGTTCGAGCGCAATGGGTTCCGGGTGCAGGTGCAACATGACGAATACGGTTTCCGCCAAGCCCAACACGGAGTGCAGGAATGGGTTGAAGACGCGCCACGCATCGCCGTGCTAGGCGACTCCTATACCTGGGGTTGGGGCGTCCCCCAGGGTGCTGTCTTCACCGATGAGTGGCAACGGTTGCTGGGTCCTGTGGCGCGGGTGCGCAACTTCGGCGTCAACGCCTATGGGACCGCGCAACAAAGCCTCCTGCTCGAGAAGTTCGTAGCTCCCTGGCAGCCCGATCATGTCGTGTTGATGGTCTTTGGAAATGACCTGCACGACAACGTCGACCCCAAGCGAGGCAAGCGACCGTACTACGCTATCGAGAATGGACAACTAGTGCCTCGAAACCAACCCGTGCGACGCTCCATCGCTGGCCCCGCGCGCTCGCTCTCGCGCCACTCGGTCGCGATCTCCAACGCCCACTACTTGATCGGGACGCGCCTGGCCCGATGGAAGCAGCGCCGACGGGCGCATGCGGCTCGGGAGGCCGGAGCTCCCTACGTGGAGGCAGCTGCGTCCCCATCGCTTGCGAATCCCGCTTCCGCCACCCAACGGGAACGCTTGCAAGCCTCCGGCGCCTTCACCCCTGAAAACGCGGAGGTCTTTCGGGCCCTGCTCGGCAAGCTGGAAGCCCAATGCCAGGCCCTGCCCACCTGCCCGCGCTTGTGGGTCGTATACATTCCTACGCCTTGGGAGACCTGCGCCGGTACTAAGAACTTGATCGGGGAATGGGTCCAATCCTGCGCGGCCGAACATCAATTGCCATTCCTGGATTTGACGCCCGAACTCCATCAAGCTTGGCTGGCCGCGGAACCGCGAGGCGCTGAGGGACAACCCGTCTATCTCTCCGGCGACGAACATTGGGACCAACTTGGGCACCGCCGGGTCGGAGCCACCCTGCATGCTTGGCTTGCCCCCCAAGACCTCTAACCTACAAACCCTGCGTAGCGTCGGTGCATCCCGCTTTTGCCCTAGCCCGCCCTCAACGGGCAATACCATGAAGATTCCCGAAGTGTTTCTGGTGGAGGTCCTCCATCGCCCCGGCAGTCTCGCCAAGATGCTTGCGGCTGTCGGCAGTCTGGGGCTGACGGTCGAAGGCCTTCAAGCCCTGCGCCGCACACAAGACAAGACCTTGTGGGAACTGACCCTCGAAGTCCCTGAGGAAGGCTGTGAGGGTCTGTTCCAAGCTATCGACAGCGTCGATTGCGCCCAAGTGCTCGGCCGCTCCGACCGGGTCTTCACGCGCCACGAGGGTGGCAAGATCGAGATGCGCAGCCGCTTGCCCCTCGATTCCCTCAACGTGCTGCGGGACGTGTACACCCCCGGGGTCGCGCGGGTGTGCCTCGCGATCCAAAAGGACCCGATCCTTGCTCAGCGCTACACCAACCGGTCCAAAACCGTCGGCATCGTGACCAACGGTACCGCCATCCTCGGCTTGGGAGACATCGGACCTTTGGCCGGATTGCCGGTCATGGAAGGCAAAGCAGCGCTCTTTGCCACCCTAACCGGCTTGACCGGCGTGCCCATTCTGATCGACACGCACGACACCGATACCCTGGTAGAAACCGTCGCGAACATTGCCCCCACCTTCGGGGCGATCCAACTGGAGGACATCGCCGCACCGGAGTGTTTCGAAGTCGAGAGAGCTCTGCAGGAACGCCTCGACATCCCGGTCTTGCACGATGACCAACACGGAACCGCCGTGGTGGCATTGGCGGGCATCCTTTCGGGTATGCGCGAGCTCGAGCTCGACCCGCGGGAACTACAAGTAGGACAGGTGGGCCTGGGAGCCGCAGGCATCGGCATCGGCAAGCTGCTGCGGTCTTACGGGGTGACGCGCTTGTCGGGCACGGATCTGTCCGAAGACGCGCTGCAACACTATGAGTCCTTCGGCGGCCGGCGGGATAGCTTGGAGGGCATCTTGCAGAATTGCGATGTGATCATCGCGACCACGGGTGTGCGCGGTTTGATCCGCCCGGAAGCCGTGCAACCTGGCCAAGTCATCTTCGCCCTTTCCAACCCCGACCCGGAGATCGAACCAACCGACGCTTTGGCTGCCGGTGCGCGCTTTGCCGCCGACGGGAAGAACATCAACAACGTCTTGGGATTCCCCGGGTTGTTCGCGGGGGCCCTGCGGGCGGGCGCAAAGCGCTTTACGCCCGCCATGCTGATCGCCGCCGCGGAGTCCATCTCCGCGCAGGCACCCGAAGGGGCGCTCGTGCCGTCTCCCCTGGACCCCGCAGTGCACCGTGCGGTTTGCGATGCGGTCGCGGCCGCGGTCGACCCCCCCGCCTAGACCTGCGCGCCGCCTAACGCGCCCAGCGCACCCACACCTCGTCGGGCTCTACGCTAAGGCCTCCGCGGTAGGTCTCTGGAGCGAGCCGTCCGAGCCACACCTCCGTAGCCATGGGAGCTTCCTGCAGGAGCCAACTGGGCGGATCTTCGCCAGGACTCGCAGATTCCGGTGGCAAGGGTTCCCCCAGGCCCCACGCTCCCCGCGCCTCCCACCAACCCTCAGAAGTCCCAACCCACAGAGCCGCCACGGCTCCCAACCCGTTGAACTCTCGCTCCAAGGTCCGAGCCCCCAAATCGACCGCGTAGCGCGCGCGCAAGTAGCGGCCCGTGGCGTGCAACCGCCATTCCGGCTGGGGTCCAGACCCGCTTTGGCCTTCCCAACGGACGGGGCTGCCACCGGAGACCCGCACGGCCTGCAAAGCTGCCAAGTCCACCGACAATCGGTCACGCGCCGCATCGATGGCTTGCACCTCCCCCCCCACGCTGCGATCGATCCAGCGCACGGTGCCGGGTGCCGTTGGGCTCGCGGGCGATCCGAACGCAGCCCATCCGAGAGCGCTGACGGCCGTGATCGCCACCGCCACCAGTGGGCGCCGGCGAAAAGCCACCAGCAAGCCCCCCCAAGCGATGGCCAAGAGCCACGCACTCCCGCCGTACACCGGCGGCGCGTTCGAAACAAACGGCAAGGCCCACGGCCCTTGCGGCGCGCCAGCGCCCTCAGGCCACGGGCGCATGCTGATCACGCGCCCCGCACCTTGCGCTTCCAAGCGTCCATCCCCTTCAGGATCCCAAACTCGCGCCAGCGGTACCTTCCAGCGACGGCGCTCTCCGGTTTGCAAGTCGAGTTGCAACCTGGTTTCCCCGCCGTCGGAAAAGACCCAGCGGACCGACTCGAGCGGCCCTTCCAGTTCCACTTCGTGGGGCACGTAGGGCCCACGGTCGGGGGATTGCGCGACCGCGGCTGGCGACCCCAACAGCACGAGGCAAACGCTGAGCAAGCGACGGACCCAGTCCCTTCTTCCTCGTGCGCTCAAGTCCGCCTCCGCAGTGTGACGTGGACGCCGATCGCCAGTGCGGTCAGCACGAGGCCCGCATGCCAAGCCGATTGGGTGGCCGAAGCGCCCCCTTGTAAGGCGCGCCACGCAGCGCAAGCTGGGCCCCACTCGATCAGCCGATCCAACGCGGGTGCTTTCACGCGCGCCCCTTCGCGCCACAGTGCCATGAGCAGCGGTGCCCACCAAGCGAGACCGAACCAAGCGTAGGCCCAGCCCCGCCCCGCTTGCGGAACGCGCGCGCCCCAGGCCACCGCCAAGGCGAGCCCTCCCACCGCCAAAGCGGCATGGGACGCCGGCACGGCGAACGCGCCATTCCGTTCGAGCCACCAAGCCGCAAACACGAACGGCACCAAGGCGGACCACCACCAGAGCGCGCCGGCACCAGCACCGCGTTTCGGCCAGGCTGCCACCGTCAGCGCGGAAAGGGTGACCAGGGACCAGCGAGAGGTTTCGGAGAAGCGCTCGGCCGCCTGCCCATCGAACAGGAGCCATGCGCAGGGCACCATCCAGAGCCACAAGCCCGCATCACCGCACCGCGCGGTCGGGGAAGCGCCAGCAGCGCGCTCAGGAGTCGTCGCCATGCTCCTCGCGCAAGTGCATAACCGGCTGATCCCAGCGCACGTCGAGCAAGTGCCACACCGGGGCCTGCGCGCCCCCCTCGAGGGCGGACAACACCGATTGCCACTTGGAGTCCACCGACAGCTCTCCCGGCTCTCCGCTGCCCGGCGGCCGACCGAATAGAATCCGGCGCTTGCCTTCCAAGTCGATCACTACGCCCCCCGGTAAACCGTCGGGCGCTTCCGCCGCGCTGGCGTCGATCACGATGCGACCCAACAAGCGCTGCTGGTCCGGGGTCAGATGCCGCTGCATGGAGCGCGCCACTTGCAGCGCGTCCAGCAATGCGCTGTCGGTGATGCGGTCTCCGGGCGCGGGCGGACCGGCGCGTTGGGTGCGTTGGGCCGGGCCGAGGATCGGAAGCCAGGCCCCGTACACTTCGT
Organism: bacterium; assembly: GCA_030426785.1. GTDB lineage: Bacteria > Planctomycetota > UBA1135 > UBA1135 > NORP259. The sequence continues at coordinate 7,006 of JAUHXY010000033.1, forward strand.
GCGGACCGTAGCTGTACCCCGCCATCACGACGCCGTCGTCGGATACCGGCAAGAAGTCGGCGCCGACCGGCACGCAGGCGGCGGGCTCGCGCAACTGCAACGGAAAGACGATGCCGTCCGGCCACAGCACCTCGGGCTCGCCAACTTGTTCCACGAAGGACAAGGCTCCTAACTCGGCCCGCATGGCCGCGATGGCAGGGCCATCGTTGAGGTCCAACGCTTGCGCACGGCGCAGGATGCTCTCTAGCCGATTGCGCCAAGCATCCCCGAAGTACAGGGGACCGGTATGGATGCGGTAGCGTTTGGTATCGACCCGCCCGACGCCCTTTTCTTTGGCCGACTGTTGCAGTTTGTCGAGCACGAACAAGAAGCCGATCGCTAGTAGCAACATGGGCACCCACGTAGGCACACCGCCCAACCGGAGTTCCGGTACGCGTCGGCGTTGTCCTTGGGGGTGAGTGAGTCCCTGTTGCGGTTCCGATCCCATCTCAGGCCTTAGCCTAGCTTGCCCTCCGCGAAAGGTCTCCTGCCGGAGGGGTTCGAAGCCAACGGGGGTACGCGCCCATTCCCCGGCATGGCAATCGGCCCTGTCAGGGTCCCCAAAACGACGCCGGCCCAGACCAAAGCGGTCCGGGCCGGCGGTGGGAGCGCGAGCTGCGTTGCCTCGGCTAGTTGCGGGTGGGCACCAGGTTGGCGTCCCCAAGCGACGTCGTCGTGGGACGGCTGAGGTTCGGGTTGGGGGCGCTGTGGCCGCCAGAGTAGGAGCCGCCCGCGAACTTGGTCGCCTCTTCGATGAACAGGTCGATGCTGGTCTGGATTTCCATGACCGCTTCGCGCGACAGGGTGATCGACTGTCCCCCGGTTTGGGTGTGCAGTTCGTGCCCCAAGAGCCTCGAGATCACCTTGAGGTTGCTCAATTGGCGCTGCATGGGGTTGGCAGAAGAGTAGGCGGAATCGTTCATGGCGGTGCGGTGGCCAGGGGCCTGGTTGCCTGGAGGCTTGGAGGCCTCGAGGTGTTTTGCGGTGGTCGGTGGGAGGGCGCGGTCCTGCCTGCGAGGGATCGAAGCAGGGCACGTGCGGGGTTCCCTACGGAAGCAGCCCTGCGCGCTTGGCGAAAGCGGCTCCCCATGATTCGATACCAGAGCCCACGGATCGTCCTCAAGGCTGCTGCGCTTGGGATCCTCGAGATTTTCCTGCCATTCCCGTTGCAGCCAAAATCACCGCCCCACGGTGTCGGGCTTCACGACTTGGCCCCGACGGTCCGCCGTTCCCCCATGCCCCATTCCAAACCCGACCCTCGCGACCTGCCCTTCGGGGCCATCCCAGAGCGCCCCGTGCGCGACTCGTCGCGTGATCGGCCCGCCTCCCCCAAGGGGAAAGCGCCTGGCAAGCCTACGCCTTCTCCTGGTCCCGAAATCAAACCGGAGGCCATTCTGCCGGCCGACGAAGAGATCGGAGACGAGGTCTCCGCGGTATCAGAGGGTCGCGCGGCAAGAGCCGCCAAGCGCAAAGCCGCCGCCACGCCGGTCGCCCCCCCCGTGCTCGACGACCGCGGTCGCGTCGTGCAGTGGAAACATTTCCGCCTGTCCCCCTTCCAAATCCAAGCCTTCGAGGCGGTGCGCGGTGGACACAACGTCTTGGTGGCCGCTCCCACCGGCGCAGGGAAGACTTTGGTGGCCGAATACGCCATCGAAGACGCGGTCCTGAATGGCAAACGTTGTATCTACACTTCACCGATCAAAGCGCTTTCCAGCCAAAAGTTCCGGGACTTCCGCGATGATCCGCGGATTGACGTTGGAATCATGACCGGGGATGTGACCCTCCATCCCACCGCGCAGGTGATCGTCATGACCACGGAGATTCTGCGCAACGCGATCTTCGAGAACACGGGTCTCCTGCAGGGCGTGGAATTCGTCATCTTCGACGAGATTCACTACATGGATGACCTGGAGCGCGGCACGGTTTGGGAAGAGAGTTTGATCTTCTTGCCGCCCGAAGTGCGTTTGATCTGTCTTTCCGCCACCGTCTCCAACGTGCTGGAACTGGGCAACTGGCTGACCGAAATCCGCGAGCAAGAAACGATCATCGTCCAGGAGAAACAGCGGCCCGTGCCCCTCTCCCATTGGGTGTGGACCGAGGACGGCGGTAGGTTCGACCCGAGCAAGCTTGCGTTCCACCGCAAGCGAGCGGCTGCCTCCCTGGAACAATCCAAGCGCCGCAAGTCCTTCAAGAGCCGCCGGAGTGGAGCTCGCGGTCGACGGCGTGGAGGCAAGGTGTTTTCACCGCCGCCCGACCCCACCTCGCTGCTGGTCGAACTGGCGGAAGAACGCCTTTTGCCCGCCCTCGTGTTTTCCTTCAGCCGCAAGGATTGCGAACGGCTCGCCCGCCGCAGCGCCAAGCTAGCCGATCGGCTCGAATTGCTGGATGCCGACGAACGCGCCCGCATGCTCGAGCTGCAGGACGAGTTGATCGAACTCTTCCAACTGCAGCGCGGCTTGCTGCGCGGTGAGATCATGGCCATGGCCCGGGAGGGGGTCGGCTACCACCACGCTGGCATGCTGCCCGTGCACAAAGAACTCGTGGAGCGCATGTTCACCCACGGTTTGCTGAAGCTGCTCTTCACGACCGAGACGTTTGCCCTGGGCATCAACATGCCCGCCCGCAGCGTGGTGTTCAACGGCCTCAAGAAATTCGACGGGGTCAATTTTGATTGGCTGCGCACTCGCGACTACATGCAGATGGCCGGGCGTGCGGGTCGGCAAGGGCTCGATGAAAAAGGCTTCGTGTACTGCATTCAGAGCCAATCGGACCTCGTGGAAGCCCCTCTCGAACGGCTGTTTGCGGGCAAACCGGAGCCGGTCACCAGCCGCTTCCGTCTTTCCTACGCGTCCTTGTTGCATCTGATCGAGCACCTCGGCCGCGAGCGACTGTTCGAGGCATGGGAAAAGTCGTTCCACCACTACCAGACCCGCGACAAGAACAAGAAGCAGCGCGAACGCCAACGCCGGCAACAGCGGCGACTGATCGAGAACCACCTCGCGTTCCTCGAAGCGATCGGCTACATCGAAAACGACGAAGTCACCCCGCGCGGTCGCCTCGCGCGCCAGATCAACGGGTACGAAATCCAGGTCACCGAACTGATCTTCTCAGGGGCCTGCGACGAGCTTTCGCCGCGCTCCTTGGCCATGACGGCCGTGGCGTTGATCTTCGAGGATCGTCGTCGCTTCGGTCCTGGCTATCGCTCCAAGGGCGAGCTGCAACAGGACCAACGCACGGTCACGCGAGCCTTGCGTTCCGCTTTCGGCCAAGAGGCGCGCTTCGGCATCGAACCGGGCATGAAGCGCCTCGACTGGGCTCTCACACCGGCGGTCATCGCCTGGTACGGGGGCGGCAGCCTGGACGAGGTCGAAGAGGTGGTCGACACCCCGCTCGGCGATGTCTGCCGCGTCTTCCGCATGGCCATCCAACTGCTGCGCAACCTCAAGCGGGCCATCGACGACCCGGGCTGGGATTTGAGCGACCGGTTGGAGGAAGCTTTGGTGACCATGAACCGGGACGAGATCGACGCGCGCCGCCAGCTCGAATTGGGTTGAGCGTCGGAACGAGTCGCACCGTTTTGCCTGCGGGTGCACTTTGCAGCTCAAAAACTGGGTTACCTGCCCGTTGGAGCGGGTAGAAATCCTTGGAGCCGGCCCTCAAGACGAGGCACGCGGCGACCCAGCCTTGCTTGGCGGTCGCCTTCCCGTACACTCTTTGGCCGACGACACGATCCGTGACCACCTCACCGCCGTCCGAGCGCTATGAGCCCCCCTCCGGGGCCCCGGGAACGCCTGGAAAGCACTCCTCTGAGGTGGTTTCGCATTCGTGACCGAGGCGCTCCGCCCCCCACTCTCTCTCCTCTTTCGTTCGCAGCACGCTCGACGCCGGCTTCCCTCCCCGCGAGGGACGCCTAGCCCCGGGCCCCTCAGACGATCCATGCTTCGCATCGCATCTCTGTCCCTTCCCGTCCTTCTCGGTGCCCTTTGGGGCGCCCCCGCCGTTTCCGCACCGAGCGCACCCCTCTCGGCTGCCGCTCCGGCCGCCGCAACCCCCGCTCCGAGCCGCAAAGCGGAGCCCGTCCAGGTCCGCTTGCAGACCAGCGACAAGGTCGAGCTCAGCGCGCAGTACTTTGCCCCCGAGCGGGTGGAAGAAAAGGTGCCCGGCGTGTTGCTGGTTCACGACCAGGGCTCGAAGGGCGCCGATCTGCTCGAATTGGCGGAGTACCTCGCCAACAAAGGCTTGGGCGTTCTCCTGCTCGACCTGCGCGGTCACGGCGACAGCAAAGACGAGGTCTACGACTGGAAGAAGGCCGACGAGAAGCAGCAGCGGGCCATTTGGGCCTTGGCCCCCAAGGACCTCGAGGCCGGTGCTGAGTTCCTCAGCAAGCGCAAGGAACTGCATTCCTCCAAACTGGTGCTCATGGCCCATGGGAAGAGCAGCTCCCTCGTCGTCCCCCACGCCATCAAGGACCGCAACACCCTGAGCACCGTGCTGATCCAGCCGGAGGAAAAGGTTTACGACTTCGAGCTGAAGAAGGAACTGGTCGAACTGGATGGGCTGCCGACCCTTTTGATGTGCGGCAAAGGCGCCAAAAAGGCGATGGCCCAAGTGCGTGAAGCAGCCTCCCCGAAAGGCGTCGAAGACTCCACCTGTGAGGTGAGCTGCCTGACGTCGAAGCCCAAGGACGTCCTTTCGGACAAGCGCCTTCCGAAAACCGTCTACAACTGGCTCAAAGAACAGATCTAGCGTGCGGCTCGCTGCCGCTCGCATGCCCCAACCAGAGCGCCCCGCGATCCCTCGCGGTGCGCTCTGCGTTGGGAGCAGGGCGGGGAGTGCTCCGGGCCGCCCGTCCACTTGGACAAGCGCCCCGTACGAGTACCAGCCCGGGACGGATGGCATCAACCCGTGGCAGTCGCTGGGACCCAACGCCCGCACGGGGTGCTTCGACGCTACCGTAGGCCCCGGCGCGTTTTACCCTCTGCAACCAGGCATTGGTTCGGCCGGGTGGCGCCCCTAGGATGGATGCCCCTATGTCCACTTCCCCATCCCTCGCCGGTCGCGCGAAAGGCGCCTTGCGCCGCCTCCTGCCCCAAGGCTTGCGGCACGGATTGCGTTACGCCGCGGATGTGCTGAACACCGAATTCCACTTCCGGCTGCGGCGCGGGGCGGTGCGGTCGCGATTGGAGGCGTTGCGTCCCTTGCCGCGCGGGCTGCACATCGAGGGCACCAACATCTGCAACGCCGAGTGCGTCTTCTGCGCCTACCCGCAGATGGAACGGCGCAAAAAGGTCATGCCGTTGGAGGACTTCGAGCGCGTGCTCGATGACTACATCGCCATGGGCGGCCAAGCGGTGTCCTTGACCCCTATCGTCGGGGACCCTTTCGTCGATAAGTTCCTCTTCGAACGCCTCGACCTGCTGCACCAGCGCCCGCAGATTCGTCAGATCGGCTTCTACACCAACGCGATCTTGATGGATCGCGCGAAGTCCGAACGCTTGATGCGCTACGAGGACAAGCTGCACGTGCACGTGTCCTGGGGTGGATTTGATGCCCCCACCTGGAACCGCATCATGGGGGTCAAAAAGTTCGAAGCCGCGCGGGACGCGGTGCTCGCCTTCTTGGAAATCAAAGCGGAACGCGCCTCGTCGATTCCTTTCACCTTGGCTCTGCGCTGCCCACCTGAGGCTTGCCACGGCCCCCTGTGGGACCAGCTCAAGCAGTACGAAAGCCGCGGGTTGGTCGAAATCGCCGCTTTGCCCGACTACGACTCTTGGGCGGGCAAGATCGAAGACGACGCGTTGCTCTCCGTCGGCTTGACCCCGCGCAAAATGCCTTACAAGCGCGGGGCCTGCGAACTCTTGTTCACCAAGCCGGTGGTTTTGGCCGATGGGCGCGTCAACGCTTGTGCTTGCCGGGACGTAGAAGCCGAATTGATCGTGGGCGACATCCACGAAAAGCCCCTCTCCGAGATTTGGGCGGGACAACCGATCACCGACCTGATCGATGCCCACGAGCGCGGCGACTACCCCGATGTCTGCCAGCGGTGCACCTACTTCGTGTCGGTCTACAACTCGCGCAAAGCCCGCACGACGGACAAGGATGGTCAGCCCGCCGGAAACTGGGCGGACTGACCGCAGGGGTGGTGCTTGCGCCGGACCTGCGCGCTGCGCGGTAGCGGCACGGATGCGGTCTTCCCTACCGTCGCTGCGCTCTAGGGCTTGCGGCCTGCACCGCGGCGGAGCTCGACCTGCGACCCCGCCTCGAAGGGACCAAACACTTCGCGAGTTCCGTCGGTCCAAGTGACGACGGCTTGGTCCACCGCCGGTGCAGACCCCAGCCCGACGTGCACGCGGGGATCGTTGCTCGCACAGAAGGACGAAGCCCGTTGTGACTGCATGCGCCGCACTTGATCCCCGATCTGCACGTCCACCTGAGCGCCGGTGTCCTCGACCCCCTTGGGGCCGAGCAAGCGCAGGGTCACGGCCGAGCCCTTCTTCGGGGCCACGTTGCGCAGCACGCGCAATGCGCCTCCGTTGTTGTTGATCACAACGTCCACATCCCCATCGTTGTCGATGTCGCCAAAAGCCGCGCCGCGGCCCACGGACAACACTTCTTGCTGCAAGCCGCCGTTGGGCAAGGGCTCGCCAAAGCGGGCGCCCGCCTTGCCCGGGAAGACCTGATCGGGTTCCGCCAACACGTTGTCCTCGGACAGGACCGGCCGGGAGAGGGTTACCCGACCGCTGGCGATGTACAAGTCCTCGAATCCATCGTGATCGAAGTCGAACCACCCCACGCCGAACCCGGTGTAGGGCTTGGTCGCGGTCGCCGTGCCGGTCTTGCGCGTGTCGTCCCGGAAGCCGCGCTTGCCACCGGAGTAAAAGGTATGAGTCTCCCCGCGCAAATGCGTGACGAACAGGTCCCAGGTTCCGTTGCGGTCCATGTCGCCCATCACGATGCCCATGCCCGCCTCCTTCTGCCCGTTGCCGCTCAAAGCGACCCCCATCAACAAGGCTTGCTCGCGAAAGGTGCCACCCGCTTGCCCGTACCACAACTGGTTCTCCGCCCCGTCGTTGGCCACGTACAGGTCCGGGAAGCGGTCGTCATTCCAGTGCCCCCACACGACTCCGAGGCCAGGACCAAACGCCTTCTTGAGGCCCGCTTGCAGGCTGACGTCTTCGAAGGTTCCGTCGCCGCGGTTGCGCAGCAGCGTGTCGCGCTCCGGACCTTGGTAGCGATTCGGATTGCAATAGGCCTGCTCGCCCCCCTGGCCGAAACACTTCACTTCGTGCGAGGGTTGCCACACCAAGTAGTTCGTCACGAAGAGGTCTAGGTGCCCATCCCCGTCGTAATCCAAGAAGGCCGCCGATGAACTCCAAACCGGCACTTCCACACCCGCGGACGCGGTCACGTCGACGAAGGTCCCGTCCCCTTGGTTTTGGTAGAGCACGTTGGGACCCACGTTGGTCACGTACAGGTCCAAATCCCCATCCGCGTCGTAGTCCCCGATTGCACACCCCATGCCAAAGCCGCGATGACCGACCCCAGCCGCTTCCGTGTGGTCGTGGAAGCGCCCGCTGCCGTCGTTGAGGTACAAACGGTTCGTGGGCTGATCTGCGGGCAGACCCTCGATGTCGCATCCCTGCAAGGCATACAGGTCGAGGTCTCCATCTCCGTCCGCGTCGAACAAGCCGAGCCCCGACCCGGTCACCTCAGGAATCCAAAAGCGTTGCGGTCCGTACTCGTGCACAAAGTCGATCCCGCAAGCCGGGGCCGCATCCTCAAACCAGACCGCTGCAGCCGGAGTTGGGTGGGTGGCACCCGTCGATCCACCCGTCGTCGGGTTGGGCGCGGGGGTCTCTTTAGAACCACACGCCGTCGCGCAGCAGCCGAGCAGGCCAACCCATGCGATCCGATTCCAAGCACGAGTGGTTCCTACGCCGATGGTTGCCAATGTCATGGCTAAAACCCTCGTTGCTGCAGGGCCTGGTGGGCTCTTTGCGTCAAGGGGTGGTTCGGTTGTACCGCGGCCATCTCCCGTTGCACGGTTCGAGCCTCCGGCCCGCGCTCCATCCCCAGCAGCATGCCGCACAGCTGATAGCGGGACTCCATGCGCGCTCCGGTTTGCGCCACCGACTCCTGCAGGATGCGCAGACCCGCTTCTTGGCCTTCTACGGGAATCACGATGCGCGCCAAATTCACATAGGTCTCTTCGCTGGTGTCCCCTTGCACGACGGCGTTTCGAAAGGCTTGGATCGCTTCGGGGATCCGTTTCCGAGCTAGCTCGATCTTGCCGCGCATCGCATAGGCGCGTGGCATGCGCGGCGAGATGCGCAAACATTCCCGCAAGGCCTGCAGGCCCGTTTCGTAGTAGTCCTCCGCCACTTTGTCCTGGCCCGCTTCGCGGGCGGCCAATCCTTTGTGGTAGTAGCACGACGCCCGATTCCACAGACTTTCGTGCTGATCCGGCTTGATCGTGAGCGCCTTCTCGATGGTGGCCAGAGCCTCGTCGAAGCGCGATAAGCGCATGTAGGCCACCGCCAAGTTGTTCAACGCGACCTCTTGTTCGGGGTCCTCTTGATGGAGCCGTTCCAGCAGGACTAGCGCGGCACCCGCTTCCTCCTTGCCCAGCAACTGGATGGCACGACTCAGGCGATCGCCCCAACTGACCTTGAAGCCTTCGATCTCCGCGTGGGAAGGCGGGTTCATACGAGGGCGCCCCGCTCCGGCTCCTTGCTCCGAGAAGGCGTGTGCGCGATCTTCTTGCCCCAATTGCGCGTACGCTTGTGCCAACAGCAGTTTGGCGTAGTTCTCCCCCGCGGCCAGTTGCAAAGCGCGTTGCAAGTGCTGCACCGCTCGCTGGGGTTCGCCGCGGGCTAACGAAACTTCCGCCAAACCGATCGCACCGTGCGGATGCGCGCTTTGTTGGGACTCGACCGCTTGGAACGCATCGGCGGCCTCATCCAACCGGTCCCGCTCTAAGTACTCCACGCCCAGGTGCAAAACCCCGGGCGTAAAGGTAGGGTTGGCGGCCACCAGACGTTCGAGTTCCGCCAAGCGACCGTCTAGATCTCCCGCTTGACCTAAAGCGGTCGCCAGGTGAAAGCGCGTGGAGGGATCGTCCGGATCGATGGCCAGAGAGTTCTGCAAGCTCTGCACGGCTTGTGGCCAAGCGCTGTTCGCGATGTAGGCGTAACCGAGCGTGCGATGGGTGCTCGCTTCGCCGGGCTGGGCACGGACCTTTCCGACCAATCCGTCGATCAAAGACACGACGCTGGGATCGTCTGCCCACCCTTCGGGGGCAAGGACTGGGTCAAACTTCGGGCCCCCGCAGGCGACCGAGACGAAGAGCAGGCTGGGCAGGATGTTCTTCATAGAGGCTTTAGTGTAGTTTGATTTTCAGAACGCAACGTTCTCGGGGCTTCGGTTTTTGGGTACCGGTCGCCCAGATGCGAGGAATCGCTCGGTTGGCCCTTGCCCACCGCTTCGCCAAGGGATCGGCTCGGGGCATGGCTTCCTCGCGCGCCTCAACTCGCTTGGCGAGAGGAGTCGTCCCGTTCCCAACGGTAGCTCTCCAGCTCGCGGGCAAACCGCCGGGCACGCCGTTTGGTCCACCACTGGATGGCCGCGTAGACCAGGGCGGAGGGCCAGAGGCGTACGGGAAGGGCTCGCGCCTTGCTGCCCAAGGAGGCACCCGACCCCCGTTTTCGAGCCCAAAGCTCGGGAAAGCGTTGCGCTAGCTCCATGTTGCCCAGGCGGCTGCGCGTTTTGATGCGGACTAGATCCCCGAGCTTGCGCGGGGTGCGCACCCGCGAGTTCGCTTCCGGGACCCAAACGATTTCGCCCGGCGCAAAGTGCGCACGCACGTATCCATCGTCTGCGATGACGTCGGGAAACTCACCAAAGCGGCTGCGTCCCGCCTCGGAAAGCCCATAAAGCCCCGAACCAACCGACCCAGGGGTCGTGCCGTGCAACGCCTGCCAAACGCGATAAAACGCCCGAACCGGCCACGAGGCCCCGCACGAGTCGAGCAGGGGCACGGGCTCCGCCGCCAGGGCTCCGGCTTCCAAGGCGGAAAACACGCGATTGAGGTGCTCCCCATCGATGGCCACATCCGCATCGAGATAGACGCGGGGGAAGCCGCGCGCCTCGCGGTCACCGGCGTTGAGCGCGCCGACCTTGGAAGGCTCGGGCAGATCGAGCACCTCCACCCGCGGCTCAAAGCCTCGGGCAATCGCCACGCTCTCGTCCGTGCAACCGTTGCAGGCGACCAGCACCTGCACGTCGTCGCGCAAACCCCGCAGCCAACCCTGAAGGTGGGCTTCCAGCAATACGGCTTCGTTGTGGGCGGGGAGGATCAGGCTGGGCATAGGGCGGCTGAGAGCACGGTAGGCCGCGCAGCCGAGGGTCGCAAGGCAGGGGGCCGCCAGGGCCGGGCTCTGGGCTCGGAATCTCGGCCTCCGGAATTCGTCCGGGCACGACCCGGCGCCGGAACTCGGCTGCGGTTTTGGTTGGAAAGCGAAACTTCCGCTTGGTCCAATCGGTCTCTGGGAGAGGGGCTCTCCAGCGACCCGCACTGCGAGCGGCGATCGGCGGCGAATGGGAAAGGCTGGATCGCCCGATGGGCCAGGGACGGAACGTTCGTCCGCCCTGTCGGCCCGGAACCGCCGCGGCCAGCCCCCCACCGCACGATATGGATCCTTACGAGCCGCACGACCCTCAATCCTCCGGGCATGACTCTTCTCCTGGAGCCGGAGACGACGCACCGGATGCGGGGCGCACCACCCTTTCTTCGTCGGAACTGCAAGAGCTCTGGGGCGATGCGGACGGCGCGGTCGAAGAGGCGGGCGCGGAAGGCGTTTGGCAGAGCAGCGAGCCCGCTTGGGCCCTGCCGGAAACTCCGCCCCACGACCCCGAAGCAGCCATCTCCGCCCTGGCGGGCACCATCGCTGCTACCTGGGGTTTCGACAGTTTGCGCCCCATGCAGGAGGAAGCCATGCACTCCTTCTTGCGCGGTCGCGACACCCTGGTCGTCTTGCCTACCGGCGGTGGCAAAAGTTTGTGCTACCAGGCGCCCGCTCTGGTGCGGCCCGGCCTCACCTTGGTGGTCAGCCCGCTGATCGCCCTGATGAAAGACCAGCGCGATCAACTGGTGGCCCACGGAGTGGCGGCCGGCATGCTGACCAGCGCCCAGGACGGAGACGAGCGCGCCGAAGTGTTGCGCGCCATGCGGCGCGGGGAATTGAAACTCTTATTCTGCTCGCCCGAACGACTCGTGATGGAGGGCTTCTTCGGTTCCCTCCTGGAATGCGGTTTGTCGGCCATCGCGGTCGATGAAGCCCACTGCATTTCGCATTGGGGGCACGACTTCCGTCCGGAATACCGCATGTTGGGCGAGTTGCGCCAACAGGCCGCGGGCATCCCCATGATCGCGCTGACCGCGACGGCCACGCCTCGGGTGCAAGAGGACATCGTCGCGGAATTGGGGTTGCGCGAGGCCAACCAACTGGTCGGCAACTTCGACCGACCGAACCTGACCTACCGCATCGCGCCCCGCCACAACCTGCTCGGCCAGGTGACCGAGGTCATCGCGCGCCACGACGGGCGGGCGGGCATCATCTACGCCCTGCGGCGCAAAGACGTGGAGGGTTTGGCAGCCGATCTTGCCAAAAAGGGCCTCAGAGTGCAGCCCTACCACGCGGGCATGGAGCCCGATCGGCGACGCCAGGTGCAGGAAGATTTCCAAAACGAGCGGACCGACATCATCGTCGCAACGGTTGCCTTCGGCATGGGCATCGATCGACCCGACGTGCGCTTCGTGATCCACGCCAGCCTGCCGAAGGGCGTCGAGCAATACAGCCAAGAGACCGGTCGAGCGGGCCGCGACGGATTGCCGTCGGAGTGCGTCCTGCTCTACAGCGGTTCGGACTATCACGGGTGGCGCAACCTGATGGAGCGCAGCGCTCAGGAGTCCGAATGGGCCGGCCAAACCGCCGCGCAAGATGAGCTGGACGCCAGTTTGGAGCGTTTGGGTGAACTGTGGGCCTTTGCGGGCGGGGCGCAATGCCGTCACCGTTTCTTGGTGGAGTACTTCGGTGGACACTTCGAGGCCCAGCCGGAGGGCTGCGGGGCTTGTGATGTGTGTTTGGGTGAATTGGCGCAGGTGGAAGGCGCGCAACCCATCGCCCAAAAAATCCTTTCCTGCGTGGTGCGCGCCGGCCAGCGCTACGGCGCCGCCCACATCACCGATGTGCTGCGTGGTGCCGACACCGCTCGCATTCGACAAACCGGACACGATCAACTCTCGACGTTTGGGCTCTTGCGCGAGCATTCGCGCAGCGAAGTGCGCATGTTCATCGACCAGCTCGTTTCGGCCGGGCATTTGGGTGTGGCACCGGGACCCTACCCGACCCTGCACCTCACCCCCAGCGGGGTGGAGGTCATGAAAGGGGAAGCTCCCATCGAGCTGTTCCTTGCGCCTCGCCCCCAAAGTTCGGGCAAGAAGCGCCGCAGTGCCCTCGAGGAGCTCGAGCAGGAGGGACAGAGCGTCGATGCGGGCTTGTTCGAAGCCTTGCGGCAGATGCGACGGCAGGAGGCGAATGAACGCGGGGTGCCCCCGTACATCTTGTTCAACGACCGCACTTTGGCCGCATTGGCGGCCCAGCGCCCGAAAGATCGCGCGGCGCTGCTCGCGATCAAGGGCATCGGGGAAAAGAAGGCCTCCGACTTGGGACCCTTGGTGTTGCGCACCATCGCGGAGTACGGCGCAGGGCAGGGCGAGGCGTCTCCGAGCCAGTAGATTTTGCCGGGCGCCCTCCTCCGCCACCATTGCGGGCGCCATGCGGGCTGGTGGAATACGTTTTTTGCAGATCGGGTGTCCGGTGTTGGGGGCTTGGGTTCTTCTAGAGAGGAAGCCCCACGAAACATGCCGCAACCATCCAAACCCTATTCCAATTCCGCCCGTCCTCGAGGGCCGGAAAGCCCAAGGCTCGGCTCGCCCGACCGAAACGACGCAGCCGAAAGCCGGCGGGCTCGACCGCAACCGTTGATCGCGGCGGTTGCGTGGACTTCCGAGGAACGTCGCCGCCTGTTGGCCTTCGTGCGGCGGCGCATGGGCCCTACGTTGCTCGCCTACTACGAGCCGGAGGACGTCATGCAGGACGTTTGGGTCAGCGAGGAAGAGGACCGTCACCAGCGCAAGCGGGCGCGACCTCGCCGAGACCAACTGCGTTGGCTGTACGGCGTCGCACACCATCGGATTCTGCGCCTCCATCGGGACTTGCAACCCCGCTCCCGACCGAGGCAATCGACCGCCTTGCCACCCAGTTGTTGCCAACCTTTGCCCCCCGGCGATGACTTCGCCGGCGACCCGGTTTGGCAGGAGGATCGTAGGAGCTTCGTACGCTGGGACGATTGGGTGGATTCCATCCAGTCCTTGCCATGCGGCCCTATGGGGAGCGGGCAAGGCACCGAGCTGGCGCGTGGGCAAGCCACGCCTCGCGCTTCCGTTGGGATGGCCGCTGGGATGGCGGGTCGGGCGGCAGGTCAAGTGGCAGGTCAAGTGGCAGGGGCGGGCTTCGATTCCTCAGAGGGCCGCCATGGGGGCCACAGCGAGCACTCGAACGAATTAATGGCGGACGCTTGGGCCGGCGCCATGGAAGGGGCTCGAGTGGTTCCCAGCGCAGCCGGATATGGAAGCGATTCCTTGGACGGCGCGTGGCCGGATCGAGGGTGGGATGGAGCGAACGGGACTGGGCATGCCTGGATCGCCGCTCCAGGCGACTTGGGAGAAAGTGTGCGCATGGAGATCCATCGCTTGGACCCGCTCAGCCGAGTGAACTTGGTGCTGCGCGCAGTGCACGGGCTCGAATGGGCCACGGTGGCTTGGGTGTTGGGCCGAGGCGCGGAGTCCTTGCGCAAGCGCCATGCTCGCAGCCTGCAAACGTTGCGCGCACGTTTGGGAGAATCGGAGACAGGTCCGTAAGCGGGCCCTTCCGGCACCCCGCCGGTCGTTCGGCCAACAACTAGTCACTTCTGAAGCCGATCGCTGGGGTCGACGGCAGCCGTCGTCGGCAGCCATCGAAGCTTGGGGCCTTAGGCAGGAGCCAACGGATTTGGGGCGGGTGGGGTGACGCGTCAACGCCTTGACAACCTAGCTCCCGAACACAGGCACCCCACGGAACCTGACGGCGTGGACGGAGCTCTAGCGCCCCAAAAGGTTGGGAAGCGCAACAACCAGCGACACAGGGCTGGCAGCATACGCTGGCGCCCGTGGAAAGGGGACCAGCCTAGATCCACTTGCTGCTGCGCCGTGGGCCGACTCGGACCCACGGCCCCTGCGAGCCACCTCCCGCTGGGCGGGGTCCGCCACCAGAAGCGTAGCGGGGCCTTGCTTCCCTCGGAGGGGTGCTGACAATAGGGCCATGCGGGTAACCCGATTCGAACTCAATGGCGACGCGGTGGAATGCGCCGCTCCGGCTCACTGGACGCTGCTGGAGCTCTTGCGCTATCGGTTGCAACTCACCGGCAGCAAGCAGGGCTGCGACAAAGGCGATTGTGGCGCCTGCACGGTCCTCGTCGACGGGAAACCTGTGCTAGCGTGCCTGACCCTGGCGGCTCAGGCCGAGGGCCGCAGCGTGACGACCATCGAGGGTCTCATGCCCCTCCACCGCCAAGCCGGCGGCACGGGCGCGGATCCGGTCCAAGAGGCCTTCGACGCTTGCGGAGCCCTGCAGTGCGGCTTTTGCCAGCCGGGCATGATGCTCAGCGCTCGCGCCTTGCTGAATCAAAACCCCAACCCGACCCGGCCAGAGATCCAAGCCGCCCTGTCGGGCAACCTCTGCCGCTGCACGGGATACACGCAAATCCTGCAGGCGGTTGAAACCGCCATCGCCGAAGCGGCTGACCGGGAGGCCCCAAAGGCGGCGTGGCAACGGGACCGCGAAGAGCACGGAGCAGCCCCCGGCTCCCCCATCGGCACCGAACCCGCCACCCCCAGCACCGAGACCCCTGCCTAAGCTATGGCCGCACGCGATCAACACGGTCCCCAGCCTCCTTGGGGGAAAGAGTTTCAAGTGGTCGGCCGCCCGCACCGCAAGGTGGACGGCATCGCAAAGGCAACGGGCCAAGCGGTGTACGCCGACGACATCCAACTGCCGGGCATGCTGCACGCCAAACTGCTGCGCAGCCCCCATCCCCACGCGAACATTCGCTCGATCGACACGTCGCGCGCGGCGGCTCTGCCGGGGGTGCACGCGGTCCTGACGGGCCAGGATTTGCCGAAACGCTACGGGGTCATTCCGTGGACCATGGACGAAACCGCTTTGGCGGTGGACAAGGTGCGCTTCATCGGCGACCCGGTCGCCGCGGTCGCTGCCGTGGACGAAGACACGGCCAACGCCGCCTTGGGCTTGATCGAAGTGGACTATGAAGTGCTGCACGCCTATCTGGATCCGCAGGAAGCGTTGGAGCGCAACGAGCCCCCCATTCACCAAAACAAGCGCGGCAACAACGTTTCCAAACACGTGGAGTTGGCCTTCGGCGGAGTCGACGAAGCCTTCGAGCAAGCCGACGTGGTGATTGAGGGCGAATACTCCTTCCACGGGTCGACCCACGGAGCGATCGAACCCCACTGCGCCGTGGCGCAGGTGGATGCGAGCGGCCTCTTGACCCTGTGGTCCTCCACCCAGATCACCCATTACGTGCATCGCGCGTTGGCGCACGTTTTGGATTGGCCCGCGCACCGCATTCGCGTCATCCAGCCGAATCTGGGTGGCGCCTTTGGCGGCAAGTCCGATCCTTTTGCCCTGGAATTCGTCACCGCCAAGATGGCCGCCATGACGGGCCGACCCGTCAAGATGCTGTGGACTCGCGAGGAGGTCTTCTACGCGCACCGCGGACGGCATCCCATGCAAATGCAGTACCGCACCTGCGCGGATCGCGATGGAAAGGTGCGCGCGGTGGACGCCAAGATCTTGATCGACGGCGGTTCTTACTCGTCCTTCGGTTTGGTGACGACCTACTACTCAGGACAGTTGCTGACGGGGCCCTACGCCTTCCCGGCCTATCGTTTCGACTCGACGCGAGTCTTCACCAACAAGCCGCCCTGCGGACCGAAGCGCGGGCACGGCAGTGTGCAGCCGCGCTTTGCTTTCGAGGTGCAACTCGACGAGGTGGCCGAAGCCCTGGGCATGGACCCCATCGAGATTCGCCGCCGCAACTACTTGGGCGAACACACCGAGACGGTCAACGGGCAGCGCATTACCTCCAACGGATTCCTGCAGTGCCTGGAGACCGTCGAGCGAGAATCGGGGTGGCGCGGGCGCCACGGGCAATTGCCTCGGGGCCAAGGTTTGGGCGTAGCCGGCTCGATGTACATCTCCGGCACGAACTACCCGATTTATCCGAACGACATGCCCCAGGCGGGCATCCAACTCAAGGTCGACCGCAGCGGCGTGGTGACGGTCTTCACCGGCGGCAACGACATCGGCCAAGGATCCAATTCGGTCGTCGCGTACTTGGTGGCGGAAGAGTTGGGCTTGGAACTGGGCGCCGTGCGCGTCGTCGCGGCGGATACCGACCTGTGCCCGGTGGACCTGGGCGCCTACTCGTCGCGAGTCACCTTCATGGTCGGCAACGCCGCCATCGATGCCGCCCGCAAGCTGCGCAAGCAAGTGGTCGAAGCGGTTTCCAACGCTTGGGAGGTACCCCCCCAACGGGTTCGGTTGGTCGGCGGATACGCGATCGACCTGGAAAACCCAGAACAACACATCACCAGCCGCGAAGCCTTCCAACTCGCCGAAGCCCTGTTCGACACCTTGGGTTCCACCGGTTCGTACAACACTCCGAAACTGGGCGGCGATTACCGCGGCGGGACCATCGGCGCTTCACCCGCCTATTCCTTCACCGCCCACATCGTCGAAGTGGACGTCGATGAGGAGACCGGCATCATCCGCGTCCCCAAGGTATGGTGCGCGCACGATTGCGGTCGCGCGCTGAACCCCATGCTGGTAGCGGGCCAAATCGAGGGCTCGGTCTACATGGGCATCGCCGAAGCTTTGCTCGAAGACCATCGCGTCAACCGCTTTGGCCTTCACGCTGGTCCCAGCCTGCTCGACTACCGCATGCCGACGGCTTTGGATACGCCCGAGATCGAAGCCTTCATCGTCGAAAGCCAGGACCCCGAAGGGCCCTACGGCGCCAAAGAGGCCGGCGAAGGCCCCTTGCACAGCGCGATCCCGGCCCTGTCGAACGCGATCTACGACGCCGTGGGCATCCGCTTGCGGCACTTGCCCTTCAC
>JAUHXY010000034.1 GCA_030426785.1 bacterium
GTGGCGCTGCCGGTGGGGCGGCGGGCGGCGCGGGGGCAGGGGCCGCGGGCGGGGCCGGCGCGGGCACCGCGACCGGGGCGAGCTCCGCGACGGGCACCACGACGCCCGTACTTCTTCCGTTCCTTGGAACGCGAATCCCGCGTCAACAAGCCTTGCTCCCGCAGCGACTCAAACGTCGCCGGGTTGACGGTCTTCAAAGCCCGCGCCAAGCCCAGCGCCACCGCGCCGGATTGACCGGTGATGCCGCCGCCGTTGACGTTGCAGAAGACGTCGTAGGTGCCGGGGTTCTCGAGGGTTCCCAAAGCCGCCTTCGCCATGTTGCGCGATTGCACGGTCCGGAAGTAATCGTCGAGCGGACGACCGTTGACGACAAAGGTGCCGGCGCCCGGCTTGATGCGCACGCGCGCGACGGAGGATTTGCGGCGGCCGAGGCCCCAGGTCCAAGGATTGTTGACTGCCATAGTGCTGTTGGTTTTGTGCTTGGTTGGCGCTGTGCGCTACAGGTTCTCGACCGGGGTAGGTTGTTGGGCACCGTGCGGGTGATCGGTCCCGCCGTACACCTTGAGGTTCTTGAGCATGCGGTAACCCAAGGGACCCTTGGGAAGCATGCGGCGCACCGCCAGGGTAACGATGTCTTGCGCACGCTTTTCAGCCACCTTTTCGAGGGCCACCACCCGGCGACCATCCGGATAACCGGTGTAGTGCTGGTAGGTCTTGGTCTTCGACTTGGTGCCGGTCAGCTTGGGGGACGCGCCGTTGATGACCACGATGTGGGTGGCACCGGTTTCGGTCGGCGTGTAGGTGGGGCGGTCCTTGCCCATCAATTGCGTCGCGATGCGAGCGGCCATACGGCCCAACGTGTGCTGGCTAGCGTCGTAGAGGAACCAGCGCTCTTCGACGTCGGTGGCGCGGACGTGGGTGGTGTTCATCGGATTCGGGCCGCGCGCTTCCATCGGGGCGGCCAAGGCATGGTGACTGGGGAAGGACCCTCGCGGGCGCGCGAAGCACCCGGGGTCAGGGCACGCCGGCGGCATGCCCCCTTCGGCCAGGGCGAAGGGCCCAGGCTCGATTGGGGGGAAGAGCCTATCCCCCGGACGGGGGCGCATCAAGACCCGCCCAGCACGATTTTCCGGGCCGGGAGCCCCGCCGGAGAGGCAGGGCCCGGGCCCACGACGTGCGGACCTAGGCTTGGCCGGCCGGCTGCACGAGGCTGCCCCCCATGCCGTAGGCGGTCGACTCGTGGATTTCGACATCCACCATGCGACCCACCCACTCGGGACCCGCCTCGAACGAGACGGGCATGCCCTGGGTCGAGCGACCGAGCAGCACCCGTTCATCCCGGGTCGATTGGGACTCCACCATGACCCGCACGACCTGGCCTTGGTAGCGGGCAAACCGCTTGCGTTGGACCCGTTCGGCGGCCTGGAGCAGGCGCTGGTTGCGCTCTTTCTTGACCGCATCGGGGATGTCGTCCTCGCGTTCGTCTTCGGCACGGGTGCCGGGGCGAGGGTCGTATTTAAAGACGTAGTTCACGAGGAACTCCTGCTCCTCTAAGAAGTCCAGAGTCCCCTGGAACTCCTCTTCCGTCTCCCCGCAGAACCCCACGATCCAGTCGCTGCCCAACTCGATATCGGGCACGATCGAGCGCAGGATCTCGACCCGCTTGCGGTATAGGTCGAGGGTGTAGCCGCGCTTCATGCGCTTGAGCAGTGCATCGGACCCCGCCTGGGCCGGCAAGGGCAGGAAACGATCCACTTTGTCGCAATCCCGGATCGCCTCGGCGAAAGCCGGGGTCACGTAGGACGGATGCAACGTGATCATGCGGATGCGTTCCAGGCCCTCGATCTCTTGGAGGCGACGCAAGAGATCCGCCAGGCTGGGGCGACCTTGGCGACCGCTGCCGGTGGCCGCATCCGCTTCCTGGTGCGGCGCCGGGAAGTCTTCGCCGTAGCTGTTGATGGTTTGGCCGAGCAAGGTCAACACCTTGACGCCTTGATCCACGAGCCAGCGGGCTTCCCCCACCAGATCGTCGATGGCCCGCGAACGGACACGACCGCGGGTGGTGGGCACGATGCAGTAGGTGCAGTTCAAATCGCAGCCGCGCATGACCGCCAGGTAAGCGTGCAGCCCGCCGGTGTATTCGGTGCCTTCCCGGTCCACTTCCACGTCGCTCGACATGTCCGTGGACAGCAGGCGCATCTCCTTGGGCATCATCCCGGGGGTCTGGCGGCGTTCGAGCAGGTCCTCGACCATGCGCGGCAAGTGGTGGAATTGCCGCGTCCCGGCCACCAAATCCACGTGACCGGCGCGCCGGAAGACCTCTTCCTCCACGCGCTGGGCCATGCAACCGAGCACGCCCACGACCAACTCCGGCTTTTCCTGCTTGAGCTTCTTGAGCTCGCCGATCCAGCTCCAGGTGCGCTCTTCGGCGTGATCGCGCACCGAGCAGGTGTTGAACAGCAGCACGTCCGCCTCGCTGGGCTGATCGGTCGTCTGGTAGCCGCGCTTGGCGAATCGCCCCTCCACCAAGGAGGAGTCGTATTTGTTCATTTGGCAGCCGAAGGTGACGATGTGCAGCTTGGGGGCCTCCGGCGAGGCCTGATCCGAATCGGCGGCTTTGGATTGGTGGCGGGTCGTGGACATGGTTTCGCGGTTTTTGGCGCGCCATTCTGCCACAAAGTGGCCGCGGATGGCCCTGTCCAAACCAGAGGACACCTCGGCTTCCCCAGGCGACACGCGGCGCGCCCGCGACTCCCCCGCAGCCCCCTCAGGGGCTCCAGGCCCCGTTGGCATGGGCCTTGCTCTCCCCCAGCGGTTGCGCCCCGAGCCGGCACTTTTCTGGCCCACTCGTCGGCCGGGGCCAGCCGCCTTCCCCGATGACGTCTCTCCGGACGCCGATCGAAGAGAAAGGAGCCTCCCATGTCCAACCCCTTGCTAGCCCAACGTTCCTCCCTGGCCCTGCCCTCCGTCGCGATCGGCTTGGCTCTGATCGCCGGGGGTTGCAGCAAGAGCCATCACCACCACCATGGAGGTGGTTCCTCGACCCCGCCGATCTACGACGAGATCGAGCCCAACGATGACCCGTTCTTTGGGGACTTCATCGGTCCGGTCGACAGCCGTACCCATCTGTTCGTCGAAGGACACGTGGACGATGACCCCGGCCCCTACGGCGACATCTACGATCACTTCGAGTTTGTCACGGACGAGGCCGCGAGCTTCGAGGTCCGACTCGAATCCTTCAGCCACTGGAACGACGTCGCCCTGGGCGTCTTCGACCCCGATACCGGCGACATGGTGATGTGGGTGGACGACCCGAGCGGCGTGCACTGGGCGGACTTTACGGTGCACGTGCCCAACAAGTCCTTCGTCTTGGTGGTCGCGGCGACCTGGGGCTACGGCTCCTACGAGCTCGAGCTGCTCGGACACAGCTACGCCCCCTTCCAGGCTGCTGGCGGCATGGAAGCCGCAGGCCCGAAGCACGCCATCGAGCCCCTCAACCCTCTCCTCGACCTGCGGGAAGCCCCGCTCGAAAGAGATGCACTCGAGGACTCTCAGAATTCTCAGGCCCTCCAAGAAGTCTCGGATTCGAGCTTGGACGCGACCTCTCGCTAAACCCGAACGTTTCGTTTGGAACGCTCGCCCCGGCCACCACGTCGGGGCGAGCGTTCGGTTTTGGGGCGCAGCCATGCACGCCTGGAGCCCGTTGCTAGGATACAGGTGCCTGCCCCGCAGGGTGTCCCCCCACGCCCCCACCGCTCGCCTGCCTTGAACCGATTCCCCAGCACCCTCCTCCCAGCATCCACGCTCCTCTGGATGGCCCTGGCCGCTTGCGGCTCCGACTCCAGTAGCGGACCGTACCGCAGCTTGGACCTGCAAGCGGGAGCCCCCCCCTCCTTCAAAGACCCCGTCGAGTTCCGCCACTACGTACCCGGCAAAGGCTCCCCGCTGTGGCACGCGGAGGCGAAGGAGTCGCGCTTCACGCAGGTCCCGGTAGAGCCCCGGGTGGGGCCGGGACGGGAAGGCCCTCTCAAGCCAGCCTTTTTGGTGCAAGGCCCGGGCCCCAAGTACCTCAGCCTGAAGGACGAATTCGATCCGACCCAGTTCAATCGCATCGAGGTGGAAGCCACCGTCTTCCAACAGGGCGTCGAACACTTCTCGGTCGAACTGCGCCAAGCCGGCCGTACCCTGGCCGTTTCGCCCAGCCTGCGCCTCGCGGGACTCGATCGCGGACCGACGACGCTGGTCTTCGACTTTCCTGAGATCCGCAACTGGTACGCGCCGTTCGACGAGATTCGGATCTGCATGCCGGGGCCGGCGATCTTGACCACGGTCAGCATGGTGACCCTGACCCTCGAAGATCCCACCCAGTTTCTTCCCCGCGCGGACCCCGACAGCGGAGATCGCTACGCCACCTTGGGCACGGAAACGCGGCGCGGCAAAGTGATCACGATGGACCGTCTGTTGACGAGTCCGATGACCGACTCGGTGCGGCAACTCGCCTTGACTTACGGCCCCGTGTACGCGTTGCAACCTCGTTCCGGACAACCCGCGCTGCGTCTGTCGGTGCGCCAGCGCGAGGAGGTGGTCGCCCAGCACCAGTGGTCCCTCGATCAGCTCGGCCAACAGCCGCCGTCGTGGGTTTCTCTAGGTGTCGATGCGCGACCTTGGGGAGCCCGAGGGGAAGTGCTCGACTGGGAACTCTTCGACGACGGACCGGTTGCCCAGTACGTCTTTTTGAGCGACGTGCACAACCCTGGCTCGGCCCCCGAGGGTCCCAGCTTTGTACTGATCACCACCGAAGGGATGGGACGACCGCTGTTCGAAGCACCCGACGGCCAACAACTGCCCACGGCCTTGCGGCGCTATGCGGCGCAGGGGCTGCTGCTGCCCATGGCGCTGCCATCCACCTCGGCGCGCACCCCGGGGCTGGTTGCCTTGATGACCGGCACCTCGCCGCGCGACAGCGGATTCTGGCAGGAGTCGCACATCCTCAGCATGGAGGCCGGCACCTTGGCCGAGGCTTTCCAACGCAGCGGCTATCGCACCTTTGCGGCGGTCTACAGTCCGGACTTGAGCCACGAGCGCTCCGGACTTGCGCAAGGCTTTGACGTGTATCGCGCTCCCGTGCAAGGGTTGTGGAGCGCTGCGCAAACCGCACGCCACGCGATCGAGTGGCTCAGTACCCTCGATGGCGGACGCCAGTTCCTGTGGGTGCACTTGCCGGGACCCGCCCCGGGCTCGGACGCTCCGCCTGACTGGGGTTCCGCCTTGGAACCCCTGCTCGAGCACCAAGAGCTCCAAGATTTGCACCTAGCCTTCACCTCGACCCTCGATCAAGAGGGCGCAACCAGCCCCGTGCCACCTGGGGCTCGGCGTGTACCCTTGCTGCTGTCCGGCCCGGGGGTGAAGCGCAGCTTGCCCGACTTGCCGCGCATCGACACAACGCGCCTAGGTCGCACCTTTGTGGAGTGGGCTGAACTTCCCAATCCGACCTTCCCCGGCGAAGGCTTGCTCCAGGGACCGATCGACGGCATCGATGCTGCTCCCGCCATGCTGGTCGACGCGGGAGCGGAACGACTCTGTATGCAAGCCGACGGCATGCTGTTCGTGGTCCCCCTGCGAGACGAGGGCGGCTTTGGGTCGCGCCATTTAGCCCAACTGTATCGCCTGGAAAGCGATCCCCAGTGCGCGCAGGACTTGGCCCCCGGAGAATGGAAACAGGTGCGCCAAATGCGCACCGCGCTGGCCCGCTGGACGCAATCTTTCGAGGAGTGGAATTGGCTCGAACCGCGGGCCCAACGGGGCCGGGCGCAAGCGTGGATTCGTCCGCGGGCCTTTGGACAAGCCCCCCACGCCCCTTCCAATTGGCTCGCGCCCGATTGCGCGTGCCCGGCCTGTCACCGCACGGGGAACGCGAAGGAATAAGCGCAAGCCGCGGGCCCGCAGGCTCCTTTCGAGGCACGCGCACCGGCGACGGGCCCGCCATTCTTTCCCAACGAGCACCGACTTGGTGCACACCCGTCTGCAAACGAGGCGACCGGAATCGAAGCTAGCCCCGCGATGCGACCGCACCACCCGTTTTCAGCAAACCGGGTATCGTTGAGTGTGAGCGCATTGATGAAACCTCCGGTCCAACACAACTCCCTCCGCTTCTCCCCCGCTCCCTGGGCGGTGCTCGCGGTTTTCGTCTTGGGCCTGCCGGCCTGCTTGGTCACGCCGCCTTCGGCGCTCGTGCACGCCGAAGAAGGCATCGTGCGCGGCAGTACCGAACTGGAAGCGCGGGCTTTGGGCCTGCAACTCGATCGCTTGAAGCCCCGCGTGGAATGCTGCCTACCCGGAACCCGCTCGGTGGATGGCCTCGAGGTTTGGATCCAAGACAAGCCCGGACTGTATTCCTTCCCGCACCAATCGAACGGCGAAGCCGAAGGATTGTGGGCGGAGAGCCACGACCGGATCCTGCTGGCCCGTGACGCCGATGACCTCGAGCGCACCCTGGCCCACGAGTTGGTGCACGCTGCGCTGGACGAGTCCTGGAGGACCCTGCCCGGAACCCTCGAAGAAGGCCTTGCCGACCAAATCTCGACGCAACTGGTACCCGAAGGAGCCACCCGGCTGCGCGCGGGTCGCCTCGCCAGCGCCGCCTTGGCCACCGGGGGATTGGGCCTCACCTTGGAAGTTGAGAACCTCGAACACCAAACCACTTGGATGGCGCGCATCACCCTGAGCGGCAGCCGTCCTTCCGCCGAGCCCCAGCGCGACGTGTTCCGTTTGGCGGCCGGCCTCTCGTCCACCCGGGTTACCCCCGCCTCGAAGCGCGGTTACTACGGCCTCGCTTTCCTGCTGGTGAACCGCATCGTCGAACGGCAAGGGGTTGAACACCTGCACAACCTGTGCGTGTCCGCAGCGGAACAAGGTTTGTCCCAAGTGCCGCGCCCCTGGCTGCTCGCGGCCGCCGACCTCGCCGACAGTGCGGAGGCCTGGCGCCAAGCCGCTCTCGAAAGCATGGGCGCCGCGGAGCTGCGCGAACTGATGCGCATGCACCCCGACTTCGTCCACGATGCTGTGCTGGATCACCTGCGTTCGCGCGGCCACGAAGACCTGGACAACCTGCGCATTCGCCTGACCCTGCGGGAAAGCGCCACCACCTTGGAATTGCACGCCGACGAGCCTTTCACCAACCGGCTGCGGGCGGCGCTCACGAGCACCGCCGAGTAGTCCGAATCCGAACTACCGGTCCTGCGTGCTGTAGCGGTAGATGCCCTTCTGTCCCTGGGTTTCTTCCACGCCAACGCGCAGGTACGAAACCACCGCTTGCGGGAATCGCTCGCGGAGCCGCTCGAGCAGGGTGCGCCCGATCCAGGTCGCTAGGTTTTCCGAGCTGCTGTTGTTGATGGGCAGCACGATCACGTCCTCGGTCGGCGCGGCGTAGTAGAGATCCTGGTAGCGCACCTCCGTGACGCCGTCCTCCCGCTCGTGGTAGCGCAGCACCGGGTGCTCGCCGGGGATCAGCCAGTGCTCATCGAGCCAATCGCAAATTTCACGGATGACCGGTTTGATGCGCTTGAAGTCGATCACCAGCCCGTGTTCATCCAGTCCGGCTTCGAGCTCGACAAACACACGATAGTTGTGCCCGTGCAAGCGCTCGGAAGTTCCGTCGGGGAAGATCAGGAAGTGCGCGGCGGAGAACTTGAGGTACTCCTTGGAGAGATCGATGCCCCAGGATTCCATGCGTGTTGCGGGGTGTGGGTAAGAGGGGGGCGTGGCCGCGCCAAGCGGACGCCGGTCATGGGAAGGGTCAGTTGACGACCGGCTGGTCGATGCGCGGGTTTTGGCCGCGCAGGACCGAGTTGTCGCTGAAGAGTTGGCTTTGGTCGATGGTCGGCGCCTTTTCCAGGGCTTCCACGTCGATTTGTCCGCTCTGGGCGTAGGCGCTGAGGGCGTTGCCCCATGTGACGGCCTCGACCACGTCGGGCGCCACCCCCTGTTCCAGCATCAGCGCAGCCGTTTTGGGCACGCTGAGCGGATCGCTCACCCCCCAATCGGCACTGGAGTCCACGATGATGCGTTCGGAGCCGTAGCGCTTGACGATCTCCACCATGCGCTGGGAGCCCATCTTCGTGTTCGGGTAGATCGTGAAGGCCGCCCAAGCGCCTCGATCGAGCACGTCCTCCAGGGTTTCCTCGTTGTTGTGGTCGATCACGAGCTTTTCCATCGGCACCCCGACCTCTTGGGCCACGTCGAGGGAGCGCACGATGCCGTTTTTCTTGTCGCGGTGCGGCGAATGCACCATCACCACCATGTCGTGGTCCGCGGCGAGCTGCAGCTGCGCCTGGTAGGCGCGCTCTTCCGCCTGCGTGATCTCGTCGTAACCGATTTCGCCGATCGCCACGACCCCTTCCTTGAAGGCGTAGGTGGGCAGGATTGCGAGCACTTCCTTGGCCAGCCCTTCGTTGTTGGCCTCCTTGGAGTTCAGGCCCATAGCGCAGTAGTGCTGGATGCCGAACTGCGAGGCCCGAAAGCGCTCCCAACCCACCAAACTCGAGAAATAATCGACAAACGACCCCACCTGCGTGCGGGGTTGCCCCAGCCAAAACGCCGGCTCGATGATCGCACGAATGCCCGCCGCCGCCATGTTCTCGTAGTCGTCGGTGGTCCGACTCGTCATGTGGATGTGCGGATCGAAGAAGCGGTGTTGGCTCATGGGAGGTGCAGGGTCAGGTGTTCGATGATCGGGGGACTAGGGTAGCGGGGCTCAGCCCGCGAAGGCGCGCCAGCGGCTCGCTTCACAGCTTCCTTCGCGCGCGAGGGTCAACGCGGGTTCGTCGGCGGTTTCGTGAGGCAAGGATTCCAACACTTCCAGCGCCTGCGCGCGAGCCAAGGCCAAAGCCACCGCCCCACGCTCGCCGGCGGGCAGGGTCTTCCATTCGGTCGTGAGGTGCTGCAAGGCGCGCTCGCCGCCATGGGCACCGAGCAACAGCCACTGGTCCGCCGCGATGGGCCGCCCAGCGCTGCGCCGTTCTTCGACCAAGTCGAGGGCCATGCGGGCCAATTCGGGTGAAAGGCGCGAGTCGAGTGCAGCGATGCGCCACACCGGCGACCCCATGAAAAGGGCTTTGATGCACAGGGAGCGCCAAGCCACATCGTCGAAGTGGGCGGCGGGATACGGCGAGTCGCAAGCCACCGCTTCGAAGACCCCCAGCACGTTGGAACGGCAGCCCTCCGCCGCCTGCCAGACGAAGCGCTCGCCGTCAGGCAAGAGAGCCAGGGATTTGTAGAGCGCTCGCAACTCTCCCTCGTCCGCGAAGGGGAACACGCCCAAATAGGCCTGCGCAAAATCCGGCGCCGCCAAGTCCTCGCGCTCCAGCAAAACGGCCACCCGCAAAGCTTCGAGTACCTGCCAGCGCTCGGGATTCCAACCCGGGCGCAAACCGGCGGCTTGGCAGCACGCCTCCGGTGTGGCGTTCAGCGGTCGCGAGCGCGCAAAGCGACTGGCCCGCGCCAAGGTAGGTCCCAGCTGGCTGCCATCCACGCCGCGTGCCCCATCGAGGAAAGCCTGACCCGCCGCATCCAAGTGGGGTTGCAGTGCGGTCCGCAGCCAAGCGCGGGCGGGCTCGATCCAAGGGGCGTTCGTGGATTGGGTGCTTTCGGGCGACATGGGGCTCGTCAACGTGGGGTTTCGTTGGGGGCGGAGTCTTTAGGTGTCGGGTCGTCCGGCTCGGGGGTGGCTGCAGCTGCGCGCTCGTGAGCATCCAACTCCGCCTGCAAACCACTCATCAGGAAGCCGGTTCCCGCTACCACGGTGTAAGGGCTGCGCAGGAAGTCGCTGGTGCTGCCGTCCTTCCACTGGGTTTTGGTGAGGTGCGGGGAAAGCCGCGCGTACCACTGCGCTTGTTCCTCTTGCGGCAACAAAGCGATCACCTTGGCGGCGTAGTAGTGGCCGAAAAAGTAGAAGTAACCCGCGTTGGCGAAGTAGCCCTCGTGGGGAATCGGACGCGTGCGCGCATCGTCCAGGAACGCGTGATAGCGGAAGAACGCTTCGAGCCCTTCGCGCAACACCTCGGGGGTGACGCGCTTTACGCCCAAGCGCACGAGGGCCCAATTGCACACCTGAATGCGGCTCAAGCTGCCGGGGATTTGGTTGATGCTTTCCAAGCCACCGACGCTGGTGAAAGGTTCTTCCAAGTCGTAGGCGTAGGCGCCATTCGGCAGCGCGCAGCGCTCTACGTAGCGTTGTGCGCGCTCGATCCAAGCATCTTGCACGGGCCATCCCAACCGGTCGCGGGCGTCGACCAGAGCGGGCAACACCGCGGCGGTGGTGAAGCTGGTCGCCCAGGTGGGCGTCTTGGCGTACGGTCGAAAATCGTAGTAGGCCCAGCCCCCCGAAAGGGCTTGGTGGCCGGCCAAAACCGCCAAGAACTCCTTCCCGCGGGCTTCGAGTTGAGGTTTCCAGTCGGGGCCCTGAAAGCGCTCGTCCAAGAGCAACTCGACGCAAGCCTGCAGGCCGTAGACCGACGACCAGATGTAGTCGATGTCCCAATCGGAATCCCGATCGGGCAAGGGTTCGCGCACGAGCCAATCGACCGCTTTGCGCAGCGCAGCTTCGTGCCGTTCGTCCCCTTGAGCCGTGGCACGCATCGCCATCGTAGCGATGGAGTGCCCGCCGATGCGCCAAGCGGCGTAGGTATTGATCGCGAAGTTGTCTTCCAACTCGCTTTCTGGACCGCGGCCCCCCCACGAACCGTCCGGATTCTGTTGGGTGATGAGGTAATCGAACGCGCGGTGCAGGGACGCGATCAAGTCCTCGCGCGACAGGGGCTGCAGCTCCTGACGACCGGCCGCCGACGGAGCGCTTTCGGGAGCCTCCTGGGTCCCTTGCGCGGGGCCGAGGAGGCCGCATGCGGCCCAAACAAGCCCGATGCCGATGCTCGCACGAGCCTTCATCAGCCTTGCGACTTGGCCCCCTCGACCTTGGCGCGGGCTTTGCGCAGCGCGGTCCGCAGCTCTTCGAGCTCGGCGGCCTGTTTCGCTGCGCTCACCTGCCCTTCCAGCTCGCTGCGCTCCAGCGCGGCCTGCGCTTGGCGCAGAGAAAACTCTGCGTCGCGCAAATCCGCCTCCAAGCGTTGGACTTTGCGCGCGAAGGCCATCTCGGCTTGCAGGCGTAAGTCGGTCCGCGCTAGGTCCAGTTGAGCCTGCGCGGTTTGCACCGCCACCTCGTTGCGGCGGATGATCTCGAGCTTGGCGCGCGCTTCTTCTTCGCCCTCATAGATCTCCAGGATGCCCTGCAGGTCTTGCTGAGCGCTCTCGAGACGCGAAGCAGCCCGCGTCACATCGAGCTGCGCTTGCGCCTCCAAGTGGGGCCCTTCCACCTCGCGGTAGGCGGCCAACTCGCTGCGCGCGCTCTCCACTTCGGTTTCGGCCTGCGCGACTTTGTGGCGAGCTGCGCTGCGCTCCGCTTCTTGCTCCATCTGCGCCAAGCGGGCTTCCAATTCGCCGAGGGCCAGCTCGCGCTCCGCTTTGGCGAGCGCTTCGCGCGGAGAATCGTCGTCATCCCCCTCTTCGGCTTGGTCGTCGGCCTGATCACCCGGCGCAGCGGTCGACTCCGACCCGCCCGCTCCGGCTGGCCGAGTGGTGGAGGGTGCCTCATCGGCGGGCGAAACGCAGGCGGAAGTCCCCCATCCGAAGGTCAAGCACAGGGAAAGGGCGACGAGCCAGGGGGAAAACAGCGGTGTTTGCATCGGGGTCCTAGGCGGGTGGAGTGCAGCGCTTGCATGCTAAGCCCCCCCGCGAGCCAGACCTAGAGGGAACCCATTTTGCTGCTTCGGGCATGCATGCCACCTCGCGCAGGCTATTCTAGGCCCACGAACGGCTCGATCCTCGCCCGCATTCGACGGGCCATGACCCACTAGCATCCCTATGACTCACGGCGTCTTCCTCCCCCCTCTCCCCGAAAACGAACCCGTCAAGAGCTTCGCTCCGGGCAGCCCGGAACGGGACAGCCTCAAAAAGCGTCTCGCCAGCATGGCCAAGGAGACCATCGAGGTTCCCCTGGTGATCGGCGGCGAGGAGATCAAGACTGGGGACACCGGCGAAGCGGTGATGCCCCACCAGCACCGCCACGTCCTGGCCACCTTCCACCAGGCCGGCCCCAAGCAAGTCTCCATGGCCATCGACGCCGCCGAAGCGGCGCGCCGGGACTGGGTCGACATGCCCTGGGAGGAACGCGCTGCGATCTTCCTGAAGGCCGCTGACCTCCTGGCGGGTCCCTGGCGCGACACGATCAACGCTTCCACCATGCTGGGGCAGTCCAAGACCTGCTTCCAGGCCGAGATCGATGCGGCCTGCGAGCTGGCGGACTTCTGGCGCTTCAACGTGCACTACATGCAGGAGTTGTACGAAGAACAGCCCATCTCCAGCCCCGGCATCTGGAACCGGCTGGAACACCGCCCCCTCGACGGCTTCGTCCTGGCCATCACGCCGTTCAACTTCACCTCGATCGCGGGCAACCTGCCGACGGCCCCGGCCATGCTTGGCAACACCGCTTTGTGGAAGCCCTCCAGCACCTCGATCCTGTCGAACTACTACTTGATGAAGCTGCTCGAAGAGGCGGGGCTGCCCGCCGGCGTGGTCAACTTCATCCCCGGCAGCGGTCCCGTGGTCGGCAACCTGTGCATGGGCGACCGACGCCTCGGCGGCGTGCACTTCACCGGCTCCACTGGCGTGTTCCAGACCATTTGGCGCACCGTGGGCGAAAACATGACGACCTACGCCCAATACCCCCGTTTGGTCGGCGAAACGGGCGGCAAGGATTTCGTGATGGCCCTGCCCGATTCGGATCCCCAAAGCCTGGCGGTCGCGTTGGTGCGCGGCGCGTTCGAGTACCAGGGCCAAAAGTGCTCGGCGGCCAGCCGCGCTTACGTCCCGCGCCACCTGTGGCCGGACGTGCAGGAACGCATGGCGGCTATGCTCGACGACATGAAGATGGGTGACATCACCGACTTCACCAACTTCTTGGGCGCGGTCATCGATGCGAAAGCTTTCGGCAAACATCGCGAAGCCATCGAGCGTGCGAAGCAGGACAACACCGCCGAAGTGGTGTTGGGCGGCACGACGGACGACTCGGAGGGTTACTTCGTGGAGCCCACCGTCATCCAAGTGGCCGACCCCAAGCACGATTTGATGCGCACCGAACTGTTCGGTCCGATCCTGGCGGTCTACGTGTACGACGACAAGCGCGTGGACGAGACCTTGGAGTTGTGCTCCACTACCAGCGAGTACGCCTTGACCGGCGCCATCTTCGGCCGGGACCGCAAGCAATTGCGTCACGCCATGGATACTCTGCGTTTTGCGGCGGGCAACTTCTACATCAACGATAAGCCCACCGGTGCTGTTGTCGGCCAGCAACCCTTTGGCGGCTCGCGCGCTTCGGGCACCAACGACAAGGCCGGGTCGATCCTAAACCTGCTGCGTTGGGTGTCGGCGCGCTCCATCAAAGAGACGTTTGTGCCCCCCACCGATTACCGCTACCCGTTCATGAGCGAGTAGAACGCGGCATGACTCCCTAAACGAGCGAGCCGGTTTCCCATCAGGAAACCGGCTCGCTCGTTTTGGGAAGGCTTGGCTCAGCGCACGCGGAAGGCGTGATGCAACTCGAGGATCAATTCGGAAGCCCCATCCAATTGGAAATACTCCAGGCGTACGGGATGCGTGCCCTCCTGCAGTTGCAGCAGCGTTCCCTCTTCTCGGGTCGCATTCCAGGTCCAATCTTCGAAGACCTGCTCCTCACCGATCCACAACCGGATCCCGTCGTCGGCCACCACGGAAAGCAGGTACTCGCCGGTGGTGGGCACCTGGAGCTCCGCCTCCGCCAACAGGCCGAACCGCACGGGCGGGACGCGCTTCTGCAGCTCTTCCCCCGGACGCGGATCGAGGAAGTGGTCGACGGTCCGTCGCACCAAAGGTTCGTCGCCTAGGGCGCGCCACACCGCAACGTCCGCTCGCGGATCCTGGGTTTCGGGATCGAAGGAAAACCAGCGTGCTTGCCAGCGCAAAGAGCTGAACAGCCCCCCCGGTTGGCGCATTTGGGTTTGCGCTTCTCCCGACGGGAAGTCCCAAGGCCCGTAGAGGCCGATCACGACGGTTTCGAGGCCGCCTTGGTAGTCCGACACCACGCGCCCGCCGCTGTCGGGGTAGCCGGGAATGCGCGGCGGATCGAGGGACTGCGCCAACTTGAGCGGTCCGGGCATTTCCCCGTCCCACAAGCGTAGGCTGACGCCCATCAGGTTGCCCGACGGTTGCAAGCCGTTCGAGCCGGCCAGCCATCCGACCACGGTGTCTTCCGCCGGTCGGGAGCGCGGGTCCTCGTCGGGACCGATCCACGCTTGGATGCGTTCGGTGTGCAGGCGTTGCTTCTCGCCAATGAATTGGTTGCCCGCGAACACGAGGGCCTGGGAATCTCGGGCGACCAAGTCTTGCCCGTTGCCCTCGAAGCGGTTGCCGAGCACGTGGTGTTCCTTGGACGCGGGTGCGCCGGCCCCGGCAACCTCCGTTTGGCTCCACGCGATCTCGAGCCCGATTTGGTTGCGCAACAGGTTGTTTTGCAGCAAGGAGCCCTTGCTCGACGAAAACAGTCCGATGCCCGCCCCGGTCACATCGGCGACCTCGTTTTCCAGCAGCACCATCTCGATGTCCGCTTCGCTATGAACCCCAAAACGCCCGCAAAGCGAAAAGTCGTTGTTTTGGACCAGGGTGTTGCGGGTGTTGTGGCTCTGCAGACCCGCGAAGATCGAGTGGCGTGCGTCGTTGCCGTACAAGCGGTTGTGCGTCGGCGCTTCGACGCCCACCCCGTACAGCATGATGCCGGCCCCCGAGTGGGTCAGTCGATTGAAGGCGATGCGGTGGCCTTGACCGCCGCCCACCACCAGCACACCAGCGGAATTCTGCCCGCTGGCGTAGTTCCCGTGCGAGTAGCCGCGCACGTTGTATTCCAGGCTGTTGTGGGCCACCGTGTTGCTCTGCCCGCCCACCAGCACCGCGCCGTAGGCCGACAGGAAAGACGCGTCGTTGCCCACCACCAAGCCTTCCCGGCAATCGGCGAGCACGACTCCGATGGCTCCCGCTCGCGCTTGGCAGCCCTGGACGATGACGTCTTGGGATCCATGCACGGCGATGCCAGCGTATTGGTCGTTCCAATCAGGCTGCAGGAAGTTGGCGGGCTCCAACCAATCGGCCCCGCTGTCGCGGGTTACGGTGCTCTCCAAAGCTTCCCGCCAGAACCCCTCCACCTGCACTTCGCGCACGCGAATGCTCTTGCTGTTGCGGATCGTGATCGGCGCGGCGTACCCGCGCCACACTCCGCCCAGGATGGTGATGCGTTCGCAATCTTCCAGTACGAGGCCGCGGCCCCGGACGCCGATCGCAGGCATCTCGCTGGCGGCCGCTTCGAAGGTGACCCCCCGGAAATCCAAGGTCAGGTCGCTCTGCCCGGAGACGCGCACGACCCCCATGTCCTCCTCCCCGCCGATGGGCGGCAGGATGTGGGTGCCCGCCGGGAACTCGCTGGGGCCTCGGATGATCAAAGCCTCACCCGAAAGGGGCGACAGGTTGACCACCAAGGGGGAACCGTCATCGACCGGGATCGACTGGGATGGCGAACAAGCCACCAGGGGCAAGAGCAAGGTCCAGGGGAGAGCGCGCATGATCGTGAAGGAGAGCCGTAGTTCGGTTGCGGCGGCAGGCTCCCTACAGGAAACGCAAGGCGGCGGGTTGGATCCAGCCCTGAGCCCCCCAAAAGCACCATCCAAGCCCCATCACCGGAGAGCGCCGGACAGCCAGGTTCACAGGCTTGCCCTCTCCAGATCCGGCCGAGGAAGCCCTATCCTGGTCCATTCCGCTCGCGCCCGCCCGCACTCCTCAGCCCCAACACCCAGTGGTCCAACCCCCCTCCCCCCTACTCCCGTCCAGCGGCATCGAACTCCAGCCGGGCATGCCCATTTGCCAGACCGACCTGCCCTTGGACTGGTACCAGGAGGAGTTCAAACCCTACGCCGAGGAATACATGGCGCTGCCCGACCGCACGCCCGAAACCATCCTCCCGTGGCTGGACCGCTACGTGAAACCGGCTCAAGACCACTTCGGCGACGCGTTGCTGCTGCTCGCTCACTACTACATGGGCGGCGAGATCGTGAAGTTGGTCGAGCGCTACGGCGGGGCCATCTCCGATAGCTACGCTTTGGCTCTCCAGGCGGCCCGCAACCCGGAGAAGAAGATCATCGTCGAATCAGCCGTGCACTTCATGGCCGAAGCGGTCGCCATCCTGGCCCATGACGACCAAGAGGTGTGGATCACCAATCCCAAGGCAGGCTGCACCATGGAGATGCTCGCCAAGGATCACATGGTCTACCCCATCGCGGACCAGCTCATCGAGCGCTACGGGGATGATTTGATGGTGATCGCCTACATGAACACTTCGGGCCGTTTGAAGGCTCTCGCGGGCAGCACGGGGGGCGCGGTGTGCACCTCTTCCAACGCACACTTGGTAGTCGACTGGGCTCGCAAGCAGAACAAGAAGATCCTGTTCGTGCCGGACCAACATCTCGGCCGCAACACCGCCGACAAGTTGGGCATGGACTTGGCCAAGCTCGTCACCTTGCCCAACCCGCAGGTCCATGGCGCGAACTACACCCTCGCGGACGGCACCATCGACGGCGGTTTGCCCGCGCTCGACCAAGCGGAAATGATTCTGTGGGGCTCCTACTGCGGCGTGCACACCATCTTCAGCGCCGACATGGTGCGCTGGTGGCAAGAGCGCGGCTACGAGGTGCACGTACACCCCGAATCGCCTTTGGAAGCCGTACGCGCCGCCAACGGCTCGGGCAGCACGGCGTACCTGTGGAAGATCGTCATGGACGCCAAGCCAGGCGCCAAGATCGTAATCGGGACCGAGGGGCACTTCGTGCGCAACGCGGCGGACCAAGCGAAGCGGCGCAACGTCGAGATCCATCACCTAGCGGACATCCCCGATCCGGCTTTCTCCTCTGCGGGCTGCGGCTGCGCGACGATGAGTCGCAACGATCCGCCCCACCTGGCCGGCATGCTGGACCTGTTGCGCCAGGGCAAAGGCCCGGACATCAACCGCGTCCTGGCGGGCGACAACGTGGACGAAACCACCGGCCGTCGCGACCGTTTGAGCGACGCCGAGCGCGCCGAGCTCATCACGGACGCCAAAGCCTCGCTGGAGCGCATGATCGCGATCAACGAAGCTGGCCCAAAGAGCTAGCTCCCTTTGGGGGCGCAGCCGACATCGCGGAATTCGAATCTCCGGGATGGCGTCGAGGTCCACGGGCTGCGTCTTCCATGATCAAAACTGAGCCGCCCAATGCCGAAACAAGCGCCTTGGCGGCCCCGCGTGCTACCCTCTACCCGCGCCGCGTTGGATCACCGAGCCGGCCCCTCTTCCCGATGTCTTCCCGCGACGCCCTGCAATGGGTCCCCAACCGGCGCGAGGTCACCCTCGCCAGCGACCAGAAGCCCCAGCTTTTGGTCGTCGTCGATACGGAGGAGGACTTTGACTGGGACGCGCCCTTCGATCGGGCCAACACGGGCGTGGCGTCGATGGAGCACATCGGCCCCTTCCAAGAGCTGTGTCAGTCATTTGGTCTGCGGCCGGTCTACGTGGCCGACTTTCCGGTCATCGACCAGGAGCCGGGCCGGCGCTTGTTGCGCGAATACCACGCGGCCGGACAAGCGATCATCGGCGCGCACCTGCACCCCTGGGTCACGCCGCCCTTCGAGGAAGAGGTCAACGCCTTTCACTCCTACCCGGGCAACCTACCCAGGGAGCTTGAGCGTGCCAAACTCTCGCAACTGACCGCCCGCATCACCGAAGAGTTTGGAGAGAAGCCCACGGTGTACAAAGCCGGCCGTTATGGCTTCGGGCCGAACACCGCCGGGATCCTGGCCGAGCTGGGTTACGAGATCGATTTGTCCCCCTGCTGCCCATTCGACTTAACCGCGGATGGTGGCCCCGATTACACGCGCTTCACGAGTCGACCCTACTTCTTCGGCGATGGGTTGCTTTCCCTGCCCTGCACCGGAGGTTTCACCGGATGGTTGCCGCGCTCGACGGCCCGCACGGTCTATGGCCTGGCGGCGGCCCCCGCCCTACGCTGGAGC
This sequence comes from bacterium, assembly GCA_030426785.1. Lineage (GTDB taxonomy): Bacteria > Planctomycetota > UBA1135 > UBA1135 > NORP259. The sequence goes on from JAUHXY010000034.1 coordinate 18,172, forward strand.
CGCATGACCGGAGTCCTGTCCCGGCTCAAGGCGGTGGAACGCATGCAATTGAGCCCCGAAGGCTTCACCTTCAACCACATGCGTCAGCTGACCGAGCATCTCTACGCTCACGGCGAACGGGTCTTCTCCGTCGCTCTGCACAGCCCGTCCTTGAGTCCCGGAAACACGCCTTACGTGCGCAGTGACCGTGACCTGCATGAATTCATGGGCACCCTGCGCACCTACTTCGAATACTTCTTGGGCGAGCTGGGCGGCCAACCGAGTACGCCCGCCGAAGTTCGCTCTCACCTGCTCGCTTCCTAACCTCAGCCCCTCCTGCCCTTGAAAGTCATCGGAATCTCGCCCCTCGACAAGGACGCCAGCGTCTCCGCCGTGGTGGACGGTGTCACCGTGTTCGCCGCGGGGGAAGAACGCTTCAGCCGCAAAAAGCAGCACGCGGGGTTCCCGCGGCTCGCCCTGCGCGCGGCGCTGGACCACATGGGTTGGGAGCCGCAGGACGTGGATCAGGTGGCGTACGCCTTCTTCGACGCTCAGGAAGAAGAGCGCTTGATGCGGGCTAGCTTCGCCAAAGAAGCCGACCTGACGAAGTCCCACGACAACTCCAAGCTCAAGCAACTGCTGCGCACGGCGGCGGGCAAGGTCCCAGCTCGCACTCAGTCCGTGCACGGCTTGCGCGAGCCCAACCAGCGCATGCAGAAGGGCTTCGCCAAGGAAGTCTTCTATCGCCTCGCAGGCACCTCCAACCTCGGTTCCAAGCGCGCGGCCGCCAAGGCTTCGCAGGCTTGGCTGGAGCAAGCCATCGCGGGGCACCAGGAGTGGCAAGCGGAGCTCGAAAAGGGCCTCGCCGAATTCGGCCTCGCGGACAAACTGCAGCGCTACGAGCACCACCTCTCGCATGCGGCCAACAGTTACTTGGCTAGCGGCTACGACGAAGCACTGGTCGTCACCCTCGACGGCTACGGCAGCGGCCTGGCCGGATCGATCAGTTTGGGCAAAAACGGCAAGCTCGAACGGCTGCACAATCTGCGCTTCCCGTACTCCCTCGGCACGCTCTACGAAGCCGTCACCTCGTCCCTGGGCTTCCAGGCGGATCGCCACGCGGGCAAGATCGTTGGCCTCGCCGCCTACGGGGACCCGGATATTCTGACCGATGTACTCATGGACCGCGTGGTCGAAGAGCCGGGCAACTTCAAGCTCGTCCAGAACCTGAACGTGTTCTTTTCGCGGCACTTGGCGAGCCACTTCCCCATGATCGACGTGGCGGCCGCCTACCAGCACGTCCTGGAGAAGCTCGCGACGCGTTTGGTGTCCCACTGGGTGCAGAAGACCGGCGCTTCCCACGTGGTGCTCTCGGGCGGCGTGACCGCTAACGTCAAGATGAACCAGCGCATTCACGAGGTGGATGGCGTGGAAGGGCTGTTTGTGTACCCCAACATGGGCGACGGCGGCTGCGGTTCGGGCGTGGCGATGCACGCTAGTTGGCCCGGAGGGGTTTTGGCCCCCTTCCAAAGCGCGTACCTGGGTCCCGAGTACTCGCGCGAGCAGATGCAGGCGGAATTGGAGAAGGCCGGCTTGGCATTCCGCGAGCCGGAAAACCTCGCCGCCGAAGTGGCACGTCGCATCCACGAAGGTGCCGTGCTAGCGCGTTACGCCGGTCGCATGGAATACGGCCCGCGCGCCTTGGGCAACCGCTCAATTTTGTACCACGGCCGCGATCCGGGCGTGAACCAGTGGCTCAACCAGCGGCTCGGGCGCACCGAATTCATGCCGTTCGCGCCGGTCACCCTGTGGGAGGACCGCGAGCGTTGTTACAAGAACTTGGCCGGCGCCGAATACGCCGCTCAGTTCATGACCGTCACCTTCGACTGCACCGAGTACATGCTGCAGTCGTGCCCGGCGGCCGTGCACGTGGACAACACGGCGCGCCCGCAACTCATCCGACGGGAGATGAACGAGGGCTACTACGACATCTTGGCGGAATACAAAAAGCTGTCGGGGCACCCCTCGCTGATCAACACCAGCTTCAACATGCACGAGGAGCCCATCGTGTGTAGCCCGAGCGACGCGATTCGCGCTTTCCTGCTAGGGCACCTGGACATCCTCGCCATGGGTCCCTTCCTGGTCGAGCACCCCGAAAGCTCGAAGTCGTGAGCGACGGCGCGCCGGACGAACCGAACCTCGCAAGCGCGGCTTGGTGCGTGTACGTGTTGCGCTCCTTGGTGCGGGAGGTCACGTACGTAGGCATCGCTAAGGACCTAGAAGCTCGGCTCAGCCAGCACAACGGCCTCCTGCCCGGGGGCGCGAAATCCACGCGCGGCAGCCGCCCTTGGATCGTCGAGAACCAGCTCGGGCCCTACGGCTCCCGGGCGGAAGCGCAAGCGATCGAGTATCGGGTCAAGCAGCTTCCGGCGGCGGACCGCTTGGTGGCCTCCCCCGGGGACTTTCCCGACGTGCCGGCGCAGCGCTGACGTTACCAGGCGGAGTCCAGCACCAAAGGACTCAAACTGTGCGTGTATTGCCGACCGGTCGCGGAAACGGTGACCGCCACGAGGTGCAACTTGACGTGCGAAAAGGCCGGCAAGTCGCGCATCGGCAGGCTGTGTTGCAACACGCCGCCCGCTCCGATTTCGCCTAAGTAGCTCCACGTCGCGTAGTTTGGCGCGGTCCCAACCTCCACCAACAGGGGCCCCATCGGCGGCGCGGTTTCGTGGTCATAGGCGGTCGCGTAGAACAGCCCCACGCGATCTCCGGGCTGACCGTGCACGGTCAACTCCAACGCTTTTCCGTCGGAAATCCAAGCGGGACCTCCCAAGCGCGCAGCCTGCCCGGACAAAACCTGCAAGGTCGAGTTGGCGTGCACCCAATAGCCGCTGCCCGTTCCTTGCGCGTTGGCGGTGTAGGTTTCTAGGAGCCGCACGTCGTACGCCACACCGGCAGCATCGGTCGCGAGCCCGAGCCCGGAGTCTCCCTCACCAAAAGAACACTGCCAATCGTCGTAACCTTGCCAGCCGCCGACCATGATGCACAAGGAAGCGAACAGCTCCCCTTGCCCCAGCAGGCGCACGCCGTGTCCGCCGTCACCACCGAGGCCCGGCCCACCCAGCGTGCAGGTCAAACCGGATCCACCGATGCCACCACTGAAAGCGCAGCGGTACAGAGCGACGCGGCTGTCGGTCACCCGCAGGGCGTCGTGCCCGTCGTAGGCTTGTCCGTAGTCCGTGTCCAATCCGTTGGCGCCTTCGAACGAGGTGCTCACGATGGACACGTCCTGGCAGTTTTCGATCGAGCCGCCGGCTACGTACCAATAGGTGTCCCGCTTGCGCTGCTCAAAGGCGCAGTCCTGAATGCGCACGGATCCGGCGTTTTGCAGTAGGCGCAAGGTGGAAGTATCCCCCGCATCGTAGGCGCGCAGGCCGGAGAGCTCGACGCTCTGGCCCAAAGTCAAGTTGCGCACGACCACCGTCCCCGCGATCGAAACATCGCCACCGGCTTGGAACGGAACGATGCTGACCGAGAGTGCGTTGATCTCGAAGGAACCATAGGTCCCCGGCCAAACACGCACCACGTCCCCATCGGTCGCCAGGGCCAGGGCTTGGGCGATGTCGGCCGCATCGGGCTGGGGGCCGCCCACATCCCAAACGTCCGCCCACAGGACCGGGGTACTGAGCGCGGTCCACACAAGGTACGAACTGGCGATGCGAATCATGAAGGGACTCCTTCCGAAGGGCAGCGAGCCGCGCCCGGAGCGCGCTTCGCTGCGGAAGCAGAGGTGGTCTTCGGCAGGTTGCGGAAAAAGGTCCGCTTAAAAAAGCCTAGCAAGGGCCCTCAGGACCACAAGTCCAGGCGTTTGGAACGCTTGCGGGGGCTTTTCCTGTCCCCTAGACCTTCAGCGGTCAGGGCGTGGCGGGACTGGGCCTTCCCCGCCGCCTCCCACCGACTCGGCTCCCATTGCGACTTGCTAACTCGTGCTGCGCGCTAGAACGTCACACTCAATCCGTTCGAGAGGTTAGAGGTGCCCCCGAGATCACGATACCAGAGCTGAAAGTGCCAGGTATCCCCCGCCTGAATCGTCTGGGGCAAGGAGAAGGGCAGCGCGCTGGGCACGTCGAAGCCAGACCCCGTCGTCGAGGTCCCCACCGCGTTTTGCAGCACACCCGCCCCATCGAAGACGCCGGTCGAATTCCATTCGGTGTTCGCGATGTTGTAGCGGCCGATGCGTTGCGGGGCTTGCGCGTCCAAACACAAACGTCCCGCGCTCAGGGGCACTCCGACCTCGGTGTGTTTGGTGCCGACCAAAAAATAGCCGAAGAGCTGAGGGGGCCCTTGCGTGGCTTCTAGGTGCAAGCCGCTGTGCCCCCCCACCCCGAACTGGGCCGTCGCTACGACCGGCAAGCCGCTCGAATTGGCCGGAGCCGGATCGCAAAAGGTGGTGATCGTTCCAGCGGGAGGCGTGTATTCGACGCGCAGGAGGGGCACATGTGCGGGATCGAGTGCCTCGCGAGACCCCACAGCGACCGTGGTGCTCGGCCCTTCGCTCACCCCTTTGATCAACCAACCGAAGTTGGTGGCCGGTTGATCGAGCCAAGCCTGCGCATCGGCCGTCAACCCGCTAGAGCCCACCTCGAACGGACCGAGCGTGTCCAAGCTGAAATCGAGGCTCGCAACAGCATCATAGTCTCCACCAGGCGCCAGCCATAAGCTGCCGGGTTGCACGGCGTGGATCCAGGTGGCATCCCCCGGTGTCGCCGGTGCCCCTTGCCCCGAGTTGCCCGAGTTCGAACTGCCTTCCCCCCAAGCCTGGTCCACGCGATGCACGCTTTGAAAGAAGACCGGCCCGCCCTGCCCCGACAACGCCAAAGCGTGCAGGTGCAAGGTCACATTCTCGATGGTCGAGCCAGCGGGAATCGCGCCCGCCACGTCGAATTGCACGAGGTAGCGGCGCTTCCAACCTTGGCCGGTACCGCCGAAGATGCCCCGCGGCCCGACCCCGCTGCTGAGGTCCCCCGTCGCAGACTCGAACAGGGTGTTGTCTTGGCTCGCAGGCAACACGCGGCAGGCGGTTTGCGCGCTGGCGAAGGCTGGGAACAGTGCCAGGCCTAAGCCGCCTAGGGCAAGAAGGAAACGAGAACGCATGGGAGTAAGCGGTGCGGAGAGGGTGGCGAAGGTGATCGGTCGGAGGGAGCCAAGGAGCCCGGAGGCCTTTGATTGTGACGCCGATTTGCCTTCCGCGGGCCATTTCCTGCGTGGCTTAATCCAAGGGACTCAATCCAAGACCGTCCTCTCCATTCGAGGCCTTCCGGAGGCCGCCGGCGTCACGCGTGCAGCCAAAGCGCGACCAAAAACACGGCGGCATTGCCGAGCCAATGCCAGAGCAGGGGGACCAAGAGGCTGCCACTTCGCAAGAACGCCCAACTGAGAACCGCCCCTGCGAACAGATGATTCAACGCGAACATCTCGTAGCGCCAATGCAAGCACCCGAAGGCGAGGCTCCCTACCAAGATCGTTCCGCGGGCGCCGAGCCAAGGGAACAGCGCCGCGCACAAGACGCCGCGGTACAAAACCTCCTCCACGACAGGCAGGGAAAACCAGAGCCAAGACCCGACGAACGAATCGGCGTCGATGGGGTTGCCACCTACTAGGATCCAAGAGGGGCCGCCTTCGACCGCCTGCAACCCGAAGTGCAAGGCAAAGACGGCGAGTACCACGAAGCAACCCGCGACTCCGGTCGCCCTCAGCCATAGGGACCCTTGGGGCAAGACTCGGTACGTCAAACCCACCGAGTGCAATCCTCCGTTCGGTAACCCAGCGAGTGCGAACAAGGCGAAAGCCGCCAACACGAACCGGGACGGACTCGCGGCCCATGGCACCCATAGGTCATAGGCCACCGCCCCCAACGCGAGCAGTAGAGCGCCAACTTTGGAACCAGCGGACC
>JAUHXY010000035.1 GCA_030426785.1 bacterium
CCGAACTCCATCACGCGGTCGAGCGTGTCCTCGCGCACCGCGAAGGTCGCCAGGATGTGCAGGATCAGGTCCTTGGCGGTGACGCCCTCGCCGAGCGAGCCGTGCAGCTCGAAGCGGATCGATTCCGGCACGCGCACGTTGGTGAAGCCCGAGTAGATCAACCCGGCGTACTCGGTCGCGCCCACGCCGTAGGTCAGCGCGTTGCCGCCGCCTCCCATGCAGGTGTGGGAGTCCGTGGCTTGGATGAAATCGCCCGGATCGACGAATTGCTCGCGCGCTACCTGGTGGCAAATGCCCGGCGACACGCCGTCGCGGGCGGAATAATCGCGCACGCCGGTGTGCTTTTGGAATTCGTTTTGCAGATCCCGCAGGGTTTGGATCTGGTCGGCGAAGGGGGCCATGCGCTTGACGCCGGTGGCGTACAAGAGGTGGTCCTCGAAGACGGCAAACTTGGCCGGTTTCTGCACGCCATAGTCCTCGCCGTACTCCTGGGCCAGGAAATGGTGCACTTGCGCGGTCGTGAACTCGTGGCTGTAACCACCGTCCACGGACACGAGGCACACGTCACCGGGCTGGAGGTAGGTATCCCCACCCGTTCCAACGATTTTCTTGGCCAGGATCTTTTCGCCCATGGTCATCGGGCGCGCCGCGGTCTGCGGCACGGGCACCGAAACCTCGTCGGCGGAAACCTTGGCGTTGAAAGCGAACAGGCCGCCGCTTTCCAACATGGTGCGGGTCACCGGGTCGTACTTTTGGGTCAGCTCGCTGAGGGGAATCTCCTCCCCCGCCTGCAGGCGCTCCAACACGGAGTGATCCGCCATGAGCTGGCCCAAGTTCAAGTTGTTGCGCGCGTGGATGGGCGCAAACGAAGATGCGATCACCAGGTGGATGCCCGACCACTTCTCGCACTGCGGCGCGGTCTCGCGGCTGGAACCGGTGCCCTTACGCTGCCCGGAGACGATCACCTCGAAGTTCCCATCCATCAGCGCGCGCGTGCCAAATACGCGCTCGCCGTCCGCGTCCACCAAACCCGCGTAGGCATCGAGAGCGATGTCTTCGGGCCGGTGACGGAAACACACCCATGCCGGCGTCATCGTGTCGGTGTTGATGTCGTCGAGCAGGTCTTCGGGGCGCACATCCTGCATGGACAGGTCGAGCTCACCGCGCAGTTGCCGGCGGATCTGCTCGAGGTCCTTGGTCAGGAAGAGCACGCGCTTGCCCGGAGTGAGGCGCACGACCTGCGAGCCGTCCGCTTGGGTGTGGATGAGGGGGTTCATGGGAAAGCCTCCTCGGAGCCGCATAGCTCCGGGATGGAAAAGGCGGAAGGGTACGGAAGCTTAGGCGTTCGGGTTTTCGATCAGCATGGCGATGCCTTGACCGCCGCCGATACATGCCGAAGCCACGCCAAAGCGCTTCTTGGAGCGCTTCAGCTCCATGCCCAAGGTCAACAGGAGCCGCGAACCCGTGGCTCCCAAGGGGTGCCCTAGGGACACCGCGCCGCCGTTGACGTTGCACTTATCGCGATCGAGGCCGAGCTCCTTCTCGCAGCCCAAGTATTGAGCGCTGAAAGCTTCGTTGATCTCGACGCGATCGACTTGATCCAGGGACATGCCGGCGTCCTTCATCAGCTTCTGGATCGCGGGAACCGGGCCGATGCCCATTTCTTTGGGGTCCACGCCCACGTAGCTCCAACCGCGGATGTGCGCGAGCACTTCCGAGCCCGAAGCCTTGGCGTTCTCGGCCGTGGTGACCACCAAGGCGGCCGCCCCGTCGACGATGCCGGAAGCGTTGCCGGCGGTGACGGTACCGTCCTTGCCGAAGGCCGCGCGCAGTTGGCTCAGGCCTTCCAGGGTGGTCTCCGGACGGATGTGATCATCGGTGTCCACCACGGTGTCCCCGCGGCGCGAGGAGATGGTGACCGGAGCGATCTCTTCGGCGAAGCGACCCTCTTGCACGGCTTGGGCGCCGAGCTGGTGGCTGCGCAGGGCGTACTCGTCCTGCTCTTCGCGCGTGATGTTCAAACGGCGCGCGATGCGTTCGGCCGTCTGCGCCATGTAGGAGTCCGCGACCGGGTCGTACAAGCTCGCGAACAAGGAGTCCTGCATCTGCGGGGCTTGGCCCAAGGGGAAGCCAGTGCGCGCCCCGTACAGCACGTAGGGTGCTTGGCTCATGTTCTCGGTACCACCCGCCAAAACGGTGCTGGCTTCGCCCAGTTGGATCAATTGGGCCGCGTTGACCACCGACTGGATGCCGCTGCCGCACAAGCGGTTGACGGTCAGGGCCGGCGTGGCCTGGGGCACGCCCGCCTTGAGCGCGATGTGGCGCGCGCCGTAGAGCGCGTCCACCGAACTCTGTAATACGTTGCCCATCACCACGTGGTCGATGGACTCGGGATCGATACCGGCGCGCTCGATGGCGGCCTTGCTGGCGTGGGCGGCCAGGTCGATGGCCGACAGATCCTTGAACTTGCCAAAGCCTTTGGTGCCCACGTACTCACACATGGGGGTACGGGCTCCGGTCACGATGACGACGTCTTGGCTCATGGGAGAAGGGGGCGGCGCTCCGGCCGCGAGGGGGTGAAGTTGGGGTGGGGCACCCAAAAGACTGTGCCCCAAAAGTCGATCACTTGCCGGTGAAGTTGGCCTTGCGCTTCTCGAGGAAGGCAGCCATGCCTTCGCGCATGTCCTGGGTCAGGGCGGCTTTGCCGAAGTACTCGGTCTCCATGACCTCGCCTTGTTCTTGGTCCATGTCCCAGCCGCGCAACACGGCTTCCATGCCGAAACGCAGGGCGATCGGGCCTTTGCTGAGCATGGATTGGACGAGTTTTTGGGTGCCTTCGGCCAGTTCTTCGGGAGCGAAGACGCGGTTGATGACGCCCATGCGCTGAGCGTCTTCGGCGCCGAACATGTCGCCGGTCAGGATCCATTCCCGCGCGACGCCGGGGCCGGCGATGCGCGCCAAACGTTGGCTGCCGCCGTATCCGGGGATGATGCCGAGGCTCACTTCGGGCAGGCCCAAGCGCGCCTTGTTCGAAGCGGTGCGCAGCGTGCAAGCCAGGGCCAGCTCGCAACCGCCACCCAGAGCGAAACCGTTGATCATGGCGACGGACGGCTTGCCGAGCTGGTCGAGCTTGCGGAAGACGCTTTGGCCGAATCCGGCCAGTTCCGCCGCACCTTGATCGTTGCCGGCCACTTCGAGCAGCTCGGAGATGTCCGCGCCCGCCACGAAAGCCTTATCGCCCGAGCCGGTGATCACCAGTGCGCCGACCGCATCGTCTTGCGCCACGTCATCCAGCGCGTGACCGAGTTCGGTCAGCGTCTGATGGTTCAGCGCGTTCATCTTGTCGGGGCGGTTGATCGTGATGGTCGCGACGCGCCCTTCTTTCGCCAACAGAATGTTCTCGTAAGCCATGGTCCGGTCTCCTGGTTAGTTCTCTTGGTGGTTCAACACGGTGACCGACTCGATCGTGACCGGGTCGACCGGGCGCGATCCTTCGCCACCCGCTTCGCAGGGAGCGTTCGCGATCGCGTCCAGGGTCTCCTCCCCTTCCACCAATTGCCCGAAGGCGGTGTATTGGTTGTCGAGGAAGCTGGCTTCGCCGTGGCAGATGAAGAACTGGCTACCGGCCGAGTTCGGGTTCTGCGAACGGGCCATGGACAGGGTGCCCTTCTGGTGCGGGATGTCGTTGAACTCCGCGTCGATGTGGTATCCCGGACCCCCGGTGCCCCAGCGGCGCGCGTCGCCGTCCTTGGTGTTCGGATCGCCGCCCTGGATCATGAACCCGGGGATCACGCGGTGGAAGCGGGTGCCGTCGTAGAACCCCTCGCGCGCGAGCTTGAGGAAGTTGTCGACGTGGCCCGGGGCTTTGTCCGGACGGAATTCGAGGGTCATCGACCCGACGTTGGTGTGCAGCACCACGCGGGCGCCTTCGTTGTTTTGCGTCATGGTTGGGGAGAAGAGTTCGGCGCGCGGGGGGCGCGGCGTGAATGGGGAGGGCCGGTTAGTCCTGCTTCGCTTTGGGCGGCGTGACTTTTTTGACCACGAGCGCACGCTCGATGATCTGCGGCGTCGTGGGCGTGTGCCCACGCGGGTCGTTGCGGTTGAGCTGCAGCCAAGTCTTGTCGCCGGAGCGTACGATTTGATCGACGACGTCGAGGCCTTCGATGATCTTGCCGAAGCCGGAGTACTTTCCATCGAGGGACGGATAGCGTGCGTGCATGACAAAAAACTCGCTGCTCGCCGAGTTGGGCTGGCCGTCCAAGCGAGCCATGGAAAGCACGCCGGGGGTGTGTTTGCGGTCGTTGAACTCCGCGTCCACGTTACGCGGGGCTTTCAAGCCGCCCTTGCTGCGACCGCCCTGGATCATGAATCCGGGGATGACGCGGTGGAACTGCGACTGGTCGTAAAAGCCCGTGTAGGACAGATCCAGGAAGTTGCGCACGTGGTTCGGCGCCACGTCGGGCCAAAACTCAAGCCACATGTCCCCGCGGTTGGTGCGCAGGATGACTTGGTAGTCCGTGAGTTGCTTTTCGGGCAACTCCAGAAACTCGATGCCCTTCTCCGCGATCTCGAAGAACAAAACGTCTTGGGCTTCGGTGCCTTCGACGCCGTGGTAGGTCAAGCGCAAGGCGCGCCGATCCCAGGCCTCGAGGGCCTGCAGGGCAGGCTCCAAGTTCAACGTTGTCTCGACGACTTGGCCGGGCTCCAAGGCCAATTCCTTCTTGCCCTTGCGGCTGCCGAGCGCGTGACCATCGACGCTGAACGCGGCCGAAGACAACGCCCAGTTTTCCAAGGTCACCGGCCGATCTCCCTGCACTTCGACGCGCAGTTCGACCTTCAGCCCTTCTTGGTCGACGTAGTAGCGGTTGGCGGTCCAACTCGCAACCACCGCTTGTTCGGCGGCGTTTTGGTGGGACGCAAACGCGCCCGCCCAGGCGGCGAAGCTCAGGGCGATCGTCAAGGCCAAGCCCAACGCGCCCCAGGTGGCGGTGCGGATCATTTCTTCTTGTCGCCCTCCCAAACGTAATAGCCCTCACCGGTTTTACGGCCGAGCTTGCCTTCGGAAACCTTCTGGCGCAGGGAGTCGGGGATCGAGAAAGCGGGCTCGTTCGGATAGCGGTCCACCCACCCTTCTAGGATGGACAGGGTCGTGTCCAAACCCACGTAGTCGGTCAAGGTCAGGGGACCCATGGGGTAGCCGCAGCCGAATTGCATGGCCGCGTCGATGTCCTCTTTGCTGGCATCGCCACGGTCGAGCATGTTGATGGCTTGCACCATGTAGGGCACCAGGAGACGGTTCACGACGAAGCCGGGGGTGTCCTTGCAGGCCACGGCGGTCTTGCCGCAGGCCTCGCCGAAGCGCTTGGCCGCGTCGAAGACGTCCCCGTCGGTGGCTTCGGTGCGAACCACCTCGACGAGGCGCATGAGTTGCACCGGGTTGAAGAAGTGCAAGCCCACAAAACGGGCGGGGCGACCGGAGGCCTCGGCCATCTCCATGATCGGGAACGACGAAGTGTTCGACGCGAAGATGGCGCTGTCCTTGACCATGGCGCCGAGTTCTTGGAAGAGGCTCTTCTTCACGTCCAGGTTTTCGACGATGGCTTCGACGATCAGGTCGCAGTCGGCCAGGTCCGCCTTGTCCGTGCTTCCGCTGACGCGCCCCCAAGTGGTTTGGACCCACTCGCCGGCTTGGTCTTCGGTCATTTTGCCCTTCTCGACGTTCTTCGACGCGAGCTTGCCCAGGCTCTTCTCGATGCGGCCCAAGCCCTTGTCGAGGGCGCCTTGATCGGCTTCGAAGGCCACCACGTCGAAACCGCCCTGGGCGGCCACCTGAACAATGCCGTGGCCCATCAGGCCACATCCGATCACGCCAACTTTTTTGATTTCCATAGGAGTTTGGGGTTCCGCGCCAGCGCGCGAAGAGGTTTCGAGTGGTTCGGGCTTCCGCTCGGAAGCCCGGTGAATTTGTGGGCGTCTACAGGCCCGTGCGGTGGAAGGCGGTGGCGAGGCCCATGCCGCCCGAGATGCACAGGGTGGCGAGGCCGTGTTCGCCACCGCGCCGCCCGAGTTCGTGCAGCATGGTGACGACGATGCGCGCTCCAGTGGCCCCGATCGGGTGGCCGAGAGCGATCGACCCGCCGTTGACGTTCAAGCGATCCATGGGCAGCTTCAGTTCCCGGTCGCAGGCCAGGACTTGCGCCGCAAACGCCTCGTTCAGCTCGATCAGGTCGTAATCGTCCACGCCCAGACCGTTTTGCTCCTGCAGGGCGCGCACGGCGGGCACCGGCCCGATGCCCATGATTTTGGGATCGACGCCAGCAGCGCAGGTCTCCCCAAGCACGGCCAAGGGCTTCAAACCCCGTTCGGCCGCCAACTCGGCGTCCATCAACAGCAAGGCCGCCGCTCCGTCGGTGATGCCCGAGGAGTTACCCGCCGTGACGGTGCCCTTGTCGCGATCGAAGACGGCGGGCAACTTGGCGAGCCCTTGCATGGTCGCGTCGGGACGCAGGTGCTCGTCCGCTTCCACCAGGAAAGCGCCTTTGCGAGCAGGCACCTCCACCGGGGAGATCTCGTCCCGGAAGCGGCCCGAAGCCTGCGCGGCGCCTGCCTTTTGCTGGCTGCCCAACGCGAACTGGTCTTGCTCTTCCCGGGAGATGTTCAGCTGTTGGGCTAGGCGCTCCGCCGTGCCCCCCATGACCATTTCGGCCAACGGGCACTCAAACCCGTCTTGGTACATGGCGTCGACGACTTTGGCGTGCCCCAGGCGATAACCCTTGCGCATCTTCGGCAAGAAGAACGGCAAGCCGCTCATGCTCTCGAGCCCACCCACCAAGGTGGCGCGCGCGCGGCCCAAGCGGATCGCGTCTTGTCCGAGTTGGATCGACTTGAGTCCGCTGCCGCACGCCATGTTGATCGTGGTGGCGTAGACCTGTTCGCCCAGCCCCGAACGCACCGTCACTTGCCGTGCTGGGTTCGGGCCGCCGCCGGCTTGGCGTCCGTTGCCGAAGAACACCTCGCGAATCTCTTCGCGAGGCACGCCTTCGCGACCGAGCAAGTCGGTCACCACAGAAACGCCGAGGTCGACACCGCTCATGTCGGCGAAGGATCCCATGTACTTCCCAATCGGGGTGCGGAGGGCGTGGGTCACCACCACGGAGCGGGTGTTGGGCGGGGTCATGGGAGGGTTCTGGGAGGGCCCGAACGGGCTTACGGCAGTTTTCGAGGCGACTAGGATAGACCTGGGCCGGGGGCCCCGCAACCGATGGCGGGCCCTTTGCGGGAACCTCACATGCCCAACGGTCGAGCCTCGGGCGGCAAAAACCCGGGGAGCGGCTGGCAGGGCCTGCAGGAGCCTGTGGGGACCCGCTTTTGGCCTACAAGCGGGCCCCTGCGCGTCTTAGGATGCTGGGAAGCGGGCCCCGCCGTTTTTGGTAGGGCCTCTTGGGAGCGAAACGTAGGCATGAGCGACATTCCGGAAACCTGGCCCCCTCGGCCTAGCGCCTCGATCGAGGCCCCGACGGTGCCCCTCTTCCCCCTCCCGGGGGTGTTTCTGTATCCGCACCAGCTCTTGCCGCTGCACGTGTTCGAGCCCCGCTACCTCGCCATGATGCGGGACATTCTCGACAGCCACGGGCAGTTGGTGATCGGTACGGTCCTGAGGGACCAACGGGATCGCATGATGGATGAAGAAGCACCGCCGGAGGTGCTGTCCGTCGCCGGCCTGGGGGAGGTAGCGCGCTACGACAAGACCAAGGACGGTCGGTACCTGATCTGGGTCCTCGGTCGAGAGCGGGTCACGATCGACGAGGCGGAATCGGAGCACCCCTATCGCTTGGTGCGGACCACGCCCCTGCCCGAAAGCGCCCCGCGCGAGGCGGAGGTGCCCGGCTTCACCCAAGACCTGCGCGCCGCCATCCTGGAGCGCCACAAGAACTTGGACCAGCTGCCCGAAGAATTGCCGGTCGGCGTCTTGGTGGATCTGCTCGCCCAACAGTTGGACGTGCCGCAAGAAGTGCTCGAACGCCTGTTCTGCGAGCCGGATCTGAGCGCCCGCGCCACCACCGTGCTGCGCGCGCACGAGGCGTATCCGCCCGAGTGAGCGCGGGGTTCAGCCCATGCGCAAAAAGACCGGAGCGTGATCGGAGGGCTTTTCGCCCTCGCGAAACTCCAGGTCGATCCACACGTCTTCGCTGGCGTCGAGCGCTGGCTGGGACAACAAAAAGTGGTCGATGCGCAAGCCGTTTCCCCGCTGGTAAGCCCGCGTGCGGAAATCCCACCAGGTGTACTCCTCCGCCTCCTCGTGGAAGTGGCGGAAAGCGTCTTTCAGCCCCGGCGCCATGACTTTCGCCAAAGCCTCGCGCTCGGGATCGCTGCACAGAACCTTTCCGCGCCAGGCTTCGGGATCCGCCACGTCGCGGTCATCGGAGGTGATGTTGAAGTCGCCCGTCAAGACGACCTTCTCCGACATGGGGAACTCCGTTTGGACGTAATCCGCCAAACGATCGAGCCAATCGAGTTTGAAATCGTACTTCGGATCGCCGACCGCTTTGCCGTTCACCACGTACAGGTTGAGCAACAACACATCCCCCACGGTCGCCGCGATCGCGCGCTTTTGGTCGTCGGGGCCGTCCCCCGGGAAACCGCGTTTGACGTCCTCCATTCCGACTTTGGAGAGCAGGGCGACGCCGTTGTAGGTCTTTTGACCGAAGAGCTCGAGCTGGTACCCCAGGTCCTCGAACGGCTCTCGTGGGAACTGCTCGTCGACCACCTTGGTCTCTTGGAGCGCGACCACGTCGGGCTGGCGCTTCTCCAAAAACTCCATCACCCGCGGCATGCGCGCGCGCACCGAATTCACGTTCCAAGTCACGAATTCCATCCGCCCAGCATAGCCTCCGCCCCGAGCTGGCGACACAATCGGCCGCATGGAACAGGAGCGCCCGGCAGCCAGCGATCGAGGAGCGGAAGCGCTACGGCGACAGCGCCGCAACCTGCGCATCCTGCTGATCCTCGCCGGGCTGGTTTCGCTGCTGGCCTTGATCCAAGGGCAACATCGCTCGCGCAAGGGCCGCAACGCGCTCTTGAAGTGGGCCCCCGTGTTCGAAGCGGTCGAACAGGGCGAGCCGATTTACGGCGTCGGCGAGGAGGGCTATCCGACCCTACCCATCACGTTGCTATTGATGGCCCCTTTCCACGCGCTCGGGCCGTTGCCGGGAGCCTTCGCTTGGGCGCTCGCACGCATCCTGTTGGCGTGGTGGTTGGTCTGGAAGTGTTTGCAGTTGCCCACCGGGCGCGCGCGCGACGTTCCATGGATCGCCCAGGCGGCGGTGTTCTTGCTGTGCGCCCGCATCCTGCACTCCGAAATCCAACACGCCAACATCAACCTATGGGTGGCGGCTTGCGTGATGGCTGCCACCGTGGGTTGGGCCCGAGGCCGCGCTGGTGCCAGCGGGTTTTGGATGGGGCTCGGGGCGGGGCTCAAGGTGACTCCAGCGTTGGGCTTGGTGCTGTTCGCGAAAGCGCGTTCCCTGCGCGGCTTGGCTGGGTTAGCGGCGGGGCTGACCACCGCGATCGCTTTGCCCGCAGTCTGGCTCGGAGCTCGGCGTACTTGGGACATGACCCAGGCCTGGGGCGAGCAGATGTTGTTGCCTTACCTGCAAGGACGCGAACTCGGCCTGCGCCAAACCGAACACATCAACCAGAGCTTGCTGGGCCTGCTGGGGCGCTGGACGACGGATGGCGTGGCCATCCCCGCCCGCGAGTCTTGGCCCACGGAAGCAGTGCGCATCGGCTTGTTCGATTTAGGCCCCGACGCCTTCCGCAACCTGCACCTCGCCGTGGTCGTCCTGGTCCTGGCGGGCCTCTGGTGGGCCTTGCCGCGCCGCTGCGCCGTGGGACAACGCCCGGTTCTGGCGCTCGGCTCCTTCGCGGCGGTCGGCCTCGCCATGCTGCTCCTGTCGGAGCGTTCGTGGAAACACCACCACGTGTTGTTTCCCCTCGCGGGGACCTACCTAGCCTTGGTGGTTTGGCCGCCTCTTGGATGGCCGTCATCCAGCGCAAGAGCCCGAGCTTGGGCGGGCGGGGCCTTGGGATTCGCGATTCTGTGCGTCTTGGGCAGCGGCGAAGGGGTGCTCGGCAAGCGCGGCGCGGATTGGGCCGAGGCTTTTGGTGCCTACACCTGGGCGACCCTCGCCATGTTCGTGGTCCTGCTCGGTCTGCTGCGCTCGCAACGTGCGGCCGTGGCCGACGAAACGGTCGAAATCGGGGCGTAAAGCCCTAACTTATGGAGGTATCTGGCGAGAAGTCGCCAAGTTCGCGGGCCCGGCACCTATGATCCAGCGCCGGATTCTCCGCCCGCGCCCCCGCACCCGTTGGTGCGCCTCACCCAAGCCCTAGCATCCCCTCCATTTGAGCTCTCCGAAACGACGGGGGCGCCGATCCTCCGGCGCCTCGAAACCGCGCGCCCCCAAAGCCGCCCCCCAACCCCTGCAGCCGATCGAGGACCCGCCCGAGATCGGGAGCTTCTTCGAATGGCCCGGACTGGGCGAGGAGGTCTTGCAGGCGATCACCGACATGAACATCTCGGTGCCGACGCCCATCCAGGCCCTTTCGATCGGACCGGTGTTGGAAGGCCGCGACATGATCGCGAAGGCGGAGACCGGGACGGGCAAGACCCTGGCTTTCGGCGCGCCCATGGTCGCCAAAGTGGACCCCGCGCGTCGCACCGTCCTGGGCTTGGTCCTCTCCCCCACGCGCGAACTCGCGGAGCAGGTATTCCAAGTGCTCGCCACCCTCGGGGCGAAGCGCGGCCTGAAGTGCAACCTGATCGTGGGCGGTGAGCCGATGCAGCCCCAGGTGAAAGCTCTGCAAGGCGGCTCGCAAATCGTCGTCGGCACCCCGGGTCGCGTCTTGGATCTGATGGAGCAAGGCTTCTTGTCGTTTCCATGGACCGAGTTCGTGGTGCTCGACGAAGCCGACAAGATGCTCGAAATCGGCTTCATCGACGACGTCAAAAAGATCCTGCAAGCCTCCAACGAGTACCGCCAAACCCTGCTGTTCTCGGCCACCTTCCCGCCCGCCCTGCTCACCATGGCGCGCGAGTACACGCGCGATCCTCTCGAAGTGGCCACGGCGAGCGGCGTTTCCACCGCCGACACCGTGTCGCAATACTACTTCGAGGTGGATGGGGACGACCGGGCTCACGACCTGCGCCGCTTGATCCGCGCCAGCGGCAAGAAGGACGTGTTCTTGGTGTTCTGCGATCGGCGCACCGAGGTGGACAAGCTCATGCGACGTTTGGAGCGCGAGCGCTTTTCGGTCAAAGCCCTGCACGGTGGCTACGACCAAGCGTCCCGCTTCCGCGTGATGGATGCGTTCCGCACCGGCGAAGTCAAAGTGCTCGTCGCCACCGACGTTGCGTCGCGTGGTCTCGACGTGAATCACGTCACCCACGTGGTCAATCTGAACGCTCCCCGAGACGTGTCCGACTACACCCACCGCATCGGCCGCACGGGTCGGGCGGGTCGCGAGGGCACCGCGGTCACCTTCGTTGGCGGCCTGGACCGCAAGCGTTGGAAGGAAGTGGA
This sequence comes from bacterium, assembly GCA_030426785.1. Taxonomy (GTDB): domain Bacteria; phylum Planctomycetota; class UBA1135; order UBA1135; genus NORP259. Next base: position 11,583 of record JAUHXY010000035.1, read on the forward strand.
GCGAGCGCTCCCCAATCGCGTGCCCAAGCTCGCTTCGGTCTACGATCTGTTCGAAGACGAAGACGAGCGCCCCCGGCGTCGATCCCAAGAGGATCGCCAAGACCGCGGCGAGCGGCGCCCGCGACGGGAGCGCCAGGATCGCGACCCGGAGGAACGCCCTCGCCGCCGTTCCGAGCGTCAACCGAAGGAGGACGATGACCGCCCGCGCCGATCCCAAGATCGCGAGCGCCGTCCCGCCCGTCGAGAACGAGACGATCGCCAGCAGCCCAGCCGAAAGGATTCGGACCGGCGCGAGCGCCCCAAGCGCCGCGATTCGGAGCGGGAGCGTTCGCCCCGGTCCGAGCCCACTCCCCAGGCCGATCAGCCTCAGGAATCCCGCCAAGATCGCTCCTTGCACTCCCCCAAGGAGGGTCCCAAAGGAAAGTCGTCCCGCCCGAAGGGTCCCAAGAAGGCCCGCAAGGAATCCACTTCCGATGGGTTTGGGGCGGGTCTCTAAGCCCTTTACCGCGACAGCCAACAGCGAATCCAGATCACCATGGGTGGCCATAACCCGTACCACGACACGACCGAACCGGTACCGCCCCAACAGGCCTACCGCATCACCTTTGAGCCCGCCGGCAAGGTGATCGAAGTCGACCCGCAGAGCCTTCCGTTGACCGACGAGGGGTTCCCCGGCTCGATCCTCGACATCGCCCACGCCAACGGGATCGAATTGGACCATGCGTGTGGTGGCGTGTGCGCTTGTTCGACCTGCCACGTCATCATCGAGCAAGGCGCCGACTCCTGTCAGGAGGCGAGCGAGGACGAGGAAGACATGTTGGACAGCGCGCCGGGCGTCAAACTCAACTCGCGCCTAGGGTGCCAGGCCGTCCCCAACGGGACCTGCGACGTCGTCGTGCGCATTCCCGGTTGGAACCGCAATCACGCGAAGGAAGCGCCGCACTAATCCACGGGAACGCGCCATGTCCGACTCGCAAGCGACCCCTAACCAAGCCACGCCTCCCGAAGCTCTGCTCGCCAACCCGCGCGGTTTCTGCGCCGGCGTGGACCGCGCCATCGAGATCGTCAAGCGCGCGCTCGAACTCTACGGAGCCCCGGTGTACGTGCTGCACGAGATCGTGCACAACACGCACGTTTTGAAGGATCTGCGCTCGCGCGGTACGGTGTTCGTGAAGTCGCTCGAAGAGGTTCCGGAAGGCTCTGTGACGATCTTCTCCGCCCACGGCGTTTCGGACGCGGTGGTGGCCTTGGGGCAGGAGCGGCAACTGAAGGTGATCGACGCCACCTGCCCGCTCGTGACCAAAGTGCACTTGCAGGCCGTGCGCTACGCCCAGCAAGAACGAGAAGTGATCCTGATCGGCCACGAGGGCCATCCGGAGGTGGAGGGCACCCGCGGTCGTGTGCAAGGTACCGTGCACGTGCTTTCGACGCCCGAAGAGGTCGCCGCTTTGCAGGTCAAGGACCCCTCACGCCTCGCGTACGTGACCCAAACCACCCTTTCGGTGGACGACACGCGCGCCTGCGTGGAAGCGCTCGAAGCGCGCTTCCCCGAGATCCAAGGCCCGAACCTGAAGGACATCTGCTACGCGACGCAGAACCGCCAAAACGCCGTAAAGGAACTCCTGCCGAAGGTGGACCTCCTCGTCGTGGTGGGTTCCGCCAACTCGTCCAACTCCAACCGTTTGCGCGAACTCGGCGAGCGCGGCGGCGTGCCGGCCTATCTGGTCGACCACCCCGATCAACTCCAGGCCGAGTGGGTCGCTGGCTGTCAACGGGTGGGAGTCACAGCTGGCGCCTCCGCGCCCGAAGCGCTGGTCGACCAAATCATGGGGCGCTTGCAGGAGTTGGGCGTCGCGACCGCGCGCGAAAACGACGGGCAACGGGAGACTGTCGTGTTCCAGTTGCCGCGCGAGATGGAAGCCTACTTGGAGTCGGATTCTTCGCGCTGAGCGAGGCGCGCACGCATCCACTCCGATCGTGCGAAGCGTTGCAGCTCGGGTTGCTCCAGAGCCAACGACTCCACCCTACGCACCCGGCGTGAAGGACGCCAATCAGCGGGTAGCTCCACGTCGTGCAAGTACCAGCGGGACGCCTTGTCCGCACTCGCGATGGTCTCCCCCTCGTCCAGTTGGGCCCCATGCACCACCCCATGGCCGCCCGCGCCGTATTGCCAGTTTTTGCGATACGCGTCCCAAGCCGTACCGTTGTTGGCAAAGCGCCCGCCGACGATCCAGGCCGCCGAGCCGTCTTTGACCTGCACCCCAAAGACGCAGCCGTGCACGCGACTATCCTCCAACCAGAGTTGGCTGCCTTCGCCCACGGAGATGCCCTTGTCGCCGCACTCTTCGAAGACGGAGTCCAAAACAGCGACTTGACTCATCATCAGATCCAGCCCGTCGTTGCCGCTGCGCACGAAGCGGCAGCGTTCTACCGTCCCGGAACAAGCGTCCAAATCGACCGCGTCGGAAAGCGCGCGGTCGAAGGAACAGTCGGAAAAGCGCAGGTTATCGCCATACACCACGTGCACCATGTCGTCGACGATCGCGCTGCGATCGAAGCGGCAGTGTTCGAGCACCAAATCGTCCACGTCGTGGACCGAGAACATGGCGCTGTATTCCTCCAGGGGATGTTTCCAGCCGCTGCCCCCCTCGAAGGACACGTGTTGCAGGTGGGAACCGTCTCCTCGCTCGGTGCGAATGGCGAACGCGCCCCAGGGCTCAGCATCTTGCAGGCGCACGAAACGAATCGGGGCTTCGGGGCGGCCGGAGGCCGTGACGCGACCTTGGACGATCACGGTCGCACCGGGACCTAGGCGTACCGTGGTGCCCGCTTCGATCTCCAGGTCCGCGCGCAGCACCTGCACGCCTTCCACCGTGGTCTCTCCGCTCCACCGCAACGTTTCCAAGGGCCCCTCTTCCGCCACCGCCGGCCAGGAGAAGGTGCCAGCCCACGCTGCATCTCCAGCGGGGAGCGCCTGCTGCCGGCCCTGCGCATCGATGGCGTACAGGGTGAAGTCCTGCGGGTCGGGGTGCAGGGGAACCCCCTCCACCCGCAAGCGCCACCGTTGTGGCAGCGGTTCGCTGATGTGGGAGAAGTTGGGATGGCGGGTAGCATCCTCCACGAGGCGCAAGCCGGGCGCGAAGGGACCGGAAAGGGTCAACCAGGTATCCGCTTGGCCCGGGCGTGCTTGGGCGCCGATGGTAGCGCCATCGGAGGACTCCCAGAAGCACTGCGCGCGCCGCGCCCAACCTTCCGGCCCCTGCACGATCCAAGCCTGCACGCTCGCTTCCCCGGTCAGCTCCCACTCCATCTGCAAGACATCAGCGCGGTCGCCAGGCAGGACGCGGCCCCTCGCTCGGGGGACTGCGTTCCATTTGCGCGCGCGCAACGACTCCAGGTAGCCCGCGATGCGTGCGCGCGCTTTCTCTCCGGCCTCGCGCACGTCGTCGGGGCTAAGCGGGCGGGCGGCAAACGCCAAATGGGGATCGTGCACGGCTGCCTGCGCGACACTTCGCAATAGGTCATCGCACTGGGCCAGCAAGTCCTGATCCCGCTCCGACCGGAAGAACGCTTCCCACACCCGTTCCATGGCCAGCCGGAAACGCGGCTCCAGCGCTAGGGCACGATCCAGTTCGCTGAACAGCGGAACCAGGAATTCGGGATAGTCGGGTTGTGGCGCCCAAGTGTCGAGCCAACCCATGGGATCCCAAACCACCGGTTCGAAGCGGTTCTTCCACGGGTCGTAGTACAAGCGCCAATTGTGGTACTCGTCGATGTGCCCCGTCTGAATGACTGCGCGCAGGACGGCGTAGCGTGCGAAGGCTTCCCAATCGAGCAAGCCGGCGAGGGCTTGGCTGCGCGCCTCCCCCTCCAAGGCCAAGGCCTCGCACAGGGTTTGCAGCGGAACGTTTTGCTCGTCGGGGAAGTGGTTGTTGATCGCGACCTTGTCCCAAGCACCCGGCATTTGGAACAAGCGCAACGGCCATCGCTGGATGGCGGTATCCCCGATCAGTTCGCCCGCGTAGAGATCGCCGGGCATGCGCAACTGCGAGCGCAAGAAGGGCTCCCCGAGTTGCTCGACCAGCACGTGGATCCCGCGATTTTTCCCGTTGATGAACAGTTCGCTGACCTCGGAGCGCGGCGACAGCAGGCCCAACTGCGACGCGAGCGCGTAGGACAGCTGCATCTCCACCATCGCTTCCGACTTGGGGATGATCAGGTTGAGGCGACGGACTCCGTTCCAGAGTTTGTCCTTGCTGGTCTTGATGCGCCACGACCGCTTATCGAAGGCCCAGTGCCAAGCGGTGTCACCGCGATAACGCAGATCCACCTTGTCGATGTCACCGCCCGGGAAGAGTAGCGCTCCTTCCACGTAGTGCCGGCCGGATTCGGGTAGTCGATGGTTCAACCGGCGCTCTTCGCGTTCGGGGAGGAAGAGGTGTACCTTGCGGAGCGACGAAGGTTTGGCTCCTACCGCCCCGAGCAGTTGGAATTGGCGCGCGATGCGATGCCATTCCCAACGCATGATCGGCTCGAGCATGACGCTTTGGCCGGGCACCATGTCGTAGCGCACGCCCAAAGCACGATAGCGTTCGAACACGGCGAAGCACCACACCAAGTAGGTCACGCCGATCGGACCCGTGATCCACAAGCTCCGACGCCAAGCCTGGCGGACACGGTAGCGGAAGCCTCTGCGCTTCAAGGGACCCGCACCTCCAGCACCGCTCCCCACCACGGTTGGGATTGCCAAGCGGCCTTCCAATCGGGATGGCGCTCCGCCACATCGAAGACTTCGCGCGGCAAACCCGCGTGCCATGCGAAGTCAAAACTCGTCGCGACGAGCGCGGGCAACCCGGCGTCACTCGTCATGCGAGGATCCGCAGCTCCCTGCAAACCGAAACCACCAGCTTCGCTGCGCACGACTTCGTCTGCGCGCAAGAGTGGAACGGAAACCGAATCCCCCTGCGCCGTCTGGCCCAGCCAGTTCCAGTCCTCGATCCAGCCCGTCGCGCCGGGCGGTGGATCGACTCGCAACCGCTGCAGCTTGGCAAACGGCCATCCCGATCCGTGCAGGATCCAACGACCCGTTTCGGAGTCCACACTCAGCGACAAGCGAGGCGAAACCCAGGGGGTGGACTGGTCGTCCCCCCACGCGAGCACCTGCCAGCCCTCCCTGAGATGGGCCTGCGCGCCGCGGGCCCAAGCGGGCAACATGCTCTCGATGGCGGCGCGGTCTTCGTCCTGCAGAGCGAGCCGCAGCAGTGCTTGGGCGGGCTCAGCCCAGTCGGGCAACTTGCGGTGCAAGAAGCGCAACTCCTCTCGCGCCGCAGCGATCGAGGCCGGCTCGCCGGTCGCCAACAGACGCTCGCACCAGTGCAGGCGGGCATGAAAGTCGGTGGGGTCGGACTGGGCCAAGCGCCCTTGCCAAGCAGCGGCTTCGGCCAAGGCACCCTGGTCTCCCAGCACTTCCACCAAGCGTTGCACCATCGTGCGCCAGAGGGGATAGCGGCGGTCACCGAGAGCCACCGGCTCTAAGTCCTCCAAGGCCGATTCGAGTTGGTCGCGCAACTTCGACCCGTCCCACTGCCCCGCTTGGTCGGCGGCTTGAATCGCATCCCAGCGATCCTGGGGCCCGGCTAGGTGCCGTGCAGTGCTCCACCCATCGACGCGCGCAATCCAATCCGGTCGGTTCTGCACGACCCAAACCGTCGCTGCCGCCAGGCCGCTCAGCAACAAAAAGAGGATTCGCACGAAATTCAGCATCGAAGCGGGAAGGCGGCCCCGCGAAGTATAGCCGGGGCCGCGGAGGCCTGGATCGGGGATCCAACCGATCAGGGGAATTCGCGTGGGCCCGTTCCGATTCCCGCCGAAGGGTGCGCTATGCTGCATCGTTATGCGCACCGCCTGTTCGCTCGCCGTCGCGGCGACCCTCGTTTTGGGAACTCTGGGTTGGTCCCTGGGGTCTCAGGATACGCCACCCCACGATGCCGTCCCCCCGTCCCCCTATCCCTCCAACCGAGCGGACAGCGAACCGGTTTCCATCGCGCCGTATTGGGTCGATTTGGGGTCGCAGCACGCACGCTTGGCATGGCGCACGCGCGAGGTGAGCGGCGGTACTTTCACCTGGACGAATCTCGACACGGGGGAATCGGAGAGCGTCTCGTTGCTGGAGGGTGTGCAACACCAGGTCCTTCTGGAGGGCCTGCAACCGGATCAAGATTACGCCTGGACCCTCAGCCAAGGCCGCTACGGGCGTTGGCGCACCGCACCGCTCGCCCCCCAGCGCAGCTTCGCCATCGTGGGCCACACCCATGGCAGCGAGCATTTCGGCGCGTACTCCGACGGCCTGCTCGCGGCCCGCATCGCTGAGTCCCAGCCGCACTTCGTCGTGCATTGCGGAGACGCTGTGTACACGTCGACGCCGGCGGACTGGAAGCGCCACTTCTTCGATCTGTTCCGCAGCACCCTGCAAAGCGCACCGATTTACGTTGCGCCCGGCAACCACGACTCCGGTTGGCCTTTTGTCGACGGCGTCGACCTGCGGCCGTTCCGGGAACTCTTCCCCCACGACTACCCGCCCGCGGTGCCTAGCCAAGTTGGCGCCGCTTACTACGACGTGGTGCAAGGACCGCTGCACCTGCTCTTCCTGTCCTACGTCAGCCCGCTCGGCCCCGGTAGCGCGCAGCGGGCTTGGATCGAGCAAACCTTGCAACGCTCCGAAGCAGACTTTCGCGTGTTGGTGTATGGCGGCTTCAATCAATACTACGATCGCGAAGAGTGGGAGGCTTTCCTGCCCACGCTTCCCATCGACGCCGTCTTCCGCGGGGACGGCACGGCTCCCGCCAACGCGCGCTCGATGTTGGGAGACCTACCCGTCTTCTCCCTCGGCACGCGCAACCAGCAGCCGCACCCCTGGATCGACGCGCGCGTGCAACCGGAGTACTTGGTTCTGCGCGAAATGGATGCTGCCGGCACCGCGGGCGAGGTGCATTGGATCCACTACGGCCAAGCACGCCCGGCCGTAAAGACCTTGCAACCGACCTCACGCGAAGAGGACCGCAAGGGAGTCACCTGGACCTTCGCTTTTGCCGAACCCTGGCCCGCATCCACCCAAATCCGCGGCTTGCAGTTCCGCATCGAGGGGCTCGCCGACCAGAAGGCGTACTACTACGTCTCTGCGGTGCCGGCGGAAGCGAGTCTGCAGCGCGAGGGTGGATTCCGCTCGCAGTACGGTCTCTTGGAGGCCAAAGACCGCTTCGGATCTGCGCCCCTGCCCGACCAGCGGCCGGTGACGGGCGGCGCCTACGGAATCCGTAAGATCGTGCTGCGCGTGGTCACGGCTCGACCAGCGAGCGAACTTCAGCTGCTCTCCGCTCGTTTGTACTAGAGCGTGACTCCCATACTCCAAAATGAACCGGGGCCGCTCCTTCGCTGGAAGGAACGGCCCCGGACCGGTTCGGTGTTCGAGCTTAGAAGAGCCAACCCACCGTCACGAGGAACAGGTTGTCGCTACGATCCCGACCGGCGGCCGGGGTGTTGTCCCAGTCCCAAACCCATTGGAATTGGGCGATCATGTCTTCGGTCATCTGGTAGATGGCGCGAGTGTCCATCGTGCCGCTGATGTCGTCGGACTCGTCCAGGCTCGGGAAGATTTCGGTGAACTGGCCGATCTCCAAACGCTCGGAGTAGTGCCAGTTGGCACGGTACGCCAAACGGGCGGCGACGTAGTCGTTGTCGACCCCGGTGTCGAACTCTTCGTTGACGTACGAAAGACCCGCTTCTGCCGAGAAGCGCCACTCTTCGTCGTCGCGGAAAATGTGACCGAGACCCACACCCGCGTTGTAGCGCAGGTCCAAACCGGCGCGCTCGTCGGCCGAAATGCCGCCGTTCACGTACCAGTAGGTGTTTTCGTCGATCGCGGAGTCGAACTGACCACGGGCACCCGTGCGGCGCTGGGTGCGAATGCCACCCTCTTCCGCGTAGTTCCAGTAGAGGCCCACGGTAGCGCGGTCGTTGTTGCTGTAGTCTTTGACCATGTCGACGGTCGCGGACGCGGTCTTGCGGTCCGTGTTGCCGTCGGTAAAGGTCAAGCCAGCCGTAAAGTTACCCGTCCACTGATCGAGGACTTTTTCCTCTTCTTCGTCTTGAAGGGTGGCAGGGGTAGCGGTCATGGCCAGGGATTCCGTTTGAAGCTCCTGGCCCGTCGCCATCGGTTGATCGATGGGCAGAGTCTGATCCACGGCGGGCGCGGCAGCGTGCAGCGCGGTCAGAACGATCGGGAGAAAAAGCATAGAAGCAGATGAGAGGGGGGAGGCCGAACGGCCGTTGGTCAACCCCGCGGAGAGCGCACTCCTTGTAGGAGTTCCCAGGCATATCCGATGCCGGGAAGGGTTCTAGACCCGTGCCATGTTAGTGCTTCCCCGTCCGCAAGGAAGTAGGACAACGGCTCCAAACCCTGAAAACTCCGTAATTCTTCGACGTGTTTCGCTTGGAAGGGGAAGGGCTCACTGCACAGCAGAACCACTTCCGGTTGGGCTTCGACCAGGGCATCGAGCTCGAACGCGGGATAACGCTCTTCTTCGTCCGCCATCACGTTGATGCCCCCCACTCCGCCTAACAAATCGGTTAGATAGGTGTCCCCCCCGGCCGCCATCCAGGGCTTGCGCCAAATCAGATAGGCATAGCGTACGGGGCGCTCCTGTTGCGCGAGGCGTCGAACGCGGTCCCACTCCTGCGCGGCCTGATCAGCGCATGCCTGCGCTTTCCCTTGCGCTCCCACCGCATCTCCCACGGAACGGATCATCTCGATGGAAGCCTCCACCGTTTTAGGAAACGAGTGATGCAACCGCAGTCCGGCGGCTTCGAGGGCTTGGCTATCCTCGAGGCGATTTTCCTCTTCGTTCACGAACACCCAATCGGGGGCGAGCTCGATGATGCGCGCCACGTTGGGGTTCTTCGTGCCACCCACCTTTTCGATCGCCGCAACCTTTTCGCTCGGGTGGATGCACCAATCGGTAATGCCCACCAAGCAATCCCCCGCACCGAGTTGAAACAGCAACTCCGTCGTGCTGGGAATCAACGAAACGACGCGCATGCTTCGGACCTACACCACTTCCAAAGCGTAGCGACGACCGTCGGCCCGCACCCGTGCAAAGGGCACCTCCGGGTCGTGGTAAAACAGGCCCAACCAGCTCCCTTCCGCCGCGCGCTGCAACCACTCGCTACGCACTTGGTAGGAAAGTTCGGCGTTCAGGTCGTAGGCCATGATGTAAGGCGGCTGAATGTGGTGGCTGGTCGGCACCACGTCCGCCCAAAAGACCGCTTGATGATCGGGGTCCCCCCCGTCGACGCGCAGCACGGAAACGCCACTGGAGTGTCCGCCCAAAACGTGTCCGGTCACGCCCGGCGCGACCTCTTGGCCATCCACGAACCCTTCCAGCAAGCCCGCGTCGAGCACCGCCTGCAAGTCTTCGCTGCGGTAGGAGGCTTTGCGCACCGGATCGGGGTGCAGTACCGCGTCGACTTCGATCTGCGGGGCGAAGTGCCGCGCGTTTGGAAAGCGGGGCTCCAGGCTTCCCTCGCGCTCCATCACCCAGGCTCCGATGTGGTCCCAATGGCAGTGGCTTGCCACGGCGTGCGTGATGTCAGCGGGTGCCACGCCCGCTTGCGCCAAGCTGTCCACCAAAGTCCGCGAACGGTCGATGTGGAACATCGCGCGGTGCTTGTCCGCCCAGCGATCGCCCACCCCGCCTTCGATCAAGATCTTGTGCTCCCCGCGCTCCACCAGGAAACAATTGAGCGCCAAGAGGATGGTGTTGTCCTCCGCCGGGGGCGTCATCGGTCGCCACAGGTTGGCGGGCACAACGCCCCACATGGCCCCTCCGTCGAGCCGGAAGGTTCCGTCCGAGATGCAGGTGATGCGGCAGTCCCCGAAGTCAAGGCTGCGCGGTGCGCTGTCGTGGGTCCCCATGGCGATGCGGGGCAGAGGGTTAGGCGCTTTGATCGAAGCGCTTCAAGATGTTCCGGGCGATGACCAAGCGTTGGATCTCGCTGGTGCCTTCGCCGATCACGCAAAGCTTCGCGTCGCGCCACATGCGTTCGACGGGGTACTCGCGGGAGTAACCGTAGCCGCCGTACACCTGGATGGCGTCGTAGGTCACGCGCATAGCCACTTCGCTGGCGAACAGTTTGGCCATCGCGCCTTCGCGACCGTAGGGCCGACCCGCGTCCTTGAGGCGCGCCGCTTGGTACACAAGGTGTTTGGCCGCCTCGATTTCCATCTCCATGTCGGCCAACTTGAATTGCACGGCCTGCTGATCGGTGAGCGGGCCGCCAAAGGCTTCGCGTTCGTGCGCGTAGCGCTTGGCGCACTCGTAGGCTCCCTCCGCGATCCCGAGGGACAACGCGGCGATGGAAATGCGACCACCGTCGAGGGTCTTCATGAAGGTCTTGAAGCCTTCCCCCGGGGGGCCGAGCAAGTGGTCTTTCGGGATGCGCGCATCCTCGAAGACCAAGCTAGCCCAATCCGATCCGCGCATACCCAGCTTGACCTCGCCCTTTTCCAGGGAGAAGCCGGGCGTAGCGCGCGGTACGACAAACGCGCTGATGCCCTTCGAGCCCAACGATCTGTCCGTGACCGCGGTCACGATGAAGACGCCGGCGTGGTTGGCGTTGGTGATGAAGCACTTGCGGCCGTTGAGGATCCAATGATCGCCGTCGTCGACCGCGGTGGTTTGGGTGCCGCCCGAGTCCGATCCGGCCCCGGGTTCGGTCAGGCCGTAAGCCCCCATGTACTCGCCCGCGATCAGCTTGGGCACGTATTCGTTGCACAGCGCTTCGCCGCCCCACTTGAAGATGGGGTAGGTCCCCAGGCTGCAGTGGGCCGCGAGGGTCAGGGCGGTCGACCCACATACCTTCGCGATCTCCTCGACCGCCAAAGCGTAAGCCAACGTGCCTCCGTCGCTCCCTCCGAGGGACTCGGGGAACAGGATGCCGGGCAGGCCGAGCTCCACGATCTTGTTCCAAGTATCCAGCGGGAAGCGGTGGTTCTCGTCGATCTCGGCGGCGATGGGAGCCACTTCGCTGCGCGCAAAGTCCTCGACCATCTCACGGATCATGTTCTGATCCTCGGTCAACTCGAGACCGTGCTGGATGTTCGGCAGTTGGTACGTCGAAGCCATAGAGCTGTTCGGAGAGGTTTGAGTCATGTTCGGGGGTGGGTGCGTTGCGGCGATCCAGCGGCGGGTGCTGGTCGGCCGCAAAACCGTTGGCGGGTGCGCGTAGGAGGCGCGACCGCTGGGAGTGCAATGCTTGGGAGGGCCTACGGATGCGAAACAGGTTCGCTACTTACTCCATTTCGATCTTCCAGCCGGCGGTGCGGCGCGCACTCGAGCCACTGGATGGGTCTTTGGCGGTACGGGCTGCGGGAGCCGCTTGGGGGCGCACGATGTCCCGCTCGGTGGCTTCGCCGCGATAAAAGTCGATGGAACAGCCGGCACCCACCCAATCGATCAGGGCTTGCCGCGAAAACTTCCACTCGCGCCCGATCTTGCGGGCCGGGACCTGCTCGGAGTGCAGGACCTTGTGGAACGTCTTGACGCTGACACCGAGCAAAGCAGCCGCTTGTTCGATGTTCAGGATCTCGGGGCCGGGTTGTGGGCTCATGCGTCCACTCCTTCCGCCGCCCAGCGTTTTTCCATCTCCGCCTGAATGAACTCGGCGATGGAGTCCGTGTTCGTGCCCGGACCGAACAGCTTGGTGAAGCCGTCTTGTTCAAGCGAACGCATGTCGTCCTCAGGAATGATGCCACCACCGACCAACAACACGTGCTCGAGCCCGCGGGACGACAACTCGGCGCGCACACGGGGGAACAACTCCATGTGCGCTCCGGACAAAATCGACAACCCCACCACGTCCACGTCTTCTTGCAGCGCCGTTTCGGCGATCATCGCCGGCGTCTTGTGCAATCCCGTGTAGATCACTTCCATGCCGTGATCGCGCAAGACGCTCGCCACGGTCTTGGCCCCCCGGTCATGGCCGTCCAAACCAGGTTTGCCGATCAACACTCGAATTCGTCGTTGGGTCATGGGGGGGTCGCTGGGTGAGGCGCACGCCGACAAGATCGCCCGGACCATCGACAAGGCCATCAAGGGTGGGGTCCCGGTGGTCGGCCTCAATGATTCCGGCGGTGCGCGCATCCAGGAGGGCGTGGCGGCGTTGG
>JAUHXY010000036.1 GCA_030426785.1 bacterium
AACATGAAACATGGGCTGTTCACGCCCAAGGTGCTGGTTTCCCTGCAACACGTCGAAGAGTTGCGCGGCGTGCGCGAAAGCGAATCGGGGGGTCTATCGATCGGTGCGATGACTCCCCTCGCGGAAGTCGCCGCCGATCCGTTGGTGCGCGCCAAAGCTCCTGCTTTGGCGGAAGCGGCAGGCCTGGTGGCTGGACCCCAACTGCGCACCATGGGAACCCTCGGCGGCAACGTGCTGCTGGACACCCGGTGCCAGTGGTACAACCAAACCTACTTTTGGCGGGAGTCCTTGGGCTTTTGCCTGAAGAAAGACGGGACCGTCTGCCACGTGGTGGCGGGCGGCAAGCGCTGCGTGGCCGCCGCTTCGAACGATTCGGCCCCCGCACTCACAACGCTGGACGCGACCCTACGCTTTGAGAGCCTGGGGTCCCAGCGGGAAGTCCCCATCGAGGAGCTGTGGCATTCCGATGGGGCTAACAACAAGCGTTTGGAGCCCGGTGAGTTGCTCACCCGCATCGAAGTGCCGGCCACCCCGACGGGACACCGCGGGGCCTACGGCAAGTTGCGCGACCGCGGCTCGATCGACTTTCCCCTGCTCGGAACGGCGGTGCGCCTCGACTTGGACGCGGAGGGTTTGGTGCAACACGCCGACCAAGTGGTGATCGCGCTCGTCGCCAAGCCGGTGCGCATCAAAGGGGTCGCCGAAGCCCTCGCAGGCACCCGACCGGGGAGCGCAGCGTTCGACCAGGCCCTCGAAAGCGTGGCCGAAACCGCCCGTCGGCAATGTCGCCCGATGGACAACATTCCCGGCGACGCCGCATGGCGCCGCGAAATGGTCAAGGTCTACACCCGACGCACGTTCCGACGCGCGGCGGGATTGGACGAAGCCCGCTAGGCGGCGGCAAAGGCGTCAAGGGAGGGGCCTTGCACATGATGCGCAAGGGTCTCCACGGGGCCCTTCGGGATCTGTCGACCGCATGTCAGCATTCCGGGCGCGGCGATGCGCGCTTTCTTGCGGTAGAGCCTGTGGGGCCCTTACCACGTTCATCACGACCGGCGCCGGGCCACGTCCTCTCCCCAGGGCCAAGCATTCCCCAGCCGCCCTCCTCAAACGCAAACCTGGCTCTCTTGCCGAGGGGATCCTTCCCAACGGTTGCCCCGCCATCTGCAGAGCGCTTTCCCTGGCCCCGCGCTGCTCGCCGCGCAATCCCGAAGCCCCTCATAGTCTGCGTCCCGCGCTCAGGCCTCCCCCTGGGGAGCCCCAAACCCGGGACGCTAGAACAGCCTGCGGGGCTGAGACCGAACCTACTGCACGACGAACAGCAGCGCGGTCTCAGCGTTGAGCACCACGTTCCCGATCGGCTCCCACCAACTGCCCGGCTTGGGGAAGTACGGCCGGAGTTGGTCGTTGAAGATCGTCGAGTCGTCGGAGATCTCCCACATGAACCCGTACGGCAAGTTGCCTTTACCGGTGATGTCGTCGATCGTCGCGGCTCCCATGGCCGCCAAGGAACCGTCGCCGGTCGAAGCCCAGGTGGGATACTCGATGGGGTTGCCCGCATCGACGCCGGGAGTCTCGAAGCGCTGATCCCCCACGACCGGGTGCGTGTAGGCCACGGTGGGGTCCAATCGGTGCGCGTACCAGACCCGCACGCCGTACTCGTCTTCGACGATGCCGAAACGATCGGTCGTCGAAGTGATCTGCTCGGTATCCCAAACCCCGATGGGCCCTAGGGACGTGGGCACGGTGATGACCGGGTTGCCATGGGCGTCCACACCGGGCGAGTTGATCCGGAAGGTCACGCCGTGGTTGATGTCCTGGGAGCGAACGCGCACCCCAACGCGGAAGAAGGGCACGGCCTTGTTCGCATCCAATCCCTGGGGTTGCTTCAGGTAGTAGGACACGCGCATGTACTGGGGCAAGCTGTAGAGCTGGGTGTTCCCACCGCAGAAGCTGTTGTTGAAGCTCTTGCGGATGTAAGGGGCCAAGCTGCTAGCGGCTTCGGAGACGGCGTAGATTTTCAGGGGCACGCCGCTAAACGGATCCAAAATCGGGTTGGGATCGGTTTGATCGAGCAGGTCGACCAACTCTTGGTTTTCTAAACCCGGCTCCCAGAACGAACCGCCAGTGATGTTGTCCGAAGGGACTCCCGGCATCGTGGGCCCGATCGCGGGCGGATTGCGCTGATCGGAATGTTCGAATTCCTGGATGCCCCCGACCGAGTGCGTCCACATGTTTTCATCGATGTGGATCTCCTGCGGGTAGAGGTGAGTATTGGTGGTCAGGGTCGGATCCAGCGCCGGCACCGTGTAGCGCACTTGGTTGCGCTCGTGACGTAGCTTCACCAACAAGCGTTGGCCGACTTGCGCGGTCGGACCGGGTCGGAACACCAACTGCCCCGAAGTTTGTCCGGGGGGCAAAACCGTCGTGCCGGACGAGAGGAAGTTGTAGTCGGTCAAGTTGCTTTGCGGCGCCACCGTGTAATGCAACGTGATCGGCTCTTGGCTCGCGTGCGAGACCTGGAAGTCCACGAGCGCTTGACTGCCGAGCCCTACCGGAAGGAGGGTGTTGTTGAAAGTGATCGTGGGCGGGTCGACCGACGGACGAATCCAGAGCTGGCCGACGTAGTGCTTCGGGTGCAGGCTCGCTTGGAAGGTTTGCGTCAGTTCGATCTGCAGCCACCGCTCGCGAAAGAACTCTCCCGAGGAGAGCAACTGGACCGGAATCTCCGCCGAAGACTCACCGGGCAGGATGCGCAGAGGGAATTGCCCTCCGATTTGATAGTGCACCCCGGGAACCGCGGTGCCGGTGACGTCGTACCAGATCAGGGCGCCGGTCGGACCGGCGGGTTCGCTGAGCTCCACGTGCATCGTGAAGAGGCCAGCGTCATCGGGCAGATGCTTCTTCCAATACGGAACGCGAATCGAAGACTGAGCGCCGAGTGGCGTGTACTCGAGGAAAGGTGCAAAGCGTGCGACGACGGCCGAGGCAGTCGACTTCGGTGCAGCCGCTTGCGGCTTCGCCGTCCGTGCGGACACGCTGATGGGAGCGAGTCCTTGGGCCTCTGCGGGCCTCGTCAGCGAAGTTCCGAGGAGAGCGGCGAGGAGCAGGGCACCAACTCGCAGGATGGATCGATTCATTGCGCAGTGAGAGTAGCCAGCCAGCCCTTCCCCCTGAAAGGCCAGCGATGCGGCCCATAAGTATAACTAGATGCTTGCGCAGCGGGGAGATTCGTTGATTCCTTGCAACCGGCCCGGCCGCCTGCAGGTCGTAAGGGCGGACCGCCCCAAAGGACCGTTCCCGCCATGCTCGGATTGGGTCAAACCCCGCGAGGAAGGCTCGCATCAATCTGAGAATTCCCACGAGCCGTCCGGGTTCGGGAACGCGCCCAGGGGCCTTCCTGGTGGGACCAGCCCCGGTCCGCTGGGAGGCCCCTTGAGATCCCTTCCCGGCGTCTCCTAAGGAAACGCCCAGGGCCCTAGCCTGGGGCTCTCCACCCCTGGGGCTGAGCTCGTCCCAGCCATTCTTTTCGATCACGACAACCCAAACCTACCCACCCCATGACCACCGTCATCGTCGCCAAAAAGGCCGGCCGTGCCGTCATTTGCGCAGACACCTTGGCTTGCTACGGAGGGGCGAAGGAGACCCAGTCCTTCATCGAGAATTCGGACAAGATTGTTCGGGTAGGAGACGCGTACCTGGCTCCGACGGGGCCCGGGGCCATGCAGTTGATCCTGCGCAGCTACTTTCGCGACCCGGAGGCCCCGCGGGACTTTTCGAGCACCCTCGCCATTTTCGAAACGGTCCGCGAGATGCATCGGGTCCTGCGGGACGAGTACACGCTCAATCCGAAGGAAGATTCGAGCGACCCCTTCGAGTCCTCCCAAACGGAAGTCCTGATCTGCTCGCCGGCGGGCATCTTTGGGGTCTACCCCCTGCGATCGGTTCAGGAGTACAAACACTTCTATGCCTTTGGCAGCGGAGCCGAATACGCCCTAGGCGCCATGCACGCGGTCTACCGGCACTTGGACCAGCCCGAGGACATTGCGGTGGCGGGCATGGAGGCCGCGGCGACCTTCGACGAGGGATCGGGACTACCCTACACCCTGCACTCGCTCGAACTGGTATCCGGGAGCGGCGTGCCGGCTCCCACGCGGTCGCGGCGCTTCGATTTCGATCGCTAAGCCACTCCCTCGACGATCAACCGTCGCTGGCCGGTAACTTGCGTACCTTCTGCCGGCGTGGGTCCACCGTGCGCCGTTTCAGGTCTGAGGCGCTTTCCACGACGAGCCGCAGGCCCCGGCCTCGTCCGGAGACTTGCACCACCTGGCCCAAGTGGCGTCCCACTTGCACCCAATCGCCGCGCTGGAAGGGCGCGGTTTCGTCGAGGGCATCCGAGCGAGACTGGGATGCCTGATCGTCGGCCTTCGTTCGAGGGGCGGGCCCGCCCTGGCTCGGTGCGCACCGTCCCACCAAACGTCGAACCTGCAACCAATCGGAGGGGTCCGCGCACACGTCGCATGCTCCGCACGGAGCTTCCGGTTCCTGCAAACCAAAGTGCCGCGCCAAAGCGACGCGCCGACACAGTTCGCTTCCACTCGCGAAACGCACCATCCCGAGCAGGGCCAACAAATCGTCCTGCAACTTCTCACCGGTGCCGAGAAACGCCGGGAGTTCCTGAGGGTCCAGGGGCCGAACGAGCTCCAAATCGTGCGTTTCCATGCTGCCTTGGGTCACTCCGAGTACCTCCAACCAGCGCAGCACGATGTGGATGCGGCCATCGCGCCGCTCCTTGATCAACAATTCTTGGCGCAGGTCGTCCAAGTCCTTGGTCGCGATGCGTTCGCCCCACCCGCGCAACACTTCGACCACTTGCAGCACGTACTCCAGGCTGGGGTTGGCCCACTGCACGAAGTTCTGCTGGATGGCGAGATCCTCTTCGAAGTAGGTCAATTCGCAAAAAGAAGCTTGCCCGTCGCGACCGGCCCGGCCGACCTCTTGCGTCCAAGCTTCCAGGGTGCGCGGGATTTGGGCGTGCAGGACAAAGCGAATGTCGGCTTTGTCGATGCCCATCCCAAACGCATTGGTGGCGAGCACGATCGCATCGGGGGAGCGCGTGAACTCAGCCTGCATGCTGCGCCGTTCCTCCGCCGACAGTTTGCCGTGGTACACGAGACTGCGCAGGCCACGGCGCAGAAGCTCTCCGTGCAACCATTCCAAGTCGCGAATCAAAGCGGAGTAAACGATGCCTGCGCCGCGCAGTTGGGAGATGCGGTCCACCAGGTGCTCGAGCTTTTCCTCCTGGCTGTGCACGGTGTGGCATCCCAAGAAGAGGTTCGGCCGCTCGATTCCCGCGCGCAGCACGAATGGGTCGCGCAACCCAAGGCTCGTCACGATGTCCTGCGCGACTTGCGGCGTGGCCGTGGCGGTCAGTCCGATCGTGGGCGGGTTTCCGAGTCGCTCGCGCACGCCCGCCAGGCGGGAGTAATCGGGTCGGAAGTCGTGGCCCCATTGGCTCACGCAGTGGGCTTCGTCCACCGCCATGCGCACGATGGAGAGCTGGCTTTCGACCGCTTGGAAGGCCGGGCTGCGAAAGCGCTCGGGCGTCACGTAGAGCAGGTCCCACTCTCCCCGCAAGGCGGACTGCAGGCGCTCTTCGCGCTCCGCGGCGCTCAACAGGGAGTTTAGGTAGCTCGCGCGGATGCCCTTCGCGCGCAAGGCCTGCACCTGGTCCTGCATCAGTGCGATCAGAGGGCTGACCACCAGGGTGAGCCCCGGCAGAACCACCGCGGGCAGCTGGTACACCAAGGACTTGCCACCGCCCGTCGGCAGGGTCAAGAGCCCATCCCGGCCGGCCAACACGCCGTCGATCGCCTCTTCTTGCCAAGGGCGGTAGTCTGGCAGCCCAAACGTCTCGCGCAGGGCTCGCAGCACCTTCGGATGCCGCGCCGTCATGGTTTCGCTCCCCATCGGCCGCATGGTACGCAGCCGATCGGGGAGCGCCAACGATGCCCTCGGGCCGGGCATCGTTTTCTGGGTTCGCGCTTAACGGCGCGCGTGCCAGCGTTCGCTAACCGCCTCGAGCCGTTCCCACTCCGCGGGCGAGAGCGGCGCGTACAAGTCGACGTAGTCGCTTTGCTTGCGATCCATGCGCCCGGATAGGGTCGCGGGATGGCGTTCCGCCAAGCGACTAGGCACCGCCCGCTCGGAGGCGTTTTGGGTTGCGGCCACGGCCCAGGGCATGCTGGCCAGCGCCACGCTGGCCGCCAGGAACACGAGATATCGGCGAAGAAAAACTTTCATGGGTGGTTCTCGAGAAGGGCGGACGGTTAAGGAACGGTGATGGAGCCCGCGACGAGCGCGGTGTTGTTGGCTTCCCGGCCGCTCTCTTGCACCGAACTCAGGTCGTCGACCCAAGTGCCGATGCGGTAGGTGCCCGGCGCTGTTCCCGAGGGGATTTGCACGCTGGTGGAAACCTGGGAGCTCGCTCCCACGGTCAACCCCGCCATGTTGATGCTGCCGAGCAGCAGGTCCGAGCCGTCGATGGTGTCGTCGCTGGACAAGTAGACGCCTACGCGGAAGGCTCCGGCGGGTTGTTCCCCGCTGTTGCGCACGTGCGGCTCCACGGTGAACGGCGTCGCCGTGGCCTGGGAGCCGCTGGGCCCCGTAGGGGTCAGGGCCACCAAGTCCGGGGCGGGCGGCAATTGGTCTTCGACCGTAAACATGCCCGTCAACTCGAACAGGTTGTCGCTCTCGTCGAGCTCGTTGATCGTCCCGTCCTTGTCGGCGATGGCCCCCATGAAGTAGGTGCCAGCGGGGATGTTGTTGGGCACCAATACCGGCGCGGATTGCACCGAGGTGAAGCCAGCTGCCAACCCGGTGCTGACGCTGCGCACCACCAGGGGAAGGTCCTGTGCTGTGATGGTCGCATCGGTCGACAGGTAGATGCCTACCAAAAACGGCGGAGCGTCTTCGTCGCCATCGTTATGCACCGTGGTGGTGATCGAAACGCTGTCCCCCACGGTGACGTTCGTGTTGGAAACCGTCATGGACTGCATCACCAGATTGGGGGTGGGGTTGCCGCTGGTGGAGTAGTTCAGGGTGCCCGCCGCCATCTGAACGTTGTTGCCCTCGTCGAGTTCCGCCACCTGCGAAAGATCGTCCACGAAGAGCCCCACGAAGTAGGTCCCCGCAGCCAAGTTCGAAGGCACGCTGTAGGGCGTGTTGGCGCCGCTGACCTGCCCTTGGCCCAAACTGTTCACGATGCGCGAACCGAGCAGCACGTCCGAAGGGGTCACGCTTGGATTGGGCGACAGGTACACCGCAACGCGGAAGGGTCCGGCCCCCGCCGTGCCGCTGTTGCGCACGGTCTCGTTGATGTTCAACGCGCCGCCTTGGCCCACCGACGAGGGCGAGTAGCTGATCGCATCCCCCACCAGGTCGGGCAGCGGCGGCACCGTCACGCCCAGGGAAACGTTGGCGACCAAGGCGTTGTTGTTTTCGTTGGTTTCGTTCGCCAAGCCGGAATCGTCCGCCACCAAGATCAGGCGGTAGATGCCCGCGCTCAAATCGCCGGGCAACTGGAAGGATTGGTTGACCGAGGCGCTGGTCTGGTTGACGCCCAAGGTCGCAATCGTGCGGAAGCCCAACAAGCGGTCCGACGTATCCCAAACCGCGTCCGTGGACAGATAGACGGCCATCTGGAAGGTCGGCGCCGGGTTGGGTCCCACGTTCAGCACGGACTCGTCCACTTGAATGGTTTGCCCCACGTCCTGCACCGCAGGCGAAAATGTGATGTCCTGGGGAACCAGTTCGCACAGGCTGCTACCGCCGCCACTGCCGATCACGAGGGTCCCGAGGCCCGGTTGCACGTTGTTGTTCTCGTTGGTTTCCGCGACCTGTTGCAAGTCGTCGGCCATCCACAGCACCTGATAGGTACCGTCCGCCAAGTTGGTGGGCAAAGTCACCGTGCCGCCACCCGTGTCCGTTTGGTTGACCGCGAGCCCGCTCAAGCTACGGAAACTGACGAGCGTGTCGCTCGCATCGATTTGACCGTCCAGGGAGAGGTAGACGCCCAGGCGCGCTGCGCCCGCGGCTTGCGAGCCCACGTTGCGCACGGTGTCGGACAGGGTCAAGGAATCCCCCGGGCTCGCCGCGGTGGGCGAAAAACTGACCGACTGCCAGGTCAGGTCGGGCAAGTTCGCGCCTTGCACCGTCAACGGCTGCGTGGCCCACAGGACGTTGTCGTTTTCATTGCTTTCGCCGACCGCGTTCTGGTCATCGACGACCAGCGCTAGGAAGTAGGTCCCGGTGCTCAAGCTCGCGGGCACGGTGTAGGTCTGGGCCGAGCTCGAATCGCTGCCAACCGCCAAGTCCGCGACGGTGCGCGCCCCCACCAAGGTATCGCCGCTGTCGAAAGCGAGGTCGGTGGACGCGTAGACGGCGACGCGGAAGGAGCCTGAGGTGCCCGTGCCGGTCCAGCGCACGCTCTCCGCCACGACGAGCGAGTCGCCGGCGGTCACCGAGGAAGGGGCTGCGGTGATGGAAACGGGGCTCAGGTTGCCGGAGCCCGTGCTGCCGCCGGGGGTGCTGCTGCTACCGCCGCCGCCACCACAAGCGACGAGGGTCGCGGACAGGACCAGGGACCAGCGCAACGGGGAGTTCTTCGCGTGCATGGGGAAAAGCTCGTGAAACGGTTGGGAGCTGGGCTAGGCACAACGGTGCCAGCCCCTTCGAGGGGGAGCGCTCCTGTCCCAATTTCGACCAGGGGAGCCCATCCCATGAGGCGAGACGCCGGCGACAATGCGTGCTTGCCCCCATTCCTCCCGCCGGGGAGACTCTTCCCAGCCATGGCCCCCTCCCACGAGACCCCCTCCAGTACCCGCCGCGACCCGATCCCGCCCCCCGAGGCCTTGGAGCGCGGGCAGTGGTTGCTGCTAACCCCTACCGAGCCAGAGGCCAAGCGGCTCGCCCAGGCGGGCTTGGTCGCGCGACGCACGGGCTTCGGCCCCGTCGCCGCCGCCGTCCGCAGCGCCGCCTTGCTCGCCCAAACACGGCCTCAGCGGGTGCTGCTGCTGGGCTGCGCGGGCAGTTACGACGCGGCACGTCTCGCTCCTGGGCAAGCCGCGGTCTTTGGGCGCTTCTCCTTGGGCGGGATCGGCGTCGGACAAGGACCGGACCACCGCAGCATCAACGAGCTCGGCTGGGAGGCTTGGACCGCCACCGAGGAACACGCATCTTGGCCCGCGACTTTGGTGAGCGCCAGCGAAGGCGCGCACCTGGTCAGCGTGTGCGCGGCCAGCGCCCACCCCGGCGAAGCGGCGGCGGTGCGCACCCGCTACCCCGACGCTTTAGCGGAGGACATGGAAGCCTACGCGGTCGCCGCCGCCTGTCGCGAGGCCGGCGTGCCCTTCCACTGTATGCGCGGCATCAGCAACGTGGTCGGCGAACGGGATCGAGCCCATTGGAAACTCGCTGCCTCCCTCGACGAGGTGGCGCGATTGGCGCGCGAACGCTTTCCGCAACTCGTCTCCCCCGCCTGACCGACGCCTTCGAACCCCATGGCTCCGATCCACCTCGCCCTCTCCACCTGTCCGAACGACACCTTCCTGATCCACGGTTTGTACTCCGGGGCGGTGGATGCGCGCGGGTTGGACCTGCGCTTGCACTTTGGCGACGTGCAGGAGCTGAACGAAGGCCTACGCGCGGGTCGCTTTCAGGTCAGCAAAGGCAGTTATGCACTCGCTTTGCAATTGGGGCGGACCTGTCGGGTCTTGCGGGTCGGCAGCGCGCTAGGCTTCGGCGTGGGTCCATTGCTGCTCGCCCGCCCCGACTGGCAGCCGGACGAAGTCCCTAAGCGGGTCCTGTGCCCGGGAGCCGATACGACGGCGACGCTGCTGTTCCGCGCCTTGTACCCCGAAGGGAGCGACCTTCATCAGGTGGTGTTCTCCGACATCATGCCCGCCCTGCAGCGGGGCGAGGCGGATTGGGGCGTGTGCATCCACGAAGGTCGCTTCACCTACGCGGAATCCGGTCTGCGACTCGTCGCCGACCTGGGCAAGCGCTTCGAAAGCGCTGCGCAAAGCCCCCTCCCGCTGGGTGGCCTGTTCGCTGGCCCCGAGCTGGAGGAAGCCACCCTGCAAACCCTGGAGGCGGTGCTCGCGGACTCGCTGCGCTATGGATGGCAGCACCGCAACGAGGCGGCGGAGACCATGGGACGCTTCGCGCAGGAGCTCAGCCGAGACGTCATGGATCAGCACGTCGATCTGTACGTCAACGCGTGGACGGCAGACCTGGGCGAGGTGGGCGCGCGGGCGATTGCGCGCCTGGGGGATTTTGCCGAGCGCGCGGGCTGGATGGATCCCTCGATCGGGCGTCCCACGATCCTCTCCGGGCCTGTGCCTCTTTGAGACGCACGGGGGCAGCACCCCAAGCGAAACGCCGCGGGGACCAGCGGTCCCCGCGGCGTTTCGCGGCCAAAGCGTGTTGGTGCTGTCGCTAGCCTTGGCGGCCGCCCGAATCGCGCAGTTCGAGCATTTCCTTACGCAGGTCTTGGGCCAGGGCTTTGATTTCTTGCATGGCCTTGCGGACACGCGAGGTCGCGGCCTTGTTGCCCTCTTCGGCTCGCTCCACGTCGGCTTTGGTGGCTTCGAGGGTTTCAACGAGCTTGTTGTAGATGTCGCTCATGCTGGTGGTTGGTGGTTGGCTTGGGGTTGCAGGATCGGTTGGGGAGCCCAGCGTCCGGTTGGCTTGAAGCTGGAACAGGGCCCGAGGGACGTCTCGGGCCTGCCCTTAGCAGACACTTTCCCGCCAAGGGATCAAGCGGGAAACCGCCGGGAAAGGGCCCTGAGGGCCCCTTCGAGCCTCCTCGCCGCCAAGGCAGGTGACCCTAAACCCTTTCTAGAATTCCACTTACGCCAAAACGGCGGTCGGCTCGCCCAAAACCGGCCTCCAGGGCCATTCCTGGCCCCTAGCGGCCTGCGCCAGCGTACTGGCCCATCTTCAAGACCTGCTTCCATTCGGCCGCGGTGACGGGCTGGACCGACAAGCGCTGCCCCCGTTGCACTACCGCCATTTGGGCCAGTTTGGGCTCAGCCTTGAGCTGCTCGAGCGAAACGACCTCGTCCAGCGGCCCCTGGGCTTGGATGTGCACGCCGTACCAAGTGGGCTCTTCGCGCCGCGCCTTGGGATCGAAGTAGGGCTCCTTGGGATCGAACTGGGTGGGGTCAGGCGATCCCGCCTGCACCACCTGGGCGATGCCCACCACGCCCGGCACCTTTGTGCGCGAGTGGTAGTACAGCACCCCGTCGCCCTCCTGAATGTCGTCTCGCAGCAGGTTGCGCGCCTGGTAGTTGCGCACGCCATCCCAGAACGTGGTTCGCTTCGGTGCATCCCACAGGTCCTGCCAAGAGAACGCGTCGGGCTCGGATTTCATCAGCCAGTATCGGCGTGCGCGGCGAGGGGTCATTGGCGTAGAGGGTGGGGTTCCTCGGTGTTGTAACCCGTAGGGCACGCCAGCTCCAGGAACCATGCGGGAAGCTCGCGGAGCGGCGCTGCGCCGTCCGCGGATCCCAACCGGGGTTTGCGCCCCGCCCGTCGATCCCGTACAACCCAGAGCGGTTGGGAGTGGATCGGTGCTGGTGTGCCGCCCGGTCTTCAAAGCCGGTGGGCTGCGTGAACAGCGTGGCCGGTGGGTTCGATTCCCATGCACTCCCGCCAACGCGGCGCTGCGTCCCGCACCCCGCTTGCGCGTCAGGCGGTCGAGAGCGGCAGCAAGCGCCCTGGAACGCCCTGCCCCACTCCAGAGGGCAAACCGCCGGCCCAACGCAACAAGACAGGTTGGTCATCGCGGCGGGCCTCGATGCCGCAGGTGAAAGGGGTACCTTCCGACCGTCGGTCGAATTCCGCAGGCAAGCGCAAGCGCACGCCCCTTCCGCCGCGCACGGTTTCTCCAGCGAGCTTCACTACCACGTGAGGATCGACCAATCCGCGCACGTCTTCGAGCTGCACGATCAATTCCCTCCCCTGACGCCGCAGGTTGAGAGACGCAGCGGGGAAGGCGGGATGCTCGCGCAGCATCCACAGGCGCCGTGCGAGACCGTCCGCAACCGCCGTGCGCACGCGCTCTAAGGGTGCATCCAACAGCAGTTGGCCGCCCGGAACGATCTCGTCGCGCCCGAGGCCTGCTTTCCAACGAAACAGCGCCGCGAACAGGGGATCGCGCCCGGGACCCCGCGCCCCGCCGCGCAGACGGAACGCCACGCTGCGCTCTTCCCCCGGCTCCAATTCCAGGATGCGTGGCAGATCTTGCAGCTCAAACGCTCCGCTGGGGAAGACGACGGTAGCCCGCACCTCGACCGCAAAAGGAAAGGGGTTGCGGATCCACACCGCGGGTTGCCATTCCCCGAACCACTCCCCGCGCTCGCGCTCGGCAGCGCTCAATTGGGACGGTTCGATGGGAAGGGTCGGAACGGACAAGGGATACGCCCCGCGATCCTCGGGGGCGAGGCGCGTCAAAGCGCGCACCGCGAGGGCGCGGTAGGGTTGGTTCGTGTTGAACGCGAAGTACGGCTCGCGGCAGGCGGCTAACAGGTGCTCGGGCCGGTCGATGGACCACCCCCAGCGCTCGGTGGAACCCCAATCGGCGCGGCCTGCCTCGTTGTCCCAACCACCCGGACCCAAACCGTGGGCGGTGATGCGTTCGTCGCGTACAAAGCGCCGATCGGCCTCGTGGGCCTCCTCCGCCAGCAACATGGTGGGCATCCCGAGATCGCGGGCTTCGAGTACGACCTCTCGCAGGAACGAGGCGATGCGATAGTCGAGGGCGGGGTCCGCGCTCTGCAAGCGCTCGTGCACCTCCTGGACCAAACCCGCTTCCTTGATCTCGATCATGTGCATCGGCAGTCGTCCACGGGGCGTGAGCAGTTCCAGCGCCTCGTCCAGCAGCGGCACGGACTCTCCCCGAAAGCGCCGGCCGAACCACGAACCAGCATCGATGCCGAACAGCTCGGGCAAAGTCAGGTCGCGCAAGCGCGCGCGCGAATCGGTCGTGCGGTGCAACGTAGCATCGTGCATCAAAACCGCTTCGCCGCTACCACAAGCGCGCAAGTCGTATTCGATGCCGTCCAAGCCACCATCGAGCGCCAAGCGCAACCCGCTCAGCGTGTTTTCGGGCGCCTCTAGGGGCACGCCGCGGTGCCCTAAAATCCAAGGAGGACCGGGGATGTCCGCGCCGGTGCTCGGATCCCCTGCCAACCCTTGGTACACGTCCTGATGGTCTTCTTGCATGCCAGTTTTTGCCGAGCTCACGGCAGCGCGAGGCTTCCCCGCGCAGAAGGTTCGGCGCTCATCGACCGGTGGACCGAAACGGCAAAGCCAACACGCGTCCCGAGTAGCCGCACGCAAACAACGTCGGCACCAACCCCGGACTCTCCCCGTAATCGACCTGCCCACCGGCGAGGTGGTGCAAGCGTTGCTCGTCGACCTGCAGGTGCCGGGCCGCCGCCTCTCCGGCTCCGAAGCGCGGCAAGAGCGAAACGCGCCCGTCGTAGCCGGCGGTCGCTAAGAACCAGGGAGCGCCCAGCTCCGTTTCCGGTCCCTCCAAGAACAACGCGCCGCGCAAGCGATCGCTCGACCGATACACGACGCTGTCCCGCGTCCAACCAGGTCGATAGAAGTACAAACCGCCGTCGTTCGAACACACCGCGATCTGTTGGGCCAGCGTATCGACGCGAGCCAACGCGTCGGGGTAACGCCACAGGATCTCGCGGGCCCAGGGTTCCCCCCCTTGGGGACTGCGAGTGAAACGCACCAACTCTCCGCTGGCGCAAGCCACCACGATGCGACCCGGACCTTGCCAAGCCACGCCCTTTGCAGGTCCTGGCAAGTGACCGACGACGCGGTGCTGCAGACCGCCGGGGGCCGGAGCAAG
Source organism: bacterium (assembly GCA_030426785.1). GTDB lineage: Bacteria > Planctomycetota > UBA1135 > UBA1135 > NORP259. Next base: position 13,931 of record JAUHXY010000036.1, read on the forward strand.
CCAGTGCACCAATTGGGAGTAACCCGCCAAAGCCAAGCCTTCGGGGCCCGCGTCGATGCCGTGCAACAGGGCTTCATCCTGCAGGAGTGGCTCGATGCGCCAAGCCTCGGGCGCGGTCGGATCAGCCCCCTCACACGTGAACAAAGTGGCCGCTCCGGGCCCGGGCGCGTCTTCGTCGCCACTTTGTTTGCCCACGGTCACGAACCCGCGCTGGGCACTGGTCGTGGGCAACAAGGCCACGCCGATGGCCTCTCCGGGCAAGCGATGGATGCGTTCCGCACGCCAGGCACCCGCTTCCCAACGGGCGACCCAAACCCCACCGTCTCCCGCTACGGCCACGACCTCGTCCCCGGGAAAGTCGTCGAGGTCACCGGCAGCGACGCCGCCGATTTTCGTGTCGGCTTGCAGAACGAGGGTGGCGGCGCTCGGGGCTTGCCAGCGCAAGAGCGGTTCGAGGCGGTCGGCCGGTGCGGCGCAGCTCGCCGCGAAGGTCCCCCAGGCCACACAAGCTCCGGCCAGCCACCCGCAGGCTTGGCTGCGTGCCGTCGTCTGGCGGGCCCGCGCCAAGATCAAGCCAACACCACCTGGGCTCGACCGGCCTCCACTTTTCCGACGCGATGGATCGGAACGGCCCGCAAAGCCAATTCCGATTCGAGCGCGGCCGCGCGATCCGCCGCCACGGCGATGAGCAAACCGCCCGAAGTCTCCGCGTCGTAGACGAGCCGCACCAACCCGGGATCCACCCCAGCTTCGATGGCCACCCCATCTCCCAGTGCCGCTTGGCTTCGAGCCGAGCCTCCGGATACGACCCCGTCCTGCGCGAGCGCGAGGGAGCCGGGATAGAGGGGCAAGTGCGCCGCATCGAAGCGCAAGGTCACGCCGCTCGCGGCCGCGATGTTGTGCGCGTGGCCGAGCAAACCAAACCCGGTGATATCGGTCGCCGCGTGGGCTCCCACCGCTTCCATGGCGTCCGCCGCGTCTTTGTTGAGGGTCGCCATGACTTGGGCGGCCGTGCGCATCTCGTCGTTGGAGATCACGCCTTTGCGATTGCCGGTCGTGATCGAGCCCATGCCCAAAGGCTTGGTCAAGTACAACACATCCCCTGCCAGCGCTCCGTCGTTGGCAATCACGCGGTCCTCGTGGATGAGCCCCGTTACGGCAAATCCGAACAGAGGCTCTTCGGCCCGCACCGTGTGTCCGCCCGCGACGATGGCGCCGGCCTCACGCACCTTGTCGAAACCGCCCCGCAAGATGTCGCGAATCCACTCGTCGGGGAAGTCCGCCGGGAAGCCCGCCAGATTCAACACGCTCAAAGGCGTGCCCCCCATGGCGTACACGTCGGAGATCGCATTGGCTGCGGCCACCGCCCCATACCAGTACGGATCGTCGAGCACCGGCGGGAAGTAGTCCACGGTTTGCACGAGGCACATCCCGGGCGCACCGGCGGCGCCAAGACGCACGACGCCAGCATCATCCAGGGTTTGCGGTCCGACGAGCAAATCCTCGGCAGCGGGGAGTCCAGCCTCTCGCAGCACCTGCGAGAGTTGCCCTTGGGGCAACTTGGCAGCTCACCCGGAGCAGGCGGCGTAGTCGATCAGTCGTTTGTTGGTTTCGGTAGCCATAGGAATGGGCGCTTTGCGCGTGCTCGATCCTAAGCCGCCCAACCGAAACTTCCAAAGCGCGGCAGCCCGGATCTGCGGTCAGGGCCGTTTTGATCCAGGTCGGATGGCCCCCTTCCGCACCTCGGTTCCACCGCGGGCGCCCCCCAGCGCGGGCACGAACTAAGCGCGGCGGTAGCGGTCGCCGGCCTGCGCCAAAACGGACTTGCCACGGGTATCGAGCAGCAACGGAGCGTGCGCGGCGATCTCGGCGAGGTCGAACTCGGGATGATCGGTGAGGTACACGCAAGCACGGAAGCGGTCCCACGGCACGGGCGCCGCAACCGACTCGATGGCAGCCCCCCCAGGCACCGCTACGGGACCCGGCACGTGCGGGTCGTGGTAGCGGACCTGCGCCCCCAAGGCCTGCAGACGGGCGGCGAGCCGCAGGGAAGGCGACTCGGTCGTCATGCTGACCCCCGGCTTGTAAGCCACGCCCAACAACAGGATCGCAGTCCCTTGCCACGGGTCTTTCGCTTGAGGCGCTGTGCTGCGCAGGGCGCGTTCGAGTTGGTCCACCACGTGATCCACCATGTGCCGATCGATGCGCCCGGCGAGCTCCACCAGCCGCACGGGAACGCCTCCTTCGCGGGCAAAAAACTCCAAGTAGCGCGGATCGACGGGGATGCAGGATCCGCCCGCTCCCGGGCCGGGGTCGAAGCGTTGGAATCCGAAACTCTTGGTGCTGGCCGCGTCGAGCACTTCCCAAATGTCGATACCCTGGGCGGCAAAACTCACCTTCAACTCGTTGACCAAAGCGATGTTGACGGCGCGATAGACGTTTTCGACAAGCTTGGCGGCTTCGGCGATCTCGGCGCGAGGCGTGGTATGCACGCGATAGCCCAGCGCTTCGTACAACGCTTGCGCTGATTGGGTCGCGCCTTCGTCAAGTCCCCCCACCAAGCGCGGAGAATGCAGGCCAGCGGGATCCCCCCGGCCCGGGTCGACGCGCTCGGGAGCGAAGGCCAACCAAGCCTGCCGTGGTTCTGACCGGTTCCCGGCCGGGGCGCTCGCTTGCGGCACGTGCCAACCCGCGGCTTCGAACAACGGAGCCACGAGGCGCCGCGTGGTACCCGGATAGGTGGTGGACTCGAGCACCACGAGGCTCGGGCCGAGCAAACTGTGCGCCAGGGTCTGCGCTGCCGCGCGCAAAGGGTGCAAATCGGGGTCCCCACGCTCATCGAGCGGCGTCGGCACGCAAATGATGCCGAGGCGGCGCGGCGTTTCCCCGGGGAGGGGCGCTTCCAGGGGCTCACCCGGGGCCACCCTTTGCCACGCGACACGCTCGTGATGGCAAAAGTCGCGCAACCAAGCATCGCTCAGGTGGGAAAACGGAGAGCGGCCGGCGGCTAAGGCGCGTACGCGCTCCTCATCCGTATCCGCGGCCACCACCGAAAAGCCCGCCTCCAAGAGAACGCGCACCAAGGGTAGGCCCACGGCCCCCAATCCCAGGACGACCACCGCGCCCGAACGGTCTTGGATCGCGCTGCGCAGGGCGCTCTGGTGAGAGGACTCCCCCATGCGCTAGGCACCCGGCGCGATCGAGCGCACCGCTTGGCACAGGCCTTCCAATTCCCCCGGCATCAGGGTGCGCGGATCGAGCCAAACGACGTTTTCTTGCACGCGCGAAAACACGGCGGGGTCGGCGCGCCGCAACGCTTGGGCCAACTCTTGGGCCTTCCAGCCATCCACGCGCAGTTGCAGCGCGAATCCGGGCAACTCCACGGTGGGCGCGCTGCCGCTGCCCGGCTGCGAACTGGAGGGCACGATGGTGACGTGCACGCCGGGAATCGTCTGCAAGGCCGCTTGCACAGCTTGGCAACGCTCTCCCGTGGCTTCGGCTTCCATCAACAGCATCTGGCGCGTGGGCAATTCATCCCCGCGGCCCGCCAGCAAAAGTTCGCAAGTGGCTTCGAGGCCCGCCAACGCGACCTTGTCTAGGCGCAGCGCGCGGTACATAGGACAACGACGCAGGGTGGCCACAGCTTCCCGCTTTCCGACGATCAATCCTGCTTGGGGTCCCCCGAGCAGCTTGTCGCCGGAAAAGGTCACCACATCCACGCCGCTCGCCACCGCGTCGCGCACCACCGTTTCGTCGCCGACCCGGTCCAGAGCTTGGGCCCCGGGAGCCTCGATGCGACCACTGCCGAGATCCCACGCTGTCGGAATGCCCCGTGTTCGACCCAGCTCAGCCATTTCACGGGCGGGAACCTCTTCGGTAAAACCCACCAAGCGATAATTGGAAGTGTGCACCTTCAGCAACAGCCCGGTCGTGTTGACGATGGCCCGTTGGTAGTCCGCGATGCGGGTACGGTTGGTGGCACCGACTGCGACGAGGCGCGCGCCCGCGCTTTCGAGCACCTCGGGAACGCGGAAGGATCCGCCGATCTCCACCAGCTCGCCGCGGGAGACGATCGCTTCCCTGCCTTTGGAAAACGCGTGCATCAGCAACAGCACCGCGGCGGCGTTGTTGTTCACCGCGATGCCCGCTTCCGCGCCGGTCAGGCGAGCGAGCAGTTCGCCCAAGCGCTGATCCCGTTGGTTGCGCTGGCCGGAGTCGCGGTCCACCTCCAAGATGCTGTAGCCGCCGGCGGCTTGCGCCATGCGCTCGGCCGCCTCGGCGTGCACGGGAGCCCGGCCGAGACCCGTGTTGAGCACCACGCCGCTCAGGTTGATGGCCGGGCGTACGCCCCGGCGCTGTTCGCGAGCGAGGCGGGCGCGCAGATCCTGGGTGAAGCCGCCGTTTTCGAGGGCAGCGCGCACCGCAGCCGCGTCCCAGGTCCCGTCCGCGATGCGAGCGCGCCAAGCGTCCAGCGTCTCCCGCACCCAACCAGCGAAGGGCTCGCTGCCGAAGCGCTCCTGCGCCTGGCTCCACGCCGGGTCCAACAGGACTTGGTCGACCTTCGGCAGGAAGCGATAGGGGTTGTCGCCCGGATCGGCGGGGCGCTGCTGCGATGCCATGGGGTCAGGATAGCGGGGCCTGCGCCGCGACCCTCGCATTTTCTGACCCCCTGCGAGCCATCGCGACGGAATGCGCCAACGAACAGGTGCCGCCGGCTGCACGGGCCGCCATAATCGATGCATGCCGAGCGTTCACCTGCAGCGTCCCCTTTGGAAGGTTCAGGCGCCGGATCCCGGGCAGGTCGATCGCCTCTGCCACGAGTTGGGTGTGCCGCGCCTCTTGGCCGTGCTGTTGGCCAACCGTGGCTTCGACGCTAGCCCCACGACGCGTCAGCACCTGGCCCCCAACCTGCAAGACCTGCACGACCCGTTCCTGCTGCCGGACATGGAGGCCGCCTGCGAGCGCCTCGAACGGGCGATCGAACACCAGCACACCATCCTGGTGCACGGGGACTACGACGTGGACGGGGTCACGGGCACGGCGTTGCTGGTGCAACTCCTGCGGCATTTGGGAGCGGACGTGGCTTGGCACATCCCGAGCCGCTTCGATGACGGCTATTCCTTCGGCGAGCACAGCTTGCGCAAGGCCGCCGAGGTGGGCGCCCAGGTGGTCGTCAGCGTCGACAACGGCACCTCGTCGACGGAAACCATCGCGTCCTTGGCGGGCATGGGCGTGCAAACCATCGTCACCGACCACCACGAGCCGCCCCTGGGGGAATTGCCCCCCGCCATCGCGATCGTGAACCCCAAACTCGCCACCAGCACCTATCCCTTCCGGGAGCTGTGCGGCGCAGCGGTCGCGTTCAAGTTGGCTTGGGGCCTGTGCCAACGCATCAGCGGCGGCGGGCGCGTGCGCGAGGACCTGCGCGACTTCTTGGTGGACGCCATGGGGCTCGTCGCCATCGCTACGGTCTGCGACGTGGTGCCGCTCGAAAACGAAAACCGCATCCTGGCCCACTACGGCTTGAAGGCCCTGGGGGCCTCCCGCTCGCCCGGGGTGCGCGCGTTGCTCGAGGTGACCCAACTAGCAGGCAAACCCCTCACCGCCGAGGACGTAGCCTTCCAAATCGGTCCACGCATCAACGCGGCGGGTCGTTTGGACAGCGCGGCGCGCGCGGTGGAAGTGTTCTTGGCGCAGGATGCGCAAGAAGCGCTGCGAGCCGCCCAAACCCTCGATCAGCTCAATCAGGAACGCCGCAGCCTAGAGCGCGAGCTGACCAGCGCCGCGCTCGAACTCGCGGAACCCTTCGGCCAAGACCCCGACTGCCCCGTCATTGTCGTCGGAGAACAGGGTTGGCATCCGGGCCTGATCGGCATCGTCGCGGCGCGGCTCGTGGATCGCTTCCGAAAGCCCGCCGTCGTGTTCGGCTTCGACGGCGACCAAGGCCGCGGCTCGGCCCGTTCGGTGCCGGGCTTTTCGGTGCTGGATGCCATGCACGGCGCCGCGACCTGGTTTCCGCGCTACGGCGGGCACGCGCAAGCGGCGGGTTGCGATGCGTCGGAGGAAGACTTGGAGGCCGTGCGCGCCGCCATCTGTGACCGCGCGCAAGAGTTGCTGCAAGGCGACGGATTGCCCACCCCGACCCTCGATATCGACGCGGACCTGCCGCTGATCGAAATGGTCGAGGCCCAGATGCGCGTGCTCGATCGTTTGCGACCGTTCGGGCAAGGCAACCGCGAGCCCGTGCTGCTCTCGCGCGACGTGCGCTTGGCGGAACCCGCGCGCTGCGTGGGCGCTGGCGGCGAACACCTCATGTTGCGCCTGCGCCAGGGGGAAGTGGTGCATCCCGCCATCTTCTTCGGCCAAGGCGCGCGCCTCGGCGAACTGGAAATGGGTCAACCCCTGCACGTGGTCTACACGCCCCGGTGGAACACGTTCCGCGGGGAAACGCGGCTGCAACTCTTGGTCAAAGACCTGCACGCGGGCGACGGACCGCCCTTGGTCCGATGAGCGCGCGCGGTTCGTCCACCGGCGAACCGGCAGGTCGTTCCCGCGAGGAGCCTCCCGCCCCGGCGGAATCCACGGTCGACCTGCCCGCCGAGACGGAAGAAAACGAAACCACCCGTTCGGATGGTGCTTCCGACCCGGCGCAACCTTCCGCGAACGAAAGGGTTGGGAATGCGGACCCAAGCCCGCAGCCTGCCCACGAACCTCTTCCTGCCGTTGGTGTGGTTTTGCTGGCGGGTTGGCCTGCTGGTGACCGTCCCAATCACGTGGCCGTCGTGCAACACGATGGGTTGTGGACCCTGCCACGCGTGTTGCGAGCGGAAGGCGAATCTTCCCAGGCGTTGGCCCAAGATACTTTGCGGACGCAAGTGCATCCGGCTTTGCAGGATGTGGAGTTGGACTTTCTGGTTACCTTGGAGGGCCAGCTTTTCCACCATTCGCTGCGCACGGAGTATTGGCGAGCTTTGGCAACCGCCGACCTTCCGCGCGAACTGCCAAGAGCGGAATGGATGCCCCTCGCGCAAGCGAGGACACGGCTCCTCTGTCCTGAAGAACGCCTTCTGCTCGAACGCATGCACGACCCGCTCGCCCATCCCCCCACCGGCGCGAGCGGTGTGCCGCTCGCTTCTCCTGGAACGGCCGCCAGCGGTCCGCCTCCTCCGGGGCCAGGCCAATTCGCCAGCGCCGGAGATCCCGTGGCAACGCCCAGCCCCTCGCCCGACTTGCAACCATCCTCGGAACACGCGCAACGCACCTGGGAACTCGACCCCTTGCAAGGGGATTGGCGCAGCAAAGTCCGCCAACACCTCGTGCATGCGCAACGCTCCTTGAACACGGGGCGCGAGGGTGAAGCCAACGACGCGTGGATGGCCGCGTGGAAGCTCGAATTGGAGTCGCGCTCGGTCACCGAGCGTCGGTTGATCACCAAACTACTGCAAGGGGAAGTGCGCGCACGCACGCAGGGTTGGCGACGGGATGCGTTGCTGACCGCGCTCGAAGAAGATCCCGATGCGGGCACGCTGGCGCGCGTGCGGGCGGAGGTGGAAACCTTTGGGCGGCGCATGCAACAACGACGCGAACGCCGCCGCCTAGCGCGCTTGGTGCAAATCGTCATCGCCGTGCCGTTTTTTGCGGCGCTCTACTTTGCGATGACGCAGGCTTGGCTCGCGGGTGCCATGCCGCCGGCGGTGGAAATCCTGCCGGCGGTCTTGGGGCTCGGCATGCTGGGCGGCTGGACTTGGAGCTTGCTGCGGCAGGTGCCCGAGGATGCCTTGCAGGCCCTAGCTCCGCTCGGCGTGGGCCTCTTCGGCGCCTTTTTTGGATTCCTGCTGATGCAATCCGGAGTGATTGCCATCGGCACGCCCTCGGCCCCTTGGGCCTTGTGTTCGGCGTTCTTGTGGGGCTTTGCGGGCGCGGTGTTGTTGGAGTTCCGCAAGCGAACGAACGCGCCCGGGTAGGGCGCGCCCGCCCCCGCTACGTTTTCGCTCCGCCTCGGCGCCCGACGAGGTGCGTGATCGCGAGCCCCAGGAGAAAGAGTCCCAAAGCTCCCCCCACGTGCCCTGCGCTGGGCGTGAAACGCTGCAGTTCGCCCCCCAGGATCTTCAGGTCCGCTGGGCTCTTGCCGGCGTAACGCTCGCGCAACGCGGCGATCCGCGCCGCATCGAATTCCGCGCCGTGCTGCGCTTGGATCTCCTCGACCGAAGCGTCCGCCAGCGCCATCACGGTCGCTTTGCGCACGTCTTTGCGGGCCAGGTCTTTGTGCACCGGGTCTTGGAAGGGCCACAGGCCGAGGATGGACCCCACGAGCAATCCCAGCAACATGCCGTGCGCGATGCGCGGGCGGCGCTCCAAGAAGACGCGCAGGGCACTCGACAGCAGCGCGATCCCCAGGCCGGCTCCGAGCACCACGGGCAGGACGATCATCAAACTGTCGCGCCAGTCCTCCTTCCAGGCCGAAACCCGCAAGGCACCGATGACGGTTTCGTAGAGCCCGAAGATCAGTAGCAGGTAGCTCCCGCTAATGCCCGGCAGGATCATGCTCGACGCCGCCAGCGCCCCCACCAGCAGCAACACGCCGAAGCCCGTGCCCAGTTGGGTGCCGGTCATGGCGTAGGCGAAAACCGCCATGGCGGCAAAGCCCAGAACCAACGCGGCCAGAACGCCTACGTTCAAGGGCCGACTGGCACGCCACAGCGCCGGCGCCCCGCCGAGGGTCATGCCGATGAAGAGGCTGTACATGATCCAGCGGTGCTCGACGACCAGGTCCACCAACACCCCGGACAAGGTCACCACCGCCAGCACAGCTCCCACGGCCATCCAGCCCAACAAGGCGATGGAAGCGGGTGTGAAGCGGAAGCGGGTGACGTTGGAGACCGCTTCGATGAAGCGCTCGTAGAGCCCTACCGCCAGGATCATGGTGCCCCCGCTGATGCCGGGCACCAGGTTCGCGAAGCCCATCAGGAAGCCGGCGAACAGGGAGCGGCCCGGGGCGTGAGGGCTCTCGGACACGCCCTGGAGATCGCTGGGGAGCTTGGGCGTCGGGCCGCTCGAGGGCTCGCCCGAGGGGTGGTTCGAGGGGTCGTCCGGGGACGGGCTGGGGGGACGGGAAGCTGACATTCCGGACAGCATGGGCTCTCAGTCAGGGATTGGCGAATGCATAGGCCCAAAGGGGGCCATATCGGACGCCCTTTATCGGAATTGGGGGTCCGTCTTCACCGCAAATTGACTATTTTTGCGGACACTCCAAGCTTCATCCGGCCAACCCGGCTGGAGTTTCCCAACACTCTCCTACTCCCGAGAACACCCCTGAGACCCATGCGCCTCAAAACCCTCTCTAGCACCGCACTGTGCCTGGCCGGATTGGCCGGCACCGCGCAGGCCCAAAACCTCAACTTCAACGAGGCTTACGTTTCGATGACCGGAACCGACAGCTTCGAATTCATCGAGCTGATCGGCACCCCGAACATGAGCCTCGACGACATCGTGGTCATCACCATCGATGGCGACGGCTTGGCCGGCGGCAAGATCGACCGCGTTTGGGACCTGACCGGTTTGACCGTACCCGCCGACGGCTACTTCGTGATGGGCAACATCGCTTCGGTGGCTAACGTGGACTACGACATCGCGAATGGTCCGCACACCACCGGTGGCGCCGCCAACAACATCGAAAACGGCACGCAGACCTTCTACTTGCTGCGCGTACCGAGCGCCCTAGATCGCGCCGACCTTGCTGGCCCGCTGTTCGACTCCGACCTGGACCCCGATGGAGACTTCATCACCTCGATCGGCATGTCCCCGGCCAACTTCGAGATCCTCGAAAACATCGCCCTCCTGCGCGAGCCGATCGGTCCGGATGACTT
>JAUHXY010000296.1 GCA_030426785.1 bacterium
CCCCCGGGACAGATGGTGCTCATCTCCGGCCCCTCGGGCTGCGGCAAGAGCACGATCTGCCGACACCTGCGCCGCGATCCGCGCGTGATGTTTTCGGTCTCGGCCACCACGCGTCCCAAACGCGAAGGGGAAGTGCATGGCAAGGATTACTATTTCCTAACCACCGAGGAATTCGCCGCCAAACGCAAGGCGGGGGAGTTCATCGAGTCGGCCGAGGTGTACGGCAACCTGTACGGAACCTTGCGGCAACCGATGTTGGATGCGATCGAGGCGGGGTACATCTACTTGGTCGAGATCGACGTGCAGGGTGCGATGCAAATGCGGGCGGCCGGCGAGCCGGGCGTCTACATCTTCGTTGCCCCGCCGAGTTTGGAAGCCCTCAAAGCGCGCCTTGTCGGTCGTGGCAGCGAATCCGATGAGTCCTTGGAGCGCCGTCTCAGCAAGGCGTTGGGCGAAATGCAGGAGCGCAACCGCTACGACCACGTGGTCGTCAACGACGACTTGGAACGTGCCATCGCCGCGGTGCGCCGTATCGCGGGCCTCGACTCCGAGTCGGAATCCAGCTCGCCCACCGAGGTGGGCAAGGGGAAAGCGTGAAACACGTTTTGCTCGGGGTGAGCGCGTCCGTTTCGCTCTACAAAGCCTGCGATCTGGCCAGTCAATTGTCCCAGTCGGGTTTCGAAGTGCGTGCGGTCTTGACCGCCAACGCGGCCAAGCTCGTGAATCCGCAATTGTTCGAAGCGGTCACCGGAAACCCCGCGCAGACCAGCGAATGGGGCCCGGAGCGCCGCGGCGCCATGGACCACATCGACCTAGCGCGCTGGGCGGATGCTTTGGTGGTCGCGCCGGCGACGGCGGATTTGATCGCACGCCTCGCGCTGGGGCTGGCCGACGATCTGTTGACCACCGTGTCCCTCGCTACCGAAACGGACAAACCGCGCCTTTTGTGCCCGGCCATGAACCCGGTCATGCTGGCGGCACCGGCGGTGCAGCGTCACCTGGGTCGCCTCATGGAGGACGGCTGGCAAATCGAAGAGCCGGGCGAAGGGCATATGGCATGCGGCGAGGCCGGTCGCGGCCGCTTGAGCGAGCCGGTGGCGATCCTCGAGCGCGTCCGGGAGCTGCTCGGGTAAGCCATGGCGCTGGCCAAGGATTCCTTACGGTTGGTGGTGACCGCGGGCCCGACCCGCGAATACATCGACCCGGTGCGCTACCTCTCGAACGAGTCCAGCGGCAAGATGGGCTTTGCCATCGCGCAAGCCGCCTTGGATCGTGGTCACGAGGTGGTTCTGATCGCGGGCCCGGTGCACCTGCCCACACCCCAGGGAGCCCTGCGGGTCGACGTGGTTTCCGCCCGGGACATGTTGGCGGCGCTTAAGGAACACTTCGAGGGGGCCGCTGGCCTCATCATGGCCGCGGCCGTGGCCGACTACCGCCCGGCGCGCCGCAAGGCCGGCAAATGGAAGAAAAAGCCGGACGAAGCGAGCAGCACGGTCTCGCTGGACTTGGTCGAGAACCCCGATCTGCTCGCGACTTTAGGCCGCCGCAAAGGCCACCGGCGCATCATGGGATTTGCCCTCGAGACCTCGGACGGCAAGCGGCGCGCCCTCCAAAAAATGCAGCGCAAGAACACCGACTGCATCGCCCTCAACGGGGCCCAAGCCCTGAACGCCGATCGCACGACCTTGACCCTGTTCCACCGCGATGGGGAGCAGCAACGTTTCGAGGATCGCACCAAGGCGCAGGTGGCCCGCGAGTTGGTGCGCGCGATGGAAGCCCTTTGCGGGGCGCCCAGCGAAGCTTGAGGCGGGCCTAGCGCGCTGCGGGGCGCAAAGGGCGTGTAAGGGTTGCCCGCAGAGCCCAGACCCTTTGGAAGTGCCCACAAAAGCCTATTTTTGGGTGTATGCTCACCAAATCTCGGGGCTTACGTTCCGTAGATAGGTCTTGTTGCCCCATTCGACCCGTTATGAAGACTTGGCTCGCCCTCATTCTCGCTTCCGTTGGCTTCCTGGCTTGGAGTCCAGAAGCTCCTGCTCAGAAGATCTCGAAGGAGTACTTCGAGATGGCGGAATACGGATTCCGCTTCAAACCCCTGCGCGATTACAACCGCATTCCTCCGCAGACCGACGACAAGGAGTTCGGGATCGTCGGCAAGATGGAGGGCAAGGAGTTGCGCCTGAACTTCCCGGGGCGCGGGGTCATTCCCTACAGCCCTGAGATTCAGGTCTTCCGCTTTGCCGACCGCAAGGTGGAGGTCAAGGAGGAGGTCGGTGAAGGGGAGTCGCGTACGTCGAAGTACAAGCGCGTGGATCTGGCCGACTACGTGGGGCGCGCCTTCCGGGGCGTCAACGAAGAGGCCACGCTGGTGGACGAGACCGTCGAGCTGCGCAAGGACCTGACCGCACGCCACCGTCAATGGGCCGGTTCCGTTTCCGATGGGGATGGGCCGTACATCCTCGACACGTGGAGCTTCGAGGTGGGGGACGCGGACGTGCACTTGGTCTACACGATCCCCGACAAGTACAAGAAGAAGTGGCTCAAGGCCTTCGAAAAGTCGGCGGAAACCTTCGAACAAATCGAGGTCGTCGCGGCGCCCACTCTGCGTCCCGACATGACCTACGAAGAGCGCCTCGAGTACTACGACAACGATGAGCGCGATCAGGGTGGGTGGCGCGCGTATCCCACCGAAAGCAAAAAGTACATCGTCAAGTACGACGGAGAGGATCAGAACTTCATCGAGGACGTCATCGACCGCCTCGAAGCCTCCCGGCGCTTGTTCGAAGAGGACTTCCCGCCGGCCGAACCGATGACCCACGTCTCCGTGGTACGCGTGTGTTCCACCGAGGAGGTCTTCCACAGCTACGGCGGCACCGGCGGCGGAGTAGCCGGTTGGTTCAGTCCGGCGACCACCGAACTGGTGCTCTACGACGGCAAGAACATCGACCGCAACATGACCTTCGCGGTCATGACGCACGAGGCGTTCCACCAGTACTGCCACTTCCTGTTCAACGAATCGGCGGCGCACCGCTGGTTCGACGAGGGGCACGGCGACTACTACGGCGGGGCCAAGATGGGCCGCAGCAAGCGGTCCCCCATGAAGATTACGCCCAAGATGCCGGCCGGCTTGGAGCGCCTCGGGATCATTCGGGAACTGGTGCGGGAAGGCTCCTACATCCCGATCGAAGAACACATCAACTACGACCACCGCACTTGGCAGGCCCTGAGCGTCAAGTCTTACTCCCAGTCCTGGTCGATCATCTACTTCCTGCGTCAGGGGACGCTGGGCAACGTGCCTTCAAAAATCTGGAAGAAGGAGTACGCCGACATCATCCCCAACTACATGCGCGTCCTGAGCGAGGAGTTCCAAAAGGCCTACGACGAGGAGCGTGAGAAGGAGATCGCGCGCCGCAAGGCCGAGTACAAGCGCCTCAAGGAGCAGCGGGAGCGCGAAAAGGAGAAGCGCGAAAAGGCCCGGCGCGAGCGGGAAAAGAAAAAGGGCGGCTCCGAAGGGGAGGAAACCCCCGAGGAGAAGCCGGAAGACGCTCCGGACTCCAAGCAGGAGGGTAAGGGTGAGAAAGACGCCGAAACCACCGAGGCGGAGCCGACCTACATCGTCCCCAACAGCGAGCTGCACCTGAGCGAACGCACCAAGCGAATCATTTGGAAGAAGGCCATCGAGGCCTCTTGGGGGCAAATCGACATCGACGAGTTCGAGCAGAACTGGGTCGTGTACGTTTCCAAGCACATCTAGGTGCGCACGGTTCCAAGCGCAGGCATCTCGATCGTTTCGAGGTGCCTGCGCCCGTTTTGGGGCTGTGCTTTCCAGCGAGATCCCCGCTTTTCCTGATCCGGGAACCGCGCTTGGGAACCGTCGGCGGCCCGCTTCCATCCCTTCCCGATTCGAGGACAGGGAGTATTGAACCTGGGCCTGCAAAGCGGGAGGATGACGCCAGGGAATGGGGAGAGTTCGCGGAGGGGGTTTCGCGATTCCCAGGCCCGTCTACCGTTTGCGAGGGGTTTCTTGGGTCGCAAGAAAGAGAGTGAAGAGTCCAGCCGTTGGGGGGAGCTGTTCAGCAGCTTCCTCTTGGGGGAGCCCCTGGACGAAGACACCGCGGCTCGGGTGAGGGAGCTGGCGGGGCTGATGATGATCGGCCTCTCCATCTGGCTACTGCTCTCGCTGTTCAGCTTCTTCATGCCCTA
>JAUHXY010000297.1 GCA_030426785.1 bacterium
CCCGAACCCCAAACTTCCCCAAGGAGAAAGAACACCTCCCTGGAGGTGGAAAGGAGGGGAGATTGGGGTTGTGGCGAGGGATGTTTGCGGCCGCAGTGGACGTTCGTGGTCTGTTTCCCCGCAGGCGTGGTCTTCCACGCCGAGGACGAAACAGACCACGAACGTTCGCTGCGGCCCAAACAGCCCCGCCACAACCCCAATCTCCCCTCCTTTACACCTCCAAGATTTCTTTGTTTTTGCGTTCTTGCAGGTCGTTGACCTTGGCCTCGTACTTCTTGAGCAACTCTTGGATCTCGTTGTGCAGATCCTTGTTGTCGTCCTCGGTGATCTCCTTGGACTTCAACAACGCGTCGGCTTCTTTGTTGGCATCGCGACGCACGTTGCGCAGAGCCACACGCCCTTCTTCGCAGAGTTCTTTGGCCTTGGCGGCGTACTTCTTGCGCTGATCGCCGGACAGGGGCGGCAGGTTGAGGCGCACGACCTTGCCATCCGACTCGGGGCCGATGCCCAGGTCGGACTTCTGGAGGGCCTTTTCGATTTCCTTGATGGCGGAAACGTCGAAGGGCTTGATCATGATCTGGCGCGCCTCGGGGATCGAAATCTGCGCGATCTGAGGCAAGGGCGTCGGCGTGCCGTAGTAGTCGACCCGGATGTTGTCGACCAACGCGGAAGACGCCCGCGAAGTGCGGATCCCGCGCAGCATGTCTTTCATGTGCGCCATGGCTTTGTCCATACGCTGGTTGGCGTCTTTTAGAACCGATTCGTAGCTCATTGGGGTCTCCTGGGGTTGGGGGTGTTCGGGTGGGCCAGCGAGGCCCTTAGGCTAGGAAGATAGGGGTTGGAATCCTGGAAAATGGGGCTGCGGGCACCCTAGCGGATCGTCGTTCCGATGGTTTCGCCGCGCACGACGCGTTCGAAGTTGCCCTCTTGGAAGAGGTCGAACACCGTGATGGGCAAATTGTTCTCCATGCACAGGGTGATGGCGGTGATGTCCATCACGCGCAGGTTCTGGTCGACCACGTCGCGGAAGCTGAGGGTCTCGAAGCGCTTGGCGTCCGCGTGCTGTTTGGGGTCCTTGTCGTACACCCCATCGACCTTGGTCGCTTTCAGCAACACATCACAGCGCAGCTCGTTGGCGCGCAACGCGGCTGCGGTATCCGTCGTGAAGAACGGGTTCCCCGTACCGGCGGCGAGGATCACCACGCGGCCGCGGCCCAGATGAGCATCGGCGCGGCGCCAAACGAAGGGCTCGGCCACCTGCTTGATCTCGAGGGCGGTCATCACGCGGGTGTCGACACCTTGTTGTTCGACCGCATCGGAAAGCGCCAACGCGTTGATGACGGTCCCGAGCATGCCCATGTAGTCAGCGGTCGCGCGGTGCCCACCGAGCTGGGAAAACTCGGCGCCGCGCAGGATGTTGCCCCCACCGCAAACGATGGCCACTTCGACTCCCAGGCTGACCACCCGGGCGATCTGTTTGGCGTACACCTGAATCTGGGCGGGATCCATCCCGTGACCGGTGTCGGGGCTCCCGAGGGCTTCCCCGGAGAGTTTCAGCAGAACGCGGTTGTACATGCGCGGGAAGGAGGCTGGAGGTGGCAGCTAAGGAATCGTGGGGAGATTGCGGCCCCCCAGGACGTGAGCGGCCCTAAGGATAAGCAGCGCTTGCCGGAATGTTGAGCGGCAGAAGAGGAATCCTTGCCCCCGCGCCGGGAAGGGGGACGATGGGAACCGCAGGAAACGCAACAAGCCCCGGAGGAGGCGAGTCCACCGGGGCTTGTTGGAGGGCATGGGCCGTTAGGCGCCGATTTCGAAGCGCGTGAAGCCTTCCAGCTTGGCGCTGCCACCGAGGGCGGCGTCGAGCGCTTTTTGGACGGTGGTCTTGTCGTCCTTGATCCAGGGCTGCTCGGTGATCACGGTCTCGCCGTAGAACTTCTCGATGCGGCCGGTCATGATTTTTTCTTGGATGTCAGCCGGCTTGCCTTCCAATCCGGCGCGGATGATTTCCTTCTCGCGCTCGACCTCAGCCTCGGTGATTTGCTCCCGGCTTTGGTAGGGCGGGTTGAAGACGACCGCGTGCATGCACAGCTCTTTGAACGTGTCTTGGTTGGGTTGCGAGCAAGTCACGTTGACCAGCGCCCCCTTCTTGTTGTCGTGGTGTACGTAAGCGCCCACGCCACCCGCGGCGTTTTCGTAGTGGACGACACCCGCGATCTGGATGTTTTCGCCCAGACGGCCCACGAGCTGGGTCAACCCGTCAGCGACGGTTCCGTCGCCTTTCCAGGGCTGCCCCATGCACTCGTCCAGGTTGGCCGGCTTGTGCTCGGCCACGTGGCGCACGAGGTCTTCCATGTAGGCTTGGAACTCGGGGGTGGCGGCGACGAAGTCGGTCTCGCAAGAGATCGCGACCATCGAGCCGGAGCGGCCGTCAGCGGCCACCTCCGCGAAGACGCGGCCTTCGCTGGTAGCGCGGCCCGCCTTCTTCGCGGCGGTCTTGAGGCCCGACTTGCGCAGCTCATCGAGCGCGGCTTCCAGGTCGCCGTTGCTCGCGGTCAAAGCTTTCTTGCATTCCATCATGCCAGCGCCGGTCTTTTCCCGGAGCTCGCGTACCAAAGCGGCGGTGATCTCAGCCATGATTCTGTAGTGGAGTGAGGCGTTTGACCCTGGAGTCGGGTTGCGTCTTAAGGGGGACTCCAGGGTGGTCGGAATGGCGCGAGAACACGCCAAAGCAAAGAAGGATGGGAAAGGTCAGAAGACCAGCGCCCCGCGGATCGGCCGCAGGACGCGAGGGAGAACTTGGTGGAAAAGGGAAGGCCGCACAGCGCTTCCCTTGCCCGTAGTTGCGCGAGCCTAGGCTTCGTTTGCCGGAGTCTCGGCAGGAGCGTCGACCGAAGCTTCTTCCGAAGCTCCTTCGGGGGTCGAGGCGCTTTCCGCCGAATCTCCGGCAGCGTCTTCGCGACGCTTGGGCAGTTCGCGGGTCCGGGTCGGACGCGGCTCGCCGCCGGCGCTGGCCTCGGTTTCCGCCTGGGATTCCGAAACGCCCGCGGCGCGCAGTTGATCGGTGTGCTGGTGGGCGCCCTCTTCGACCGCTTTCACCAGTTGCTCCACCAGCAAGCGAACCGACTTCAAAGCGTCGTCGTTACCGGGGATGACGATGTCCACGTCGGACGGATCGCAGTCCGTATCGAGGATGCCGATGACGACCAAACCCATCTTGCGCGCTTCGCGGATCGCGTTGCGTTCGCGGGAGGGGTCCACCACCATCATGGCGGCCGGGATCGAGTTCATCTCGCGGATGCCGCCCAGGTTGCGGGTGATCTTGCGACGCTCGCGGTTGATCGAAGAAAGCTCTTTCTTGGTCAACTTGAGCTCGTCCGCCTTGGCTTCGTCGATGTTCTCGAGCTCTTCGAGGCGACGCAAGCGGCTGCGGATGACCGAGAAGTTGGTCAGCGTGCCGCCGATCCAACGTTCGGTGACGACCGGCATGCCCGTGCGCTCGCCGGCGTCGAGGATCACCCCCTTGACCTGGCGCTTGGTGCCCACCCACAGAACCGACGAGCCTTCGGAGGCCAGACGGAACAGCAGGTTTTGAGCACGGATCAGACCGCGCATGGTTTGGCGCAGGTCGATGACGTGAATGCGATTGCGACGGCCGTGGATGTAGGGGGCCATCTTGGGGTTCCAGCGCGAGGCGCGGCAACCGAAGTGCACGCCGGCGTCGACGAGCTGTTGAACGGAGACTTGTTCCATGAGCACAGGGGGGATCCGAGAGGGATGGATCCTGGAGGTAAGGAAGGGGCGGATTGGGTTCCGACTGGCGGACCGCCCGGAAGGGGTGGGTTGTGGTTTTGAGATGTGCACCACCCGCGAAAGCGCGTGGTGTCCCAGAACAAGCCCCACCGATTTGGCGTCGTCCCTAAGGCCCCCCTTGCCAGTGCGATACCGGGGTGGACTGCGCAGCAGTCCCCTCCCCGGGGAGGAAGAGCGGAACGACCAAAATCAAGGCTTGCTCGAATTTGGGCCCGAAGAGTGTAGGGACCTCCGCGTAGGAATCAACCAGCGTGGGAATTCCTTGTCCTTTTTTTTGGGGGCCCTGGGAGGCGGCCCTGGCAACGGCCTCGTAAGGCCGCCAAACAGCCCGTCGGTTTCCCCCACCGGGGTGGGACCCACAGCGGGATTTG
>JAUHXY010000298.1 GCA_030426785.1 bacterium
CGTCGAGGGCCACCGCGCTGAACACCCGCTCCCCGGCGCGATCGCAAGCCACTTGCATGGCGGGCGGGTTCCCGTTCGAGGTGGCGGCGAGCACGGTCGTGCTCCAGCGCGCGGACCAAGGCGTACCGGGCGTGTGGTTCCAAGGATCGTAGGCGTGCAGTTGCACCGTTCCGCCCGCCAAGCCTTCGAGCGCGAAGAGGCGATCCGCTCGTGCGCCTCCCGCGATGCGGCGCACGAGCGCGTTGCCCGCGCGCTGCGTTTCCTGCCGGTCGATCCAACCATCCGCTTCGGCGTGGGCGCGCAGCAAGAGGTGGCGCGGGGCGGCCCCGCCCGCGCTGGTCCACACGAATTGATCCTGTCCGGCGAACACGACCGCATCGGGCAGCCAGTTTTGCCCGGGGGTCGGGCCCAAGTCCCAATCCTGTGCGATGGCGGCGCTGGCGGTCAGCCAAGCGCAAGCGGCCCACACGAGGGGCGCAGCGACCGGTTGGCGTTGGGGGGTGCGACGGAACGATTGGGGTGCGGAGCGATCGGCCATACGCAAGCCTATCCGTGCCACCGCTCGCGAGGCGGCAGCGGGTAGCGAGCCTCTCGAATCGGGGGCGGAGTGTGGAAAGCCTTTCCCGATCGGTCCCGGCACGGTGCAGGCGGGGCGGGGCTCGGAACGCAGAGGCCTCTGGGGGCGGCGGGGCTCCGCCCGTGCCCCCGCGAAACTCCCTGCCGGTGGGTTTCCCGCCCCCCAGGTGGTACGCGGCCCGGCGGAGACCTAGAATGCCGCCGAACCAGACCCGGGGAGAGTTCCGGCGCGGGCCACCCGCACGCCGGACGCCGAAGGGGCAAGCGCTCACCTCGAGCGCGAAACTCTCAGGCAAAAGGGACCCGGACTCCTGGGCGGATTGAACCGTCTCGGCCACCAGCCAGCGGAACTGTCGGCACCCCCACGGAATCCTTCCCTTTTCTTCCATGCAGCAAACCTCTTTGCATGCGGTGCACGAAGCCGCGGGCGCCCGAATGGTCGAGTTCGGCGGCTGGCACATGCCGGTCCAATACGGCCCGATCCTGGACGAAGTGCGCAAGGTGCGCAGCCAAGTGGGTCTGTTCGACCTGGGTCACATGGGGCGCTTGCGCTTCACCGGCCCCGATGCGGTGGCGCTGGTCGACAAGGTCGCCTCCTGCTTCTGCGGCAAGATCCCGATCGACTCGATCCGCTACGGCCTGTTGTGCCAACCGGATGGGGACCCGATCGACGATGTGCTGGTCTATCGCGGCCAAGACGACGTGTTCATGGTGGTCAACGCCTCCAACACCGAGCGCGACCTCGCGTGGATCCGCGAGCACGCGGCGGGCATGGACGTGACCATCGAGGATCAAACCCAAGAGCTTGCTATGCTCGCGTTGCAGGGACCGGCCAGCGAAGCGGTGCTGCAGAAGCTCGTGAGCGACCTCGATCTGTCGACCATCAAGTACTACAAGTCCGGCTTCGGCACCCTGTCAGGCTTGCCCAACACGCGCATCAGCCGCACCGGCTACACCGGCGAAGACGGCTTCGAGATCTACTTCCCCGACGGGGAGTCCGAGCGCATTTGGAACGAACTGCTCGCAGCCGGTGCGCCGGAAGGCTTGGCCCCCATCGGTTTGGGCGCGCGCGACACCTTGCGATTGGAAGCGGGCATGCCGCTCTTCGGTCACGAATTGGGTGCGGGTATGAACCCCATCGAAGCGGGCCTGCACTTCGCTGTCTCGTTCCACGAAGACAAAGGCGACTGGATCGGCCGCGAGGCCCTGGCCCGCGTGAAAGAAAACCCCCAGCAAAAGCTGATGGGTTTCACCACCGACGGCAAGCGCGTGCCGCGCGAGGGTTACGAGCTGTACCAAGGCGATCGCAAGGTCGGCACGGTGTGCTCGGGTTCGATTTCCCCCACCCTCGACACCCACATCGGGACCTGTTACCTGCCGCTCGATTGCGCGCAGGCGGGCACCGAGATCGAAATGGACATCCGCGGTAAGCGTCAAGCCGCCGTGGTCACCGACATCCCCTTCTACTCCCGCAAAAGTAAACCTATGCGCCCTGACGATCGCCTCTACACCGCCTCCCACGAGTGGGCCCTCGAAGACGGGGACACCATCAAGGTGGGTATCACCGACTTCGCTATCGAAGAACTTTCGAGCGGCAACACCTCCGACCTCGTGTACTGCGACCTGCCCGACGTGGGCCGCGTCGTGGAAGCGGGTGAGACCTTCGGCGAGATCGAATCGGTCAAAGCCGTCGCCGACTTGAACGCCCCCGTCGCTGGGGAGATCGTCGAGGTCAACACCGACTTGGAAGAGCACCTCGAGCACATGGCCGAAGACCCGTGGGGCGCCGGCTGGATCATCCGCATCAAGCCGAGCGACAAGAACCGCGACGGCTTGATGAGCGCGGAAGACTACGAAAAGCACATCGCGGCAGCGCACTAACGCCTCCTGCCCGTGACCGCCCCGGCGCAACGTCCGTGGCGCCTGATCCAGACCCTGGGCGCACCACCGAACTTCAACATGGCCTTGGACGAGGCCCTCTTGGAGATCGGCGGTGCGCCCACGTTGCGACTGTACACCTGGTCGCCCGACACGTTGAGCCTGGGCTACTTCCAGCGCTTCGCTGACGTACCAGGCACCTCCGAAGCCTCGCACGTGGTGCGTCGCATCACCGGCGGCGGCGCGATCCACCACGCGGGGGAGTTGACCTTTTCCCTGACCACGCACAAGTCGGATCCCATCTACCACGGCACCGTAGGGGATTCCTACGTGCGCGTGCACCGGGCGGTCTTGGCGGCGTTGGAAGCCATCGGCGTGCAAGGCGCACTGCGCGCCGACACGCCACTCGCGTCCGATCGCAGCGGCACGGGCATGTGCTTTCATCACTCCACGCCCCTCGACATCGCTTGGTCGGGACGCAAGGGCGTGGGCTCCGCGCAACGCCGACGGGGTGATCGCGTGCTGCACCACGGCTCGATCAAACTGGAGACCACGCCCCTCGAAGGCGCCATCGCCACCACCGCGGAAGGCGCCGGGCTGCGCGATCCGATGGCCTTCATCCCCGTTCTCAAGGCAGCCTTCACTCGCCAATTGGGCATGCAGCTCACGCCCGACGTGCCGGCCCCCGAGGTGCGCGAACTGGCGGCCGCGCTGGAACCGCGCTACTCCAGCGAAGCTTTTTTGCACCGCCGCTAGTTCAGTCCCCCCCCGCGCCGATCCCGCGCAGCGTGCTGAATCGAGGCCACCGGCACAAAAAAACGGACCCGCGAGGGTCCGTCCTGCCCCTCCTCCAAGCCGCTGGTGCGACCGAGAGGAGGTGGTTACCCCACTAGGACTCGAACCTAGAATGACAGAACCAAAATCTGTAGTGTTACCGATTACACCATGGGGTAAGGCGTGGGGCGGAAGATACCAATCCCGCGCCCGATGTCGAGGGGCTCGCCCAAAAATTCGACCCTGCGGAGGGCCCTGCGCGCCCGCTCGCGAGCGCTGCGCGGGGCAGCTCGCACCCTGAAGGGAAGCGCGACTCCGCAAGCACGCTCAGGAGGCGCCGCCCGCACCACCCACCTGCTCGCGCAGGGTGCGCAGCAACCGGTGCAGCGCCCAATGGGTGGCCCAGCGGCGCACCTGCGCTCGGGTGGCCGGGGGGAATTGGCGCGCTTCCGCCAACACGACGGCCCCCTGCCAAGCGATCGCGAACCAGACGAGCCCCACGGGCTTTTCCGGGGTGCCTCCGTCCGGCCCGGCTACCCCGGAGACCGCGACCGCCAACTGAGCGCCCGAGCGCTCCAACGCCCCGAGCGCCATCTGGCGCACGACGGGTTCCGAGACCGCGCCCAACTCCGCGAGGTCTTCGGCGCGTACCCCCAAAGTGCGTTCTTTCGCGGCGTAGGAGTACGTGCAGTAGGTTTCCTCCACCACCGCGCTGATGCCCGGCACCGATCCTAACGCGGCGGCCACGAGCCCGAGGGTGCAAGATTCGGCCGCCGTGGTGCGCACGCCGGCCGCGATCAGCTCCCGGCCTAACACCAGAGCCAAGTCCGGTTCATCCAAGGAATACACCAGCTCGGGGAAGAGGCTCGCAAAGCGCGCTTGCCACTCCTCCGCCCGCTGCACCGCCGCCTCGCGATCCTCGTCGGTGCACGTGATCGTGACGGC
>JAUHXY010000299.1 GCA_030426785.1 bacterium
GACGGCCTGGAAGTGACCTTTCAGCCGTAGGGGCTTCGCCAAAACAACGAGACCCCGCCGTGGGGCGAGGTCTCGGCAAAGTGGGACCGCAGTTTCGTCCCGCTGAGTCTGCTTGCGGAGGGGCTAGTTCGAACAGGCCTAGGCGTCCGCCGACTTCGGCTCGTGGGCCGAACTCGGTTCGTTCTCCTCGATCGTTGCCTCGGTAACCGGGGTGGCCGGGGCCGGGGGCACGATCTCGTGGATGGCGAACTCATCCTCGCTTTCCGAATCCAGCGACCCCTTGGCCGGCTGGATCAACTCGGTGGGCTCGGTCTCCGCGTACTGGTCGGCCAGTTCGGCGATGCCGTTTTGCGCGGTATCCAATTGGTTCGTCAGCGTGGCGAGATGGGCGAGCACCTTGCGGTGTTCCATGAGCTCGTTGACGATCACGCTGAGCTCCTTGTCGAGCTCTTGATCACGCTTCTTGAGGGCCGCTTCCATGGTGTGCACGGCGCTGGTGGAGTACTCGCTGACGACGTGCTTGTGGGCGCGCACCAGGGTCTCGTGGAAGTAGCGGCCCTTGAAGCGGTCGATCTCTTGGCGCATGGCAGCACGGCCTTCTTCGCCGATGCGCTTGGCCTTGGTTTCGACCGGAATGCGCAAGCTGGGGCGATCTACGCCGCCCAGAAGCTGTTCGCGCACCTTGCTCCGGCTGCGCAGCAGGAACCAATCCATCAAGCGCCGCTTGATGGGGATCGCGGCCGCGTCTAGGGGGGTGTCGACGGCGCGCTGGGGCACCTCTTGGCCGACCGAGGCCAGGGCTTCGCGGCCGATGGCCGACAGGTCGAGGCCCGTGGCGTACAGATCGGCGGACACGTTCGTGGGCAGCATGACCCCGGCGGTTCCGGCCAACACCTCGTCGCCGAGGGCCTGTTGCACGAAGCCGTTGAGGTCCTTTTGGAACTGCTCCAGGGCCGGGCTGAGCTGGTCTTCCAGCAGGGTTTGCAGGCTATCGTCGCACTGGAACCAGCGGTTGAGGATGTCGTCCAGTTTGCGTTCGGTCTCGGCACCGAAGGTGCGCGCCCGCTCGCGAATGGTGGGGGTCAGCTTCTCTTCCAAGTCGAGGAAGGATTGACGCCAGTCGTACCCGAGCAGTCGACCGACCGCATGCCGGCGACGCTGCGCGTCTTGACGGCGTTGGTCCAAGTCCTCGGCAGCTTGTTGCAGGGCACCGATCTGTTCGTGTTGCAGCACCGCGCCCGTCTCGTCGAGCAGGTGTTGCGCGCGACGCAGACTGTCGCCCAAAAACGCCACCAAGTAATCGGTGGAGTTCAGGTAATCGGTCAGGTCCCGCAGGAACACGTCGAAGTTCGGACGCCCGGAGCGATGACCATCGCCGGCGGTACCCTTCAGACGGCTCGAAGCGGCCTTGAGCAGGTCGATGGGGTAGATGCGCAGGCGCCCTTCTTCCGCCGCGGCCTTGAGCGGCGCGCTCATGGCCAAGGTTTCGAAGGCATCGATCAGCGCCAGGGGGTCTTCGCGTTCCAGCGAGGGCACCAACGATCCGTCCTCGGCCAGGTCGGTTTTGTTGGTGTCCAGATTGACCACCAGGAAGATGCGGCTGAACAGGCCAAGCAGGTCTTCGAACTCCTCGAAGACCTGCTCAAGGAACAGGTTGTCGGATTTGACGATGAAGATCGCACAGCTCGCCGAGTCCCGGAACTCCCGCGTCATGCGGTCGTAGCCGAACTTCATGCGGCTGTACAGGCCGGGGGTGTCCACCAGCACGGCGCCCGAACGCTCCAGGTCGCCGGCGGGCAGGCGGACGTCGACTTTCCGAATCGCTTCGGGGTAGTGCAGGGACGGCTCGAATTCCTCCGAACGCGACTCTGCGGCTCGCAGCCGTTCCGCCAGCTCCGCGTGGGCTTTCGTGATGTAGCCGTACAGGGATTGGGGATCGGTGAAACGCTCGGCGCGACCGTTGTAGCGGGTCACGTCGAACTGCCGATCCTCGGCGTGGGACAGGTACACCATGCACGGGTACGCCGGCAGGCTCGAGACCTCGCTGACGTAGGTGCCCGCGAGGGCGTTCATCAAGGTGGACTTGCCCGATTTGAGGGGGCCGAACAACAGAACGTACGCCTGCTGGTCGACGACCTTTTGCACCAAGCCCTCCACTTGGTGACGGAGGTCGAGCAGGTTGGCGCGGACTTCGCGGCCGGGGAGATCGATGGTCGCGTCGGTGAAAGCCTTTGCCGCTCCGTTGAGCGGGTCCAGAATCGGCCGTACGACGCTCTCGAACGATTCACAAAACTGACTGAGCAGGGTGCGCATCGCGTTGGAGTGTGCGGTTGAAGCGAGTGCGTGGCGTATTGCGGTACGCCAGTGCGGGAACGTGCAAGTCCATCACACCCCACGGACCCGGATCACTCAAGCAAGAAGTGTGCGCGGATTGGATGGAACGGTTTTTTCCGGCCTTCCTAACGGTCTTTTTGACCCTCTCCGTGCCCCGCCGCGCGGGTGACCCAAGGAAGGCCGTGCATGGGCGGGAACTTTTCAAGGCTACCTTTGGGCGGTGCAGCGACCGGTTCGGGCATGGGGCGTACGGGACACCTGTTGCCAACAAGCTGCGCGCCTTCCGAACCGGCTCCGTGACGATGGCGAATCCCCTCGGGGCCGAAACCCCTACGAAGTTTGTTTGATGGGGGAGCGCGATGCACGGACGGCGAGTACACTCCGCTCCCCATGGACTTGGACATCGCATCGATCGCCGCACGCGCGGCGCGCCGAGCTCTCGCCGAACCCGACCGGGTACCTGGGGAGGGGGCGAATGCCGATGGGAATCCGCGCGGAGGTGCGCAGGTGTGGGTGCACGCGGCGGGTGCCCGCCCCAAAGACGCGTCGTCGCCACCCGGCCAACGCGTTGCGCTGGCCTGGGTCACCGAGGCTTGCCTCGCCGATTGGCCCGATGGCGCGATCGTCGACTTGCCCCACGACGCCCGGGTCACGCCACTGGCCGCCGAAGAGGCTGCGCGCCGCGGACTGCGCTTGCGTCGCGGCGCGGTCGATGGACACGAGTTTGGATTCGGTGGACAGCAACCCCCGCGCATCGCATTGGGATGCGACCACGGTGGGTTCGCCTTGAAGCAACACCTCAAGCAAACGCTCAGCGAGTTGGGGTACCGTGTGGCCGACGTGGGTACGCGGGACGAGCGCGCTGCCGACTATCCCGATTGCGCTCGCGCGGTGGCCGAACGGGTCGCGGACGGGCGAGCTCTGTTCGGAGTTGTGATCGACGGGGCTGGCATCGGCTCCACCATGGCCGCCAACAAGGTCAGCGGGGTGCTCGCCGCCAACTGTTGGGACGAGCGCACCGCCAAAAATGCTCGCGAACACAATCACGCCAACGTGTTGTGTTTGGGAGCTGGCCACCTGGACCGCTCCAGCGCCGATGCGGTGTTGCGGGCTTTCTTGACCACCCCCGTGGGCCCTGGCCGTCACGCGCGGCGCGTCGACAAAATCCACGGGATCGATGCCCAGTATCGCAAAGCTGCGCCCGCCCTGCACCGCGGGGACGCCTGACCCTCCACCCTTGCCCCCCAACGTTTGTGGATTCCAAGACCCTCGAAGAACTCCTGACCCAAATCGGGCAACAGTTGGTGCGCGGCGGGTTGCCGCAGACCATCGAAGTCGGTGCTGCCGGCTGGCAAGCGTTCGCTGGAGCGCCCGAGGTCCGGCCTCCGGGGGTGCAAGGCCTGCGCCACTTCGTGCAAGCTGGAGCGTGTCGATTGGGCGTTTGCGGCCCGGATCCGGCTCGTATTGGCGATATGGCCAGCTACTTGGATCACACGCTGCTGAAGCCGGACGCGACCGCCGACGACATCGACGCCCTGTGCGCCGATGCGCTGGCGCATCGCTTCGCGTCGGTGTGCATCAACCCGACTTGGGTGCGACGTGCGGCGGAGATTTTGGGCGAGTCGAGCGTCCTGGTCTGCACGGTGGTGGGCTTCCCGCTGGGGGCCTGCGTGCCCGAAGTGAAGGCTTACGAAGCTCGTCGAGCGATCGAAGACGGGGCTTGCGAAGTGGACATGGTGCAAAACGTGGGCGCCCTCAAATCCGGCGACGATCGTTTCGTGCAGGAGGACATCGAAGCGGTCGCAGCGATCACCCATCAACTGGGCGCGCGCTTAA
>JAUHXY010000300.1 GCA_030426785.1 bacterium
GCGAGCCAACGCAACGCGTTGTGCCAGAAGCGGTGGTGGTAGCGCTCCCGGTAGCGTTTGCGCCAGCGCCACGTGGAGTCGATCGCCATGAAAAGGGTGCGCCCTTCCGGGTAGTACCCGGCGACCAACAGCGGTGCCGGCTCGCGGTGTGCGCCCACGGTGATGTCGGGGTGCGAAAGCAACACTTGGCTGCCGGGCAAAGCGCCCAGGGTGGGGGCGAACCACAAGAAGCCGGAGAGACCTGCTTCGGTTTCCCACAGGGCGCGATTGACCTCTAGGTCCGCGTGCAAACGGGTGATCTCGTGGGGCGCATCCGGTGTCGCCAAGCGCGGCAGTTGCAATCGGCGCGTGTCCTGCTCGGGCGCGAAGGATCCGGTCGTATCCAGACGCACCGGCAACAAGCTCGCGAAGTCCGTGCCCGCCACCGAGCGCGGGTTTTCGTATTCTCCGGCGATGACGCACAGCCCGCCGCCCTTCTCGACGAACTCGCGCAGGCTCGCGACGAACTCTTCGCCGCGGGCGGGATCCGCCGAGATGCGATAGGGATCCAGGTCGCCCAGGATGATCACATCGTAGTCCTCGAGCAAAGTCTTGCGATCGGTGGGGATGCGATCGAGGGGCGGCAGTCCCGGCGAGGAGTCCTGGGGGAAGTCCGGTGTGGCGGACATCAGGAAGATCTGCGCCTGGATGCGTTCGTCGCCGCTGCGCAGGAGTTCGCGCAGGAAGCGATACTCGTAGCGCGGGAAGCCCTCGATGTAGAGCACGCGCAATTGGGCCGAGGTGACCTGAACCAGCAGCTCGATTTGGTTGTCATCGACCAGGCTCTCTTTCGGCAACGGCTCCAGGCTGACGCGGAAGCGGCGCACACCAGCATCGGGTACCAGCGCGGAGCCGGGCGCGACCAGCACCACCCGGGCGCTGTCCTCTTCGATGGTGACCTGGGCGCGGTCGACCGCTCGCGGGTTGAGGCCGGATCCTTCGGGGCCCAACTCCTCCAGGGTAATCTCGGTTTGCGAGCCTTGTGCCCCGCGGCCGGTCACCCGCAAGGGGATAGCGACTTCGTCCCCTTGCAACACGTTGGGCGGAGCATCGAGCAGTTCCAGGCTCAAGTTGATCTCGGGATGCGGGTCGCCCACGAGAACCGTGTGCACGCTGGCCCCGCCGGCCCGAGCTGCGATGGCCGCGTCCAGGGGATCGCTGCCTCCGGTGTTGCGCCCGTCGCTGACGACGATCACATCGGTGACGTGCTTGCCGCGCATGCTGCCCAACGCGCCGCTGATGGCCTGGCCGATGTGGGTGGAGCGACCGCGCGCGTGCAAGGCTTCTAGGCCCGACAGGGGAGCGAGGTTTTCCGCAAACCGGAACGGGCGCACTTCGTAGCCGCGGCCGCGCAGGTCGTCGAGGAACGGACCTTTCCACGCGGTCTGCAAGAGATCGCTGCGCGTGGTGGCGGCGGGATCGACGCCGAGCTGTTCGGTCAACGCTTGGCGTAGTTCGCGGTCCGCCCCGTAACGATCCTTGTGCACCATGGAGGCCGAATCATCGACCAAAACGAGCACGCCCGCCGGTTCGACGTTTTCACGGGATTGCACTTCGACCGGCCGGAAAATGACGAGCAGCAGCGCGATCAAAGAAAGGCTGCGCAATCCGACCAGCAAACCCCGCACGCGGTGGGAAAGGGGTTCTTTCCAATAGGCCAAGAAGGCGATACCCAGCACGGCGGGCAACACCACCATGACCAAAACCCAGGCGGGCGGCAGGTCCAAGAAGCGCCAGCTGCGCGTTTGCGCTTCCGCGCTCTCTTGGACGGCGAGGGCAAAGCCCCATCCATGCTGCATTAGGGTGGTCATGCGGTCACGCTCCTCTTGCGTCCCAACCAGGCGCCCCACAGGGATTCTCCAACGAGGCAAACGAGGGCCAGGATCGCCAGCCAACGCCAGATTTCGCCCTCGCGCGGGTCTTGGATGCTGCCGGGGGTACTTTCCGTTGCGTCCGAAATGCGGAGGGCCGGGTGTAGGCCGGCCAATTCTCCGCCCTGCAGGCGCGCCAATTGGCTTTCCTGCGGATCGAGCACGACCGCAAACGGTTGGGCGGGTGCGCCCTCCAAGTGGATCTGGTACAGCCCGATCTGTCGGGTGTCACTCTCCACCAAAGGCGGCAGGCGGTAGGTCTCCGCACCCACGGCGAAGGGGTCGTCCTCCAAGTACCGGCGCGACCCATCGGGCCGTTCCAGCTCGGGATTGCGCGGAAAACCCTGCACTTCGATGTTCACCGGCTCGCCGGGTCGAATGGCGCGGTCCTCGATGCGCGACTGCGCCGCATAGGTCAGCCATTCGTAAACCAGCGGAACGAACGTACGACCCGCCCGCGGTAACAAGGTCCACTCCTCGTTGATCGAGCTGGTCCACACCATCACGCGGCCCCGGCCGAGTTTCTTTTCCACCAACAGCGGGTGTTGGCCTTGGTCGTCGAAGGAGGCGAGGATGCGGGCGCCGGGCTCGGGAGCGAAAGCGGTGAAATCGGAGAAGGGCACCCCGATCAAGAGCGGCTTCAAGTTCGTGTCGGAAAACACTTCGAGGGCGGGGTGACCCTCGTCGAAGGTGCCTACCCGGTAGAAGTCGCCTTGGCGGGCAATCGAAACTCGCCCAAGCCACTCCCCGGGCAACAAACCGGACCCATCCGCGCGGAACAGCCGTTGGTTCTGTTGGGTCGCATCACCCAACAGGGGACCCGAGGAAAAGACCAGCGCCGCGCCTTGCAGCACTGCGTTTTCGAGTTTTTCGACCACCTCCGCGTTGGGGGGCGGCGTTCCGGCGAGCCACAGGACTTCGAATTGGGTGAAGTCCAAGTCGCTGGCGGCCAGCTCTCCGGCGCGTAGTTCGGTTACGTGGAAGGGGGAGGGGGCGTCCCCCGAAGCGTCTTGCTCCAAGGCCAACCGCAAGTACCCGACCCCATCGCGCTCCAGGTCGTCGGCGGGCGAGCCGTTCACGAGCAGCACGCGCGTGGGCTCGGGGATCAGAGCCACCGCAGCCCGCGTATCGTCGACGGCCAAACGGTCGCCTTCGATGGATGCTAACAAGCGGTGCGGACCCGCCTCCAAGTCGCCCAAGGAGAACAGAGCTTGGCCGGGGGATTGGGGTTCGAGGTCGATGCGTTGACTCGGGAGGCGGTTTCCGTCGAGCTCCAAACTCACGCGCACACCCGGTTGGGGCAAGTTGGCGTGGTTGTGCACCACGACGCTGACCTCCTTGGGTCCGCGCACGCCGCCGTGCAGCGCGAGGGAGTGCACCCCCACGTTGGGGGGCGTCGCCGCCGCGGGGCCGAGGTCTTCGACCGTCACGCGCAATCCTTGGGACTCCAAGGTGTCCAACCGCGTCAAGTAGGCCGGGGGTTCCCCTTCCTCCGCGCTGTCGACGAACGAAGCCCGTTGCAGATCGGTCAAGAGACGCACATCGGTGTTGGCGATGTCGAGGATCTCACCCTCTTGCACGAGGCGTTCCAATTCCCCGAACGCCGCGTCCAGGTTCATGGGCTCGAAAAGGGGTTGATCCAGGGTGTTGAGCACCGACAAGGCCTGCTCGGGAGTCGGCCAAGCGATCAGGCGCGCCTCGCGGCCGAGCAACAGCACGTGCACGCGATCTCCGCGACCAGGATCGAGTTCGCCCACCAAGGCTTCCGCACGGCGCACGGCGCGATCGAACACGGTGTCGATGTCTTCGCGGTAGCCCATGGAAGCGGAACCGTCGACCATCAAGACCATGTCCCGGCTCGCTTCGGTCAAGGCTCCCAACGCGCCGCGGTTGGCGAGCGGCCGTGCCACGGCGAAGGCCAGCAGCGCGACGGCGGCCATGCGCAACAACAGGAGCAACAGATTCTCCATCTGCATGCGCCGGCGCGTGCGCTTGTAGGCCGCTTCGACAAAGCGCATGGCGCCCCAACGCAGGGGTTTGTGCCTTCTGCGGTTCAGCAGGTGGATGATCAGCGGCACCACCGCGAGCAGAGCCCCCACGGCGATGGCGGGGTGAGCGAAACCTTGGATCACGAGGCGCGACCTCCGCGCACGTTCGCGCTGCGAGCGGCTAGATAGGTGGACAACACGGCGTCGAGCGGTTCATCGATGCGCACGGGAACAAAGTCCACCGAGAGCGCTCGCGCAGCCCGCGC
>JAUHXY010000301.1 GCA_030426785.1 bacterium
AACTCGTGCGAAGTTCCACCGCGATGCAATCCAGGGTTTCGAACGCATGGGTGAGCAACAGGATCTTGCACTCGGTGTTGAGGGGACTGCGCTGCACCGAAGCCCGATACCACGTCGAGCCGATCTCCACCCGGCGATTGGCGGCGTCAATGTTCATGTAGGTTGTCATGCCCACGGCCCGGCCCTGGGCATCCAGCACCGCAAAAGGCAGCATGCTTCCCGCTTGCTGCAACGCGAGCCTGCGTTGAATCTCGCCCTGCATCGCTTCGGGGGATGGCACGGTGGTGTACCAAAGCTTCCATAACTCACCGTCTTGCGTCGCCCGGACCAGATCGTCGTGGTGCTCGGGACGCAGCGGCACAAGGCTGACGTGCTGCCCTTGAAGGGTGGTGTCCGTGGTGAAGGCGGTAGACATGCGAAAAAACCTGGCGGGAAGATACCCGCGAAATGCCCCCCACATGATAGGGAGCCGGGCCAAATCCAGCGATGGATTCCAAACTCCTCCCCACTCGCGCAGTAAGATGCCTGCACGTGGAGCGCGGGGAATCACCTGCCGCGTTCCGCCATTCCCGATGAGATGGATGTTTGCCTTTTGGCTCCTTGCCTGCCTTGTGGGCTGCCAACCGAAGAATTCCACGAAACCGATGACCGAAGCAGAGTTTTGGGCCCTCATGGATGGCCTTCCCGATGAAGACCGCGCGGATGCTCTCTCCGTTCGTTTGCAGGGCTTGAGCCAAGACGCCTTGGTGGAATACCAACAGCACTTTGACCGATTCCACGGCCAAGCCTATCGCTGGGACCTGTGGAATGCGGCCTACGTCATCTTGGGCGGATGCTCGGACGATAGTTTCATGGACTTCCGCTACGGTCTCATCTCCTGTGGGCGCAAGACGTACGAGTCCGCCTTACGCGATCCGGATTCCCTAGCGAGCATTTTGTCCGGCGAAGATAAAGAGTGGACGTACGCCGAAGAGATTGGGTACGTGGCCAATGAGGTCTTTGAAGATCGCTTTGGTGGGGCCATTCCCATGGGCGACGACGATGCGCCCTTGAAACCTGTCGGCGAGGAATGGGACCCGGAAGACCCGGAACTCTGCGCTCAAAAACTGCCCCGGCTTTGGGAGCTGTTTGGGAAGAGATGATGGGTAGGGCTTCGTTGCCCATCCTTGCGGAACGGATTCCAATCCCGCCGCACTCGCCGGTGGACTTCGACGCCATGCACCAACCTGGTTTGGTTCACCAGCAGAACATCCGTCTCCTCCGACGAAACAAGTCAGCGACATGCACTCTCCCAGCCACAACCCCAGCCGCCGGAACCGCAACATTGGAACCGGCAAACAAGGTCACGGACAAAACAACCGCGACAGGATTCCGTGGCGCTGGAGGGATTCGGTCATTGATTGGGCTCGCGGACATCCGCACCACATCGTGATGCGCCCCGTTTGGGGTCGCGACATGCCCTTCCTCGTAGAGCGAACGCGGGCCGATTGCGTGCACGCTTGCAGCGTCGACGACCTCGCGAGGATGCTGAACCTGCTTCCCAAAGAGCACATCAACAACAGGGGCTCGGTCGTGGGGATTCGGGGAGTCGTGCTGCGGCAGCCCACCCGCAAAGAACAGCAGCTGTCTGGCGTGTGGGGCAGGTTGGGCTACAGCGTTCGCGTGGACGGGCTCTCGGGGCCAGTGATTTTCCTCGAAGCGGTGTCCTATCCTTATGTATTGCGCTGGGATCGAAGCACTCCGCAGGACTTGGCACCGGAACTGGAAAGAAACTTGGCGTCGGCCTCCTTCGTGGAGGAAACTCCACGAGAGTTCCGCATGCACTTCCCACCCGAAGCTGTTCGCGAGCGCCAGCTCTTTCACACGCTGCCCCATGAACTGGGGCACGCGGTGGATATGCTGACGAAAGTGGAGCTTCCCGGCGAACACGACTTTGAGGCGTGGGAAGCCCTCTGGGATCGCTACTTTCAAAGGCCATCTACCGAGCGCGAAGCCTTTGCGCATCGCTACGCGGACGAACAGCGGGCCCGCTTGATCGAAGCCGGAGAAGTACCCTTCCCTTCCTCGCTGACCAAGAACGCTGTCGTCGAAGATGGGCTCCATTGGGAGGACTTCAGCCTCGACGAGAACCCCGCGTAGGCACCCATGCGGGGGCACTGGAAGGCAAGGCACCTGGAAACGTGCCTGACATCGTGATTAGACCGGTGCCCACCTCTTTTTGATTTTTGCTGTAATGCTCTGCTCGCCCATGGCAAGCAGGGGCAGTGATGCAGGGTCCTATCGAGCGAAACTTTCTGCGCTTTCGAAAGCGGGGTGACGTCAAGGCACTCGGGCGCGTGTTTGACGCGAGTGCGCCGGAGCTTTGGCGGGTGGCGCGGTACCTGTGCAAGGACCCAAGCGATGCCGAGGATGCCCTGCAGGCCACCTACCAAACGGTTCTGGAGCAAAAGGACGCCTACGATGCCAAGCTGCGGCTGATGCCCTGGATGCTGGGCATTCTGGCGAATCATGCGAAGCGTTTGCATCGGCAGCAAGGCCGGGAGATCGACCCTTCTCGGCTACACGCGGCGCCGCCTGCGGAACCGAGCCAGGTCGTTGCGGACCGAGAGTTTCGTTTGTTGGTCGAGGGCTCGCTGGCGGAGTTGCCCGACAACTACGCCGCGGCGGTGCGGCCTTACCTGGAGTCAAACCAAAGCCCGGCCGAGATCGCTGATTCTCTCGGCATCACGGCGAACGCGGCCCGCGTTCGCTTGCACCGCGGACTGAAACTGCTGCGACAAAGTTTGCCGGCGGCGGGGGTGCTGGGACCCTTGCAAGCCGCCCCCGAATCCATGCCCGCCGCGGTAGCGGCGCGCCTTCGCCTGCATCTCCTGCAATCGGCCGAATCCGCCAGCCTTGTCGGCGCGAGCACGGCCTCCGCCGGAATCCTGACCGGATACCTCTTTATGTCTCAAACCTTCTCCATCCTCGCCACAGCTACCGTGGTCGCGGCTTCAACCTATTGGCTCACGCACAACGCCCAGCACTCCCAGATCGAAGCGCTGCAAAGGGAAATCGATGCCTTGCGGCAAGAAGCCTCCTTGGAACCCGCGCTTGTCTCGACCCCGCAACCGAGCACCGAGTTGGTCGCGCCGACCCAACCACGAATCGTCGCGGCTCCCGCGGTCGACGCTCCAACGGAAGAATCATTCACCCAGCCCCTCGGACCCGAAGAATGGTTGGCGCGCTTGGAGCAGGCTTCGACGCCTCGCGAAGCGCGGCAGATCGCTTATGAGATCTACGCGCTCGAGGATGGTCTGAGCATCCTGCTGGCGATCTACTCGCGCATTTCCCGCGTGCCGTATCGCCAGCAAGTGCTTAAGCCCTGGGTCTTCGAGGACCACGAGGGCGTTTTGTCCTTGCTGCACTTGGCGGCCACCGATCCCTCGCTCGAGGTGCAGCGCACCGGGTTCGAGTACCTTCGCTTCTACGCTTGGGCGGACTTGAGTGCTTCCCCCGAGGCGTACGGCCTTTGGCGGGCACGCTTTGCTGGCAGCGACCTGAAGACCGTGGTGCAGACTTGCGTTCGAGAGTGGGGTGCCGGGCTGCACCAAATGGATCCGCAATCCAGGGCCGCCCATATCGCGGTCATGGGGCAGTTCCACCTCTACGCCAAACATGCCAACAACCTCGGAATCGATCTGCGGGAAGAGCTGTTTGCTTCTGGCTTTGGCGATCTCTTGCGGGGCTGGATCGCCGCAGGGGACACCGCTGACCTGGCGGCCCAAGGCTTGAGGTTGCTGCAACAACTGAGCCCTTCCGAGAGTTACCTGCGCCTATCCGCACTCCCGATTATCACAAACCCGAACGCATACGATGCGGCACTCTTGGAGGCGGCTTGGGACGCCCTTGCGCAACCCGGAGCGACATGGGCTACCGAGCCGATCCTGCAAAGCATGCTGCAAGTACCGGCCGAATCCCTGCAATACTTCAGCGCCTCTCGGGCGCTCGCGGAGATTGGGGACCCCACGGCCATCCCTACGATGATCGCCATGATCGTCGCGGATGACTCCTACGCGACCCAATATGGCGTCGGCTACTTTGGACTGAGCCAACTCACCGGAGTGAGCTACCACGAGTCCCACGACGGCGC
>JAUHXY010000302.1 GCA_030426785.1 bacterium
CCGCACTCATGACAGCGGCCATCGTGTGGATGTTGCTGGGGTTGTTCCCAGCGCGCTGGGCCCTGATCGGCGGGTTCGTCGCGGCGAGTCAATACTTGGTGCTGGGCGTGCCTTTCAAAATGGGCACCTTCGGGTATTGGAGCCAGTCCTACTGGGGCGGCTGCGTGGCCGCCATGGGTGGTGCCCTGGTGTTTGGGGCCTTGCCCCGCCTGCGGCGTGAACCGCAAATCGGTGCCAGCGTCTGGATGGCGATCGGGTTGTTGTGGTTGGCCAATACACGGCCGATGGAAGGCTTGCTCGCGGCTCTACCCGCGGCGGGAGTGGTGCTCGCCATCCTGGTCGGCCGGCGCTTCGACCGCGACACCTGGCTCAAGATCGTAGCCCCCACCGTGCTGGTGCTGCTGCCCGGCTTCCTCGCTATGGGCAAGCACAACCAAGCCGTGACCGGGGATGCTTTGGAATTGCCCTGGAATACGCACTACGAGCAATACTGCATCTTCCCCCTGTTCATCTGGCAGGACCTTTTGCCGGACAAGGAGTGGCGCCACAAAGAGATGGCGATCTTCCACGGGGAGGTGGAGAAGGACATGCACGAGCGGCATGGGAGCCTGTCCGGCCTCGCGCGCACCACCGCCAACAAAGTGGCGCGCTTCGGCATCTTCTACATCGGGCCGATCTTCGTGTGGCCGCTGTTGCTCGGCGGTTGGGGCCTGCTACGACTCGGCTGGGCGCGATTTGCGCTCGGCACGATCGCGCTCGTCTTCGGGTCGGCCTTGATCAAGTTTGGCAACCCGCCGCACTACTCCGCTCCCATCACCGGCTTGGTGGTGGCACTGATCGTGCAGAGTTTGGTCTCCCTGGAACAACGCTTCCGCCAGGGGCGCCTTGCCGTGCAAGGCTTGCTGTTGGTCGCTTGGGCCGGCATCGGTTTTGGCATCGTGCAATCCGCCGACAGCAACTATGCCACCCAGCGCCGCTACCGACACCAATTCGCGCACGAGCTGGAAGCCAAACCTGGAAAGCACCTCGCGGTGATTCGCTTCGGGGAGCACCACACGCGCGGTGACCACTGGATTTGGAACGACGCAAACATCGACGCCTCCAAGGTCGTCTGGATCCGCGATCCGGGCCCCGAGCGCTGGGATGGCATGCTCGACTACTTCGCCGATCGCGAGATTTGGCGCATCGACGTCGGGTTCGAACCGAAGGTCAAACCGCCGCTGACCCACGTGCGCGAGGCACTGCTGGCCGACTAAAACAGGTCGCGCTGCTCGCCCTCTTCGAAGGGTTCCACGCAGCGGGGCCCTTCGTTGCCCGCTTTGTTGACGTAGGTGCTCACGCGCGTGATCTCGAGCGTGCCGTCCTTGAGCGGAACCAACAGATTCTGCAACGCCGCCGCATCCACCACGCCAGGGTCCATCCAGCGCTCTTGACCTTCGGGATCGAGCACGACGGGCATGCGGTGATGAAAGTCGCTCATCTCCGCATTCGCGGCGGTGGTGACGATCGTGAAGGAATACAAAGCCGGTTCCCCCGGCTCCCCTTGCCAACGCTCCCACAAGCCTGCAAAGATCAGCGCTTGACCGTCCTTGCGCCGGATGAAGTACGTCCTGCGCGCGCCTTTCGCGCCGGACCACTCGTAAAAACCCGTGGCCGGTACCAAGCAGCGGCGTTTTTTGAAAGCGGCCCGAAAGGAGGATTTTTCCGCCAGGGTCTCCCCGCGAGCGTTGAACAGGTTCTGCTTCATGTTGCGGTCTTTGGCCCACGAGGGCACGAGACCCCAACGAAACGACTCCATGCGCCAGGTGTCGCCCTCTTCGTCCGGCACGATCACCGGAATGTGTTGCGTCGGCGCCACGTTGAAGCGCGCTACCGTCTCTCCTTCCGCCCCCTCGACCGGATGGGCCACCAGGTGGGCTAGGTTCTCGTTCAACACGTAACGTCCGCACATGCCCGCATTCTAGCGCCCGGAATCGCGAGCGGGGTGCCAGCTCAAGGCCTACAATGCCGCCATGCGAAACTTGCTGTGGTTGGGCCTATGGATCGGTGGAAGCGGGGCGGTTGTTCCGGCATGGGCTCAGGAAGGCGGGCTCGCAACGGGAAAACTCGAGTGGGAGGTACACGATCTCGAACGCCCGCTTCCCCCGCGAGTCGAGCCGGCGGGTCCTCATCGCGTTCCCCCGCCGCCGGGCGCTACCGTGCTGTTCGATGGTGGCTCTCTGGAAGCGTGGACCCACAACGATCGCGCGGAGGCGCAGTGGGACGTGCGAGACGGCCACCTCATCGTTCGCCCGGGCAGCGGCCCGATCGTGAGCAAGGACGTTTTTAGCGACGCTCACGTACACATCGAATGGATGGTTCCCGAATCGGAGGCCGCTGATGAAGGCCAAGCGCGCGGCAACTCGGGCGTCTTTTTGATGGGCCTCTACGAGGTGCAAGTGCTCGAAAGCGTCGGCAGCACGACCTACGCCGATGGCATGGCAGCGGCTTTGTACGGGCAGTACCCGCCCCTGGTCAACGCGGGCTCGGGAATCGGTCGCTGGAACTCTTACGACCTGTTCTTTCGCGCGCCGCGCTTCGTAGAAAACGTGCTGATCGAGCCCGCCTCCGTCACGGTACTGCACAACGGACACACCGTGCACGACGGCCAGCTCCTGCAAGGCGTCACGCGCCATAAGACGCGCACCCAATACCACCGGCACGCCAAACGCTTGCCCTTGATGCTGCAAGACCACGGGGATCCGGTGCACTTTCGCAACATCTGGGTCCGGCCGCTTCCAGACCTGCGCGAGCCGGCCAGCATGGATCGCAAGGCGCGGCTGCGCTACCACGTAGAATTCTTGGCGGGCCTGGACCCCCACCGTGCCCACGACCAACCCGCAAGCCTTGACCTCGCCGCCCACTACATCGCGACCCAATTGCGCTACGCGGGGTTACCGGTGCGCTACGAGGAGTACGTCTGCGACGGGGTGGTGCGCCGCAACGTGGTGGCGCGACTCGGCCCCGAGCAAGGTCCGCTGACCGTGGTCGGAGCCCACTACGACAGCCACGCGGGCACGCCTGGCGCCGACGACAACGCCAGCGGGGTAGCCGCTTTGATCGAGGTGGCCCACACCCTCTCCAGCGATCCGCCCGCCCACCCCATCGAGTTCGTGGCGTACACCTTGGAAGAGCCGCCTTACTTCGACACCCAAAACATGGGCAGCGCCCACCACGCCCGCGCCTTGCGTGCCTCCGGCCAACCGGTGCGCGGCATGATCAGCTTGGAGATGCTGGGGTACTACTCCGACCGGCCGGACTCCCAGCGCTATCCGATTCCGGGGATGGAGGAGATCTACCCCACGACCGCCAACTTCATCGCGGTCGTGACCCTGCCGGAGCACCAAGCCTGGCTATCGCGTTGGGTCGAATCGATGAAGGCGGCTATGAACCTGGACGTGCAGAGCTTGGCTGCACCTGCAGAAGTCACCGGCATGGACCTCTCCGACCACCGCAACTACTGGGCCGAGGGCTTTCCGGCCCTGATGATCACGGACACCTCGTTCTTCCGGAATCCGCACTATCACGAGGCCGGGGATCGGCCGGAGACCCTCGACTACGGGCGCATGGCCCAGGTGGTCGAAGGGGTACGGGCAGCCCTGAAGGCACCGCTTTCGGAATCCGCACCACCGACCGTCCCCGCATCGCCGAGCGAACCGAAGGGCGATTGAGATTCTTTGGGCGTGGGCCACAATAGGGACCGCCGGGCGCGTTCGCCGGCCATCACCGAGGAGACCTGACCATGAACTGGCTACTGCTGCTTTACGCGATCCCGATCGTCGGGGCTTACCTGCGCCTGACCGGCTGCTGAGGGGACACCCGTTCCACGCTCGGTCTGGGCATGTTGTTACTAGGGATCCCCATCTACGCGCTGAATCAAAAGGCGAAAGAGAGCGCGGGAGTCGAAACGCGCCAAGAACAACCCGCAGAAGAGGGTTCGCTCGATGAGCGCGGTGATGCGCCGGCGTCCCCCGACGAAAGCCCTCGCAAGGACTAGGGCCAAGATCCCCTCGCGGGCTGAGAGTCTCGCCCGCTTCTCGATCGA
>JAUHXY010000303.1 GCA_030426785.1 bacterium
CTCGGCGCCCTCTTCTGGAGTCCGGCAGAAGGGCACCATGAGCTGGAGGTTGTCGAGCCCCAAGCGCCGCTTTAC
This sequence comes from bacterium, assembly GCA_030426785.1. Taxonomy (GTDB): domain Bacteria; phylum Planctomycetota; class UBA1135; order UBA1135; genus NORP259. The sequence continues at coordinate 76 of JAUHXY010000303.1, forward strand.
GAGCCGGAGAGCGTCGCACTCCATCTCGAAGGCGGGCAGGAACTTGGGGTCTACGTAGCGCGAAGCGCCACGCCAGGCGATCATCGGGTTCTCTTCGTCGGGCTCGAACAAGCGGCCACCCAACAGTTCGCGGTATTCGTTCGACTTCAAATCGGACAAGCGCACTAGCACCGGTCGCGGGTGGAAGGCGGTGCAGATCAACCCGACGCCCTCCATGACGCGATCCACGAAGAACTGGCGCTTGTCGGCGTAAGCCGCCGTGCGGCGCTCGATGGCGCCTACGAGGAAACGCGCTTCCTCCTGGCCCATGGCCAGCAGGTTTTCCTCCCAGGGCATGAGCTCCTCGGCGATCTGTCCGGTCTTCGAATAGTCCGCCAGCTCTTCGTAGTAGAGCAGGGCCAGGGGGTGCACGGAGACCTCGCTGGTCAGGATGAACTCGAGGCGTGCCAACCCTACGCCGTCCACGGGCAGTTGGGAGTCCGCCAAGGCCTTGGAGGGGAAACCCACGTTGAGCTTGATCTTGGTACGCAACTGCTGCGAGAGGTCCATTTCGTGGGTCTCGATCTCGAAGGGATGTTCGCCTTCGAAAATGTAGGCCACGTCGCCTTCCGCGCAGGTGCCGGTCACCTCTTGCAGGGGGGCTAGTTTGCGGGTGGCGTCTTCGCAGCCCACGATGGCCGGGATACCGAACTCGCGCGCGATGATCGCTGCGTGAGAGGTGCGCCCGCCCTTTTCGGTGACGATCAAGGAGGCGTCTTTCATCATCGGTTCCCAGTCGGGCGTGGTCATCTCGGTGACCAACACGTCGCCGGGATCGAAAACCCGTTCTTGGTAGGGGACGTCTTCGAGCTTTTCCCCAGCCTGCAGGCGTCCGCGCAACTCGCGCTTTTTGAGGATGACTTCTTCGTAGCTCTTGTAACGTCGCACCCGGCCCGAACCGATGCGCGTGCCGACGGCTTCGCCGGTGGCGAGCACCTTGTCGCTGGCCTTGAGGCTCTCGAACAAGCCCGCCGCCATGGTGTAGCGCACCATCTTGGCCGGCCCACGGTTCGAGTGCACGGTTTCGGGGCGTGCCTGCACGATGAACAGATCCTGGCTGCGCCCGTCCTTGGCCCACTCGATGTCCATGGGCATGCCGTAGTGGGCTTCGATCTTGAGGGCCATCTGGGCCAGCTCGATGATCTCTTCGCGCGTCAAAGACCACGAGCGGCGGCGGGCGGAGGACACGTCGATGCTTTCGGTCAGCGCCGCGCCTTGGCCGCCGTAGACCATGGCGATGTCCTTGGCGCCCAAGTGGCGGTGCACGATGGCTTGGTGGCCCTTGCGCAGACCTTCCTTCCAAACCGTGAAGTGGTCGGGGGATACGCTGCCCTGCACGACCAGTTCGCCCAGGCCGTAGGACGAGGAGACGTGGATCACGCCGTTGTGGCCCGAATCGGGGTCGAGGGTGAACATGACCCCCGAGGTCGCCAAGTCCGAGCGCACCATCTTCATGACGACAACCGCCAAGGCGCTGCGCAGGGGGTCCAGGCCGTTGGCGAGTTGGTAGGAGACGGCCCGTTCGGTGAACAGGGATGCGCAGCAACGCTTCCAATGCACCAACAGGGACTCAGTTCCATGCACGTTGAGGAACGACTCGCACTGTCCGGCGAAGGAAGCCATGGCGGAATCTTCCACGGTGGCGGAGGAGCGCACGGCCACGTCGACTTCGGCGCCGTATTCCTGACAGAGTTCGTTGTAGCCTTGCACCAAGGCTTCTTCGACCTCGGCGGGCACCGGAGTGTTTTCGATCAGGTCGCGCACCAGTTGCGTGCGCGCGTGCATTTCGAGGTGGTCTTGCGCGTTCGCGTTGCGCGAGCAGGCGCGTAGCGCCGAAGCGAGGCTGCGTTCGGCTAGGGCGGCACGGCGCACTTCCGCCATACCGTCCGGTTCGCCCACGTTGGCCCAGGTGCCGGGAGGCACTTCGGCTTCGAGGAAGCGCCGGTAGGCCGTCGCGGTGGTGGTGAAGCCGTTGGGCACGCGCACGCCTTGCGAGACGAGCTCGCCGTACAGCTCGCCCAAGGAAGCCCCTTTTCCGCCGACCAACTCGGCGTCGTCTTTTCCAACTTCAGAAAACCAGAGCAGCAGGGCAGAATTGCGATCTTTCATGGGAGTCGTGGGAGTCCTGATGGATCGACCATCCTCTCCCGCTCCATTAGACCCCCCTGGGCTCAGGGCGGTGAAAACTCCTCGGGTGAAGTTGCGGCTAGGTGCTTCTCCAAGGATCGGGACGGCCCGAGGGGGCCTGCGGGGCTAGACGAGGTCCTCTTCGACCGCCTCCTCGTCCTCTTCAGGTTCCTCGTCGCCGTTGTCGCCGTTGTCGCCATCCACCTGGGAGCGCACCAAACCCCGGGAGCGGTACCAGTACTCGTGCAGCATGTCCATGGCGATGCCCAGGACGGTGTCGTCGGGGTAGTTGCCTTCTTCGTCCGCTTCCCCAGCGGGCACGCCCAAAAAGAGCTCCAGGGCTTGCTCGATGCGGTCGACCGCCCAAACGTGGAATTGGCCCGCTTCGCAGGCCTCGACGACCTCGCGGCGCAGCACCAAGTTGTGCACGTTGCAACGGGGCAGGATGACGCCCTGCTCGCCGGTGAGGCCCGCATCCTGGCAAGCCGCGAAGAAGCCTTCGATCTTCTCGGAAGCTCCGCCGATGGGTTGGATGTTGCCGAATTGGTCGATCGCCCCGGTCATCGCGATCGATTGTTTCATGGGCAGACCGGTCAGGGCCGACAACATGCAGCAGGTTTCCGCCCCGGACGCAGAGTCCCCGTCCACCCCGCCGTAGCTCTGCTCGAATGCCACCGACGCGTTGAAGGCCAGGGGGTGACGCGTGCGGAACAGGTGCCGCATCAAGCCTCCCAAGATGTGAAAGCCCTTCGTGTGGATGCGACCGGAGAGGCTGGACTCCCGTTCGATGTCCACCATGCCCCGCGTGCCGGGTCCAACGCTGGCCGTGATGCGCGCGGGAAAGCCAAAGGTCAGCGGACCCGCTTGCATGACCGCCAAACCGTTCACCTGCCCGACGACCGCCCCGCGCGTTTCGATGCGGATGGTGCCTTCAGCGATGTTCTCGCGGAAGCGTTGGGAAGGTCGTTGGGCGCGCTTGCGCGTGCTTTCGATCGCGCGCCGGACGTGATCGGCGTTGGTGTGCGACGATTTGGGGTCCAAGACGGTGTTGATGTAAGCCGCCTCGCGGGCCAAGTCGTTGAGGCGCGCAAACTTGGTCGTCAAGCGATCGTGGCGCCCGCTGATACGCGCTCCGTGATCGCACAGGGCGGCGACGCCGTCCCTGGAGAAGGGCGGCAAGTTCTCGCGCTGCGCCAAACCCGCCAAATGCTGGGCGTAGTACCTCAAGCTCTTTTCGTCCAGGGGCAGGTCCCCGTCGAAGTCCGCCAGCACCTTGAACAGGTTCGAAAAGTCCGGATCGTGGCCGTCGAGCAGGTAGTACAGGCCCGCGTCACCGATCAGCACGATCTTGACGTTCAGGTCGATCGGTTCAGGGGACAGGGGCGATCCAGCACCCAACAGCCCCAGATCGTGGGGCACGATCTCCAGCTTGCGCGTGCGCAGGGTGCGCACCAGCATCTTCCAAGCGCCCGGTTCGGAGAGCAGATCGCGGGCGTTCAGGATCAAGAAGCCGGATTCCGCTTCCAGCAAGGAGCCGCCTTGGATCATGGTGTGATCCGAATACATGCGGCCTCCGGGCAGCACGGTGCGGTCGATGTTGCCCAAGAGATTGCGCAGGGTGGGGGTGTTTTCCACGACCACCGGGCAACCCTCCGTCTGGTGATTGACGAGCACGTTGACGCGGTAACGCTCGGTAGGATCGCCCTCGTCCCCGCCCAAGAATTGCAGGTGCTCGACCACGTCCTCCAGGATCGCGTTCAGGAATTG
>JAUHXY010000304.1 GCA_030426785.1 bacterium
CACCTGGACTGGTTGGGGGAGCCTGTGACCTTGCCCGTACCCCCATGGCCCGCTTGGGATCCCTTGGCGTTAGGACAACAACACCCCGAACTGCAGAAGCTGCAAGCCCAATTCGAAGTCAGCGAGCAAAGCCTGCGGACCGAAATCGCCAAACAATTGCCGGACTTGGGTCTTGGGCCTTTGATCGAAAACGGTGATGGCGATTGGGCGCTGGGCTTGTCGGCCGGTTGGCACTGGCCTCTCTGGAATCGCAACCGCCGCGCGATCGCGTTGGCGCGCGCGGACCGCGAGATCGCGCGCAGCGCCTACGAAAGCCGCTACGAAACCCTCGTGGGCCAAGCCTATGCCGCCCAGGCGCAAGCCCGTGCTCACGCCCAGGCCGCTGCAGATTTGGAGTCCCGCTTGCTGCCCCTACTCACCGACCAGGTCGAGCAAAGCCAGGTGCGTTTGCAGCTCGGCGAAGCCCAGACCCTGATCCTGCTGGAGGCGCTGCGAGCCGTGCACGCCGCGCGCCAGGAACTTTCGAGCGCTCAATACCAACACGCTCAAGCCCAGATACAGATCGAACGGGCCTGTGGCCCCCGCCCCGCAAACGTGCCCACTCCCTCCGCCGCCGAATAATGCCATGAAGATTCTGTCCCCCCTCCCACTAGGCCTGTCCTTGGGTCTGTGGAGCGCTTGCTCGCCCCCGACAGCCCCGGCTCCCGCCGTAGGGAATTCGACCTCCGCGAGCTCCGCGGAAGACGACCACGCCAACCCCAACGAAATCGAGATTCCCTCTCTTGTGCGCAGGAATCTCGGTATCACCTTCGCTCCGGTGGAACGTCGGCGCGTCGCGCACACATTGCGCATCCCCGGTTCGTTTGAGTATCAGCCCTTGGCCCGCCGGGAGTTTCGCTTAGCTCTGGCGGGTCATGTCGATCTGCTGGTCGATCACCTGCAAGCGGTGGAACCTGGTCAAGTCTTGTTTCGCTTCCAATCGCCGCAGTGGCCCGAGTACCAGCACGAGATCCTGGAAGGGGAACAGGCGGAAGCCCTCGCTGCGGCGCAGGTCGCGGTCGCTCAGGCCAAACTGGACGAAGCGCAGGCCCAGCGGGACCTGTTGCGGGACCGTTTGCAAACCTTGCAACAGGCCGAGGTCCGGCGCGCCGACTTGGAAGCCGAAGCGGCCCAGCTGGCAACGAGCTTGCCGCGCTTGCGCGCGGAACGAGAAGCGGCCCAAGCCTCTCTGGGCAACGCCCAGCGCACCAAGGAGCACGCCTTACACCGTGCCGCCTCGGCATCCGGCTTGACCATCTCCGAGCTGCTCGCACCGGTGGAACTCGACGGCCAAACCGCTCCGCGCTTTGAACACATGGACTGGATCGAAGTGCATGCGGAAACGGCCGGTGTGGTCGAGGCGTTGCACGTTTCGGACGGGGCGTACGTGCAGTCTCCCGAAACGATCTTGACCACGGTGGACCCTACGCAGGTGCGTTTCCGCGGTCTCGCTCTACAGGCCGACTTGAACGGCATCGTGCAGTCCCAGGCGGCGCACCTGTTGCCGCCGAAGGGCAGAGGCTACGCCGGCACCCAGCCGGTACCCGCTCGCATCGTGCTAGGTCTCGACGCGCACCCCGAGGAACGAACGCAAGTGCTGTACGCCCTGCCACAAGATTCCCAACCGTGGATGCGGCCGGGTTTAGCGACCTTTTTAGAGATCGAACTGCAAGCGACCCAAGCCCCAACCCTCGCCATTCCGCGCGCCAGCATCGTCCGGGACGGACTGCAGCACGTGTTTTTCCGCCGCGACCCCAGCGACCCGGATCACGCCTGGCGCGTCGAGGCCGACATGGGCCTCAGCGACGGGGAGTGGGTGGAGATCTTCAGCGGTTTGGCTCTGGGAGATGAGGTGGTGGTCGACGGAGCGTTCGAGCTCAAGTTGGCTTCTGAGCGAGGCGGCGGCATGCCCAAGGGTGGGCACTTCCACGCAGACGGTTCTTTCCATGCCGAAGAAGAGTAACGCTCAGGAGACCCTCCCTTGCTGCAACATCTGATCCGCTTCTCTATCGACCGCGCCGTGTTGGTGCTGGTCCTGGGAGCTGTCCTGCTCGGGGTCGCCATGTACCGGCTCCCCCAAATGCCGGTGGACGTGTTTCCCGAGCTCAACGCCCCGACCGTTGTGGTCATGGCGGAAGCCCCGGGGCTAGCCGCCGACGAGGTGGAAGCCTTCGTCACCTTTCCCATCGAATCCGCGGTCAACGGCATTCCGGGCGTGCGCCGGGTGCGCACCACCAGTTCGATCGGACTGGCGATCGCCTACGTGGAGTTTTCCTGGGGTACGGACATCTATCGCGCCCGGCAGTTGGTCTCCGAGCGCCTCGACGTAGTGCGCGAAAGCATGCCCGCCGACACGCACGCAGAAATGACGCCGATCACTTCGATCACCGGGGAGATCATGCTGCTGGCCGTTTCCGCACCCGATGGGTCTTTGAGTCCCATGGAGCTGCGATCCTACGGGGAGTTTGACCTGCGCAATCGTTTGCTCGCCATTCCGGGCGTCGCGCAGGTCTCGGTGATCGGGGGGGAATTGCCCGAGTACCAGGTTCTTGTGGATCAGGAGCGCCTGCGGCTCTATGGCCTGAGTTTCGCGGAAGTGTCCGCGGCGGCGAGAGCTTCCCACAGCACTTTGAGCGCGGGTTACTTGCCCGATGTGCAAAGCCTCGAAATCCCCGTGCGGCAAACCGGCCGCGTGCGCTCGGTGGCGGACATTCAGAAGGCCCTCGTCAAACTGCACCAAGGCGCCCCGGTGACGATCGAACAGGTCGCTGAGGTGCGTTTGGCTCCCGCCCCCCAACGCGGAACGGGTTCGGATGCGGGACACCCGGCGGTCATCTTGACCGTCCAGAAGGCTCCCGGAACCAACACCCTAGCGATCACTGAACAGGTCGACGAGCTCTTGGATGAACTGGAAGCGGGCTTGCCGAGCGGGCTCCAAATCAACCGCGAAGTGTTCCGCCAAGCCAATTTCATCGGCCTGTCGGTGTCGAATGTGATCAAGGCTTTGCGCGACGCAGCATTGATCGTGGCTGTCATCCTGGTCCTGTTCCTGCTCAACCTGCGCACGACCCTAGTGACCCTGACCGCATTGCCTTTGTCGCTGGCGGCGGGGCTGCTCGCTTTGGAAGCCTTGGGCGAAACGATCAATGTCATGACCCTCGGTGGGCTCGCAATCGCGGTGGGCAGCTTGGTGGACGACGCCATCATCGACGTGGAAAACGTCTTCCGGCGCCTGAAACAAAACGCCGCGTTGCCGTCCGAACAGCGCCGCTCACGCCTCACGATAGTGTACGAAGCCAGCAATGAGATCCGACCGGCGATGGTGTTCGCCACCTTGATCATCGCCCTCGTCTTCCTGCCTCTCATGTTTTTGGAGGGAATCGAAGGGCGTTTTTTCCGGCCCCTCGGGATCGCGTTTGTGGTCTCGTTGCTCTCTTCCCTGCTGGTGGCCTTGACGGTCACGCCAGCCCTGTGCCGTTTGTTGCTCCGCGTGCGCCCGGGGGCTGAACTCGAGCGGGACGGCATTGTGATTCGCGCGTTGAAGTCCCTGTACGCCCCCTTCTTGCGCATGGCTCTGCGACTGCGGGCGGGAATCTTGCTCGGAGCCCTCGCCGGGACCGCAGGCGTTTTATGGCTCGCTTCAACCTTCGGCACGGCCTTTCTGCCGCAATTCAATGAAGGCACCTTCTCGATCGGTTTGTTCGCGCCCCCGGGCACCTCCTTGCGAGCCAGCGATCGCATGGCGGGAGCCATCGAAAAGCGGATCATGGAGATTGAAGGCGTGCGCAGCGTGGTGCGTCGCACCGGCCGAGCCGAGCGGGACGAACACGCAGAACCGGTCAGTACTTCCGAGGTAGACGTCACGCTGGAAAGGGGCGTGGATGCGAAACGCGTACGCGCCGAGTTGCACGATATTTTAGACAGGACTCCGGGTATCAC
>JAUHXY010000037.1 GCA_030426785.1 bacterium
CTGGAGTTCCCCACGCCCATCGCCGAATCTGCGCCGGTCGATCTGTGGCAGTGGCTCTCCCCCGCCGTGGCCGAACGCGCAAGCCGTGGCGAAGACCGTTTGGTGATCGCCGATTCCAAGCAGGTCTTCCAGCGCAGCGTGCACGGTTGGGAACGACTCGAAGCCAGCGCCTTGGCTTGGCTCACCCAACGCCCAGAACAGCCCTGGGATTGGAACCGATGGCGGGTGCCCGGATCGCCTCGCTTGCGTGCACCGTGGTTTGAAGAGTTGCCGAGCCTGCTGCCGCAAGGGGAGCGGCGTCTCGCGATCAACGAGCAACGCGAACGGTTGCTCGCGGCCCTGCAGGGGCACGGTCTGCGCGCGCACCCCGCGCACATCGCGCTGATGCCAGCCCGAGACCTCAATGCCAGCTTCCAAGCCACCGATTCGAAAGCCGCCACCACCTGGCAGATCACCGTCGGGTTGTTGGCGCGCTTGATGGACCAGCACGGACCCAGCGGGGTGTGGGCGATCGTCGATCGTCAGGGCGGACGCAAAAACTACGGTCGCCTCTTGGAGCGCGACTTTCCCGGCTGCGGGGTGACGACCTTGGGCGAGGGGCGCCTGCGCTCAGACTATCACGTCTACGGGGCCCAAGGAGACCTGTGGGTTTCCTTCCGCGTGGGTGCGGAAGCGCAGAGTCTGCCTACCGCGGCCGCTTCTTGCTGCGCCAAGTACGGTCGGGAGCTCGCCATGGCCGCCTTCAACGCCTACTTCGGCCAACGCATGCCAGGTTTGCGCCCCACCGCCGGCTACGTCTCGGACGCGCGCCGTTGGCTGCGCGATGCCCAGCCGCACTTGGACGCCTGCCTGCAGGATGCGCAGATCTCGCGCCGGGATCTCGTGCGGGAGCGCTGAGACCGACATCGAGGGCATCAAAATGGGCCCGGTTTGACAGATTTCGAACCTGCGGCGAACCTTTAGAAGCCCCCTGGGCCCCTTCCATGCCCGGTTCCTCCGCCCCCCGCCTCCTCCTCGGCCTCTGTTTGATCACCGCAGGCCCGCTCGCGGCGTGGCCGCAAGGGGTTTTGGACGAGATCAAGGGCACGCACGTCAGCGATGCTCTTGGCAGCGCCATCGCGAGCGGCGACGTCAACAACGACGGCATCGCCGACTGTTTGGTGGGCATTCCCAACGGGCAAACCGCGGGCGGATCGACCGGGCGCGTGGACGTGTACTCGGGCGCGGACGGGTCGTTCCTCTTCTCCCTGGACGGCACGGTGGGTTTCAGCGCGTTTGGGTTGAGCGTGGCGTACGCCGGCGACACCAACAACGATGGTTATGGCGACATCTTGGTAGGGGCTCCCTTCCACCAAGAAACGGGTGAGCTACAAAACGGGCGCGCCTTTTTGTTTTCGGGCTTCGACGGTTCGCTGCGGTTCCAGTGGGGCGGGCCGGGCTTCCAGGACTCGATGGGATTCGCCGTGGCTGGAGTGGGCGACGTGGATGGGGATGGACGCGCCGACGTGGGCGTCGGAGCGCCGGGATTCGATGGCTCCTTTGCCGACACAGGCGCGGCGTTTGTTTATTCGGGCGCTACGGGCCAAGTGTTGCACAGCTTGCCCGGTGCCTCCGCAGGGGATGGGCTCGGTAGTTCCCTGGCCGGTCTCGGCGACCTGCAGAACGACGGTTTTGCGGACTTCGCCGTCGGGGCCCGCGGGCGAGACATGGGCTTCGTCGACGCGGGCAGCGTGCGGGTCTATTCGGGATCCACGGGGGGCTTGTTGTACGAGGTCTTTGGAAAAGCCGACGGACACACCCTGGGCAGCTCCCTAGCCGCCCTGGGCGACGTAGACCTCGACGGACGGCAGGATTGGATCAGCGGCGGTCCCCAAGACGATCGAGCGGGCAACAACGCGGGCAGCGTGCTAGTCGCCTCTGGAGTGAACGGGGCGGAGCTGTTCGATCTGTTGGGCAGCGCGCCGTTCGAGCGGGCTGGTGAATCGGTGGCCTCGGCCGGAGATCTCGATGCGGACGGGTGGGCCGACTTCATGGTGGGTTCTTCGGAAGACGCCACCTTTGGCAACGCGGCGGGTAAGGTCACTACCTACGCGGGAATCGACGGCAGCGTCATCTGCACTTTGTTCGGCGAAGTACCGGGCGCGCGCTTTGGAAAAAGCGTGGCAGGGATCGACGATGTGAATGGGGATGCCATCGCCGACCTGGCGCTGGCCGCTCCCAACGAGAATACGACCATTCCCGGCGCAGGTGTTTTGCGCATGGTGGCCGGATGCCGACTGCAAGGCACGTCCTACTGCGCTCAAACGGCCCCCAATTCCACCGGGATGGTGGGCGCCCTCGTAGCGAGTGGTTCGATCGATGTGACCCACAATCAGCTCTCTTTGATCGGGCGAGACCTACCCGCCGGAGAATTCGGGTACTTCTTGGTCGGCACCCAAGCCGGCTTCGTGATGACCCCAGGTGGCAGTCAAGGCAACCTCTGCTTGGGGGGTGCCTTGGGCCGCTTCAACCGCGTCGACCAGATTCGCCAGGTGAACGCGGCCGGGCAATTTCGCTTGCAGTTGGATCTCACCGCGCTGCCTTACCCCGGCGGCCAAGCGGTGATGGCGGGCGAAACGTGGTTTTTCCAAGGCTGGTATCGAGACACGCATCCGAATCAAACCAGCAACTTCACCCACGGTTTGGCGGTCGTCTTCCCGTAGTCGCCGAGACATTTCGCAGGCGCAAGCCGCGGTCGCTCGGCCCAGCGGGTACCCTTTGGGCCCCTCGCACCCCCGTCAGGCCCTCTTCCACGCGGCCGGACCCTGAGGGCCTCTCCCCCATGGCCAAGATCGCAATTCTCGGCGCCGGTGTTTCCGGCCTTTCCCTCGCCCGCTTCCTCGTGCAAGGAGGCGTGGACGCCTCCGATATCGTCCTGTTCGAAGCAGGGCCCGTGGCGGGCGGCCTGTGCCGCTCCAAGGTGGTCGACGGCTTCACCTACGACGTAGCGGGCGGTCACATCTTGTTCAGCAAGGACAAGCCCGCCATGGAGTGGATGAAGGACGAAGCCGGCGGGCCGGACGCCTTCGACCAGCGGGATCGCCACACCAAGATCCGCTTCGAGGATCGCTGGGTGCACTACCCTTTCGAAAACGGCATCGGGGACCTGCCCAAAGAAGCCACCTTCGATTGCCTGTCGGGCTACGTGAAGGCTTGGCACGAGCGCACCATGGACGGCTCGGAGGCCCCCAAAACGTTTGGCAAGTGGGTGCAGTGGCGCTTCGGCGACGGCATCGCGAAGCACTTCATGGACCCCTACAACGAGAAGATCTGGAAGCGCGATCTGGACTTCTTGACCAGCGATTGGGTGGCGGGTCGCGTCCCGGACGCGCCGGTGGACGACGTGTTGCGGGCCGGGGTCGGCATCCGCACCGAGGGGTACACGCATCAGTCGATCTTCTTTTATCCCAAGCGCGGGGGCTTCCAAGGCATCACCGACGGCATGGCCCACAGCTTGGGCGCATCGGTGCGCTTGAACACGCCCGTGCAAGAGGTGCGCCAGCAAGGCGAAGGCGTGACGGTCAACGGCGAGGCCTTTGATCTGTGTGTGTCGACCTTGACGTTGACCTACGCGCCGGATCTGTTCCCGGACATGCCCGCCGACGTGGCGGAGGCCATGCGCACGCTTGAGTACAACGGCCTGCTCTCGATCCTGGTGGCCCTCGATCGGCCCGAGCACCCCGACCTCTCGTGGATCTACCTGCCCCACCAGAGCCAAGGCCCCGCCAACCGCGTGACCTACATGTCGAACTACGCGACGTTGAATGCGCCAGAGGGCAAAACGTCGCTCATGGCGGAGGTCACTTGGCCCGGAGGAAAACCCTTCCCCGGCGAGTCGCTGGAACAGGAAATCCTCGACGGTTTCGTGAACGCCGGCATCATGTCCCGCGACGAAGTGCTCTTCACCGACCGCAGCACGGTCAACCATGCCTACGTGGTGTTCGACGAGCTGTATCACAAGCGCCGCGAAGTCGCCCTCGGCTGGCTCGAAAGCGTCGGGGTCACCCCCTTGGGCCGTTTCGGCCGTTTCGAGTACGACAACTCCGACCAATGCGTGATCAAGTCACGGGAGTTGGCGAAGTCGATGCTCGCCAAGCTGGGAAAAGGTTGAGTCCGCGCGGCCCGACCCGCGCTGCGCCCCATCGCCGCCCCACCGATTTTTCAGGTGGGTTAGAATGACTTCAGGAGAGTCGAGCCCATTTCATTTTCGCTCGACCGATTCCTCCACATCGTCATGCAACTTTTTTCCCTACGAGCCATGCACAAAATTTTGCTCGTGTCGATCTGCCTCTTGGCGGTCGTCCTCCTGGCTTGGAAGCCCTTTGTCCCAGAAGTCAAAGCGGCTGAGGATCTTGACCCGCAACTTTCCCAATCGGAACTTCCACCACATCCCCCAACGGAGGAATGGCAGCACTTCTACCAACCGACACCGGTCGGGACGGGCCTCCGCCGAGTTGTGGTGGAGACAGAAGAAGCGGTTCGATCTTTGAGTCCCAACCAGGGTAGCTCAAGAATCGTTGGAGTCCTTACGAGCCCAGATGGTTCTCCCCTAGCAAGAGCACGATTCTTGGCTCGCTTGGAGCGAACCAAGGACGACGGCCAGAGTTGGCACAACCTGAGAGGCGAGCTTTCCCGTCGGATCGAAACCGACTCCCGTGGCCGGTTCACGCTCGATCGGAAGTCAGTGGACCACCGCTACCGCGTCGAGCAACTGACGACTCCATTCGAGGAGAACGGCTGGTTCTACCTGAACGAGCCCGTTTTCATCCCCGCCGACCAAGACGAGGTTGCTCTTGAGACGCACGGTGGAGTCGGCATCGCTGGACAGGTCTTGGGGATCGAGGGATTGCCCTGCACTCTGAAGGTGACTAGCGTCGATCGTCGTACCCGGCGAGTTTCGATCGATCCAAATACCGGCGCGTACGAGATGCATGGCTTGTCTCCGGGGGTCGCAAAGGTACTCGTGATTCCTGACTCGGGGCTCAAGCCGATTCATGTGATCCATGATGTCTGGTTCCAACTTTCATCTCCTCAGGATCCACGCTTGGCAACGATCCACGTTTCGCACCAATTCCGGACCATCGAAGTACGGGTAGCTCCCCCTTTGGATCGGTTTCCTCCGAGCGTGATGTTTCGCACCTACGATACGCAGTACTGGCGACGAGCTCCTTCCCACGAGGATCCGGGAGTCGCTCGCATCGTCACCGACAGTCCAACCGTCGATTTGATGGTGAGTGCCCCAGGGTCTTGCTGGAGCTACTTGCCCGGCGTTGGGCACTCCATCGCTGTCCAGCTCGATCCGATCATCCCTGTGGAACTCCGAGTGGAAGGATCGCCGGGTCATGATTCCCAGATGGTGGTGGCGGTGCGGCTGACCTGTGAAGCCAGTGGGAGCGATTCTCTTGGTTTTGTTCAGGAATTGCGGAGAGACGAGCAAAACCCACACCTTTGGACAGGAGAACTGCTTCGACCTGGTTTGTGGGAGGTCGAGTGGCAGGTCGTGCGAACCAGCGAACTCATCGATGGTACTCCCGAAACGGAGGATGGGGATTGGTCACGACCACCAGGTCTTTCGGAGCCCATCGTCGCGGGCTTGAACCATCCAGTCCGGTTGAGAACCCAGTTCCCCGATGGAAGGTGATCGAGAGCTAGCGAGTCCACTTTCCAACTGTGCGGCAAGCGGAAGAGTCCCTAGGATAGACCCCATGGCACCCCGCAAGAGTTGGTTGTTGGCGGGGGCTTTGCTGGCCCCCCTCGCAAGTTCGCAGCACATGGACCGCATCACCGGCGAAACGTTTGCCACCCGATCGGTGGTGTTTGGAAACCATGGGATGGCGGCCACGAGTCATCCCTTGGCGACGCAGATCGCGCTCGATGTGCTGAAGGGTGGCGGGAACGCCATCGATGCGGCCATCGCAGCGAACGCGTTTCTTGGCTATGGGGAACCGACCGGCTGCGGCATCGGGGGCGATCTGTATGCGATCGTTTGGGACGCGGAAAAGAAGGAGCTGGTGGGACTGAACGGTTCGGGTCGTTCGCCGCAATCGCTTTCCCTCGAAGAGCTGCGCGCCAAGTGCCCCGACGGGCAAATTCCCTCCCACGGCCCCCTGCCGGTCAGCGTGCCCGGCTGCGTGGATGGCTGGTTCATGCTGCACGATCGCTTCGGATCCAAACCCATGGCGGAGCTGCTCGCGCCCACCATCCAAGCGGCGCGTGAGGGCACCCCGGTGCCGCAGACGATCGCCTATTACCTGGGCCTCAGCGCCCAGCGCATGAGCCACTACCCGAACTTTCAAGAGACCTACATGCCGAATGGCAAGGCTCCCGCCGAAGGGGAACGCTTTGCCAACCCCCGTTTGGCGCGCACCTACGAGCTGATCGCCAAAGAAGGCCGCGACGCCTTCTACCGGGGAGCCATCGCGAAAGAAATCGCACGCTTCATGCAGGAGCAAGGCGGTTATCTGACCGCCGAAGACCTCGCCGCGCACAAGGGCCAGTGGGTCGACCCCGTTGCGACCAGCTACCGCGGCGTGGAACTGTGGGAGTTGCCCCCCAACGGCCAAGGCATCGCGGCGCTGCAGATCCTGAACCTGCTCGAGCCCTACGACCTGGCAGGAATGGGTCATCAGAGCGCGGATTACGTGCACCTCTTCACGGAAGCCAAAAAACTCGCCTTCGAAGATCGCGCCCACTTCTACGCGGACATGGACTTCGCGGACGTTCCCGTGGAGCGCTTGATCTCCAAGGAGTACGCCGCCGAGCGCCGCAAGCTGATCGACCCCAAGAAGGCCATGCAGTCGATCCCCGCCGCCAATCCCGCGTTGGAGGAAGGCGACACGATCTACCTATGCACCGCCGACCGCCACGGCAACATGGTCTCGCTCATCCAGAGCAACTACCGCGGCATGGGCTCGGGCATGATTCCCGGCGAGTTGGGTTTCATGCTGCAAGACCGCGGCGAGCTATTCGACTTGACCCCCGGCCGCGCCAACACCTACGCGCCGGGCAAACGCCCCTTCCACACCATCATTCCGGCCTTCGTCACAAAAAACGGCGAGCCCTACATGGCTTTCGGCGTCATGGGCGGCGCCACCCAGCCACAGATGCACGCGCAGATCTTGATCCACATGCTGGACTTTGGCTTCAACCTGCAGGAGGCCGGAGACGCGGCGCGCATCGTGCACACCGGCTCTTCGCAGCCCACCGGGACACGCATGCTCGACGGTGGACGGTTGCAGTTGGAGTCGGGGTTCCCCGAAAGCGTGCGCCGGGAATTGACGCGACGCGGGCACACCCTGGGCACGAGCCGCGGTTTGTACGGCGGTTACCAAGCGATCCTGTGGGACGCCAAAAACCGCACCTACCAAGGGGCCAGCGAGTCCCGCAAAGACGGGCACGCGGCGGGCTATTGACCGCTGTTGGGCGCAGGGCTGCTCCACCGTGAGGGAGGTGGCCCGCGCCGCGGAGGGACCCTTGCCAAGGTTTGGCCTCCCACCGCGCAGGCCCAAGGCGAGCGCGAAGCCCCAGCCCATTCCCGAGCCAATCCCGAATCCACTTCCCGATCCCCCATGAAAGTCCTCGTGGTAGGCGCCACCGGCGCCACCGGCCGTCTCGTGGTCCAAGCGCTCTTGCAGCGCGGACACGCGGTCCATGCGGTCGTGCGCAACCCGTCCAGCATGCCGGCCGACGTGAGGGACCACCCGCGCTACCAAGCCCACGTGGCCTCGGTGCACGAACTCCCTCCTGCCGACTGGAACGCGCTCGTGGCGGATTGCGAAGGCTTCGTTTCGTGCTTGGGGCACCGACTCTCCTTGCGCGGCATCTTCGGCCCGCCCCGGCGGCTCGTGACGGATGTCGTGCACCGCATCGCCCAGGCGGTAATCGCCGCAGAGCCAAAGGAGCCCGCGCGCTTGGTGCTGATGAACACCAGCGGCAACCGCAATCGCGATCTCGACGAGAAGGTCTCCTTCGCCCAACGCGTGGTCGTGGGCGGCTTGCGCATCCTCGTTCCGCCCCACGCCGACAACGAGGATGCGGCCGAGGTGCTGCGCACCGAAGTGGGTCCCGAGAATCCGCACCTGCGCTGGGTCGCAGTACGCCCCGATGGACTCTTCGACGCGCCCGCAGTCGAGCCCTACGACGTCCATCCCTCCCCTACCCGCAGCGCGATTTTCAACGCCGGCAAAACCAGTCGCATCCAAGTCGCGGACTTCATGGGCCGCCTTTTGAGCGAAGACGAGCTTTGGGAGCGCTGGCAAGGCCAGATGCCAGTGCTCTACGACCGGGCTCATCAGGCGCCTTCCTGAGCCCTCGCGGATCCTCCTACCCTCGAATGATCTGGGGGGCCCGAGCGAACCGGACGCTCGAACCGTGACGTCTCGCCGCTAGGATGAGGGAGCCATGATCCCGATCATCACCCTGCTCGTCGTGCTCGCCCTGGCCCTCCTGATGGCCATGGTGGCCACGCGGGCCCTGGTGCACACCGGTTTGTCGTTAGAGACGGCTCGCTTCCAAGCTTGGTCCGCCCTGTCCGGTGTGGGTTTTACGACCCGCGAAGCGGAGAGCGTCGTCAATCACCCCGTGCGGCGCCGTTTGGTCATGATCCTCATGCTGGTGGGCAACGTGGGGATCGTGACGGTGGTTTCGTCGTTCATTTTGGCCTTCATCCAAGACGGGGATACGGCCATGGACACCCTGCGCAAGGTGGGCGTCCTGTTCCTCGGGGTGATCGGGATGTTTCTGTTCGCCAAGAGCCGCTGGATCGACCAACGCATGAAGGGGCTCATCGATCGCGCCCTGGAGCAGTACACCGCCTACGGGAACCGCGACTTCGAGAGCTTGATCGAACTCACGAGCGACTACCGGGTCGCGGAGCTGTACATCCAACCGGGCAGTTGGTTGGCGGGCCAGACCTTGCGCACGTCCGGCTTGCGCAAGGAAGGCTTGCCAGTGCTCGGCATTCGTCGCGAGGACGCCACCTGGGTTGGGGAGACCACCCCCGACACCCCCATGTTTGCTGGGGACAATCTCATCGTCTACGGACGCTTGCCCGAACTGGAAGCGATCGACCATCGGCGCCAAGGCAGCGAAGGGGATGTGGAGCACGAGTTGGCCATGGATCAACGCAGCCGGCGCTTGGAGCACGACGCACCGGCGCAAACCCCTTAACAAAAACCGCCCCCAGTCCCCAGCGGGAGAGGAGGCGGCGGAGCTAGAGCCGTGCGTCTATTGGCGCGCGCTCTCTTTGATTTCCTTGACCAGCTCGGCGATCTTTTTGTCGTAGGCTGCTCCATCGTGACCCGAGCCGAGGATTTTGCCATCGGGGCCGATCAAGAAGTACGTGGGGAAACCCCGCACTTGGAACAACTTGCCGATCGGGTTGGCGGGCTGGCCGCCCTCGCTGCCTTGGTAGATGGTCGGCCAGGTCACGTTGAAGGACTCCATGCCTTGGCGGAATTCCTGTTCGCTGTCGCGGAAGTTGACAGCGAGGATCACAAAGGGGTCGTCTTGGTGGCGCTCCACGAGCTCCTGCAAGTGCGGCATGCCGCGCTTGCAGGGGCCTCACCAGAAGCCGAAGAAGTCGAGCAAGACGACCTTGCCACGATAGTCCGAGAGGCGCAGGGTCTCCCCGTCGATGGTTTGACCGACGAACTCGGGAGCGATCGACCCGACGCTGAGGTCAGGCTTCTCGATGATCGCCTTGGCACGCAAAGCGATGGCGGACTTGGGGTCCTCTTGGATCAAGGCTTGCAGCAGTTCCTTGCCGAGCTTTTGCTTCGTTTCGTCTTTGGCGGCAAACAGCAAACCACCCGCGTGGAAGCGCGCGAGCAAGCGATGCTCGTCGGTGTGCTCGAGCCCGTTCGCGACGTGCTGGAAGAGGCGCACCCGGTGGTCCAGGTCCACCTGCTTGTCGCGCGCCACGGTCGCCATCGCTTCTTCGAGCCAAGCGGCCCGCGGGAATTCCTTCAGGACTTGGGTGTAGGCGTCGAGCCGCTCGGCCTCGCGTTCCTTGCGGGGCACGTTGCGCTCCCGCTGGGTCGCAGCTTTCCATAACAAGCCGCGGCCGTCGCCCTGCTGGACCAACGCTTCAAACCGGCCCAGGAAATCCTTCGCGGGGTGATGCTTGCGCAGGGCAGCTTTGGCCTGCGCCCCTTCCGCCTGGCGCACCCTTGCGCGGAAATCCTTGACGGCCGCTTGGTACTCGCTGAGCAGCGCGTCGTACGCGCTCGCTTGGGCCTTGGGCTCTTCGGCGGGCGTTTCTTGGGGTGCCGGGTCCTGAGGGAACGCCGCGCTGGGCGCTGCCGGAGGAGCGCCCAAGGCCAAGAGACTAAACATCCAGTGGGAGATCATGGGTTGATGGGAGAGAGGGGGTCCGAGAGGGCAAGCCGGAAGGGACCGGCGCGGGTCGGCTGGGCACCGAGGGCCGCTGAAGACTAGCATGGACTGCACAGCGCGCGGATCCATGGCATCCCTTCGCAAAATCCCTGTACGAGATCCCCGGCGAGGCTTCCCAGGGGTTGCTCACTGACGGTTGGCTGCGCGGCGGACCGCCGCTCTCCGCACCCCCGTGATTCTCCCCTGTGAGCCAACCCACCGATCGAAACGCATCGCCTTGATCCAAATCGGTGTGCCGAGGCGAGTTCGCGTAAGGCCTGGGCTACCCTACCCCCCATGCGATCGCGCCCTTGGCTCTTCCTGCTCGGCTTGGTGATCCTTCTGTGCGTCCAACGGGGTGCGGTCTACTCAGCACCGCGCGTGGACCTCCTAGGCACCTACGACGGAGGGATTGCGCTCGAAGAGCGGCTCATTCACGTGACCGAGGAGCGGGCCCGCCTCAACGTCAGCGAGGACATTCTGCGCGGCCCGGTGGTGCCGCTGATCGACTACCAATACGCCAACTATTGCGGCGGCTCGTTGATCGTCAGCCTCTTGATGATGCCGCTCGTAGCCGTCATGGGGCCCACCTTGTGGGTGCTGCGCATCACGGCCTTGGCCTTCAACCTGCTGGCGCTCGTGTTGTTGTACACGATCCTGCGGCGTTGGGTCAGCCAGCGCGCCGCGCTGTTCGGCGGACTCCTGTGGGCTTTGATGACCCCCGGATTGCTGATCAACACGATGGTGGTGTGGGGCACGCACGTGGAGAGCAACGTGCTCGCTTTGGGCACCTTGTGGTTGTGGCTCAGCCTGCACAGCCGCCCGACGGGAAAAACCGCGAAACGCGCTTGGCTCGGCGTGTTGCAGGGTTTGAATCTCTACATCGGCTACCAAACCCTGCTGGCCATCGGCATGCTGGCTTTCTTCGACCTGCATCCGAAGCGCCGCCCCAAGGCTTCAGGTTGGGTCGCGCAGGGCCTCGGCTTCCTGGTCGGGTTCGCTCCTTGGCTGTGGTACAACCTGCGCCACGACTTCAGCGGCTTTCGGATCTACGAACACACCGGCAGCCAGAACCTGGTCAGCACCGGCGCGGGTGAAAAGCTCGTCGGTTTTTTCGCGCACGATCTGCCGACGGCCCAGTGGTTCGCACTGCCGTGGGAATCCCTGGGCCATACTTGGGGCCTGATCTACACGACCGCCTTGGTCCTCGCGGCGATGTTCGGAGCGCTGCACTACGGCCGTTCGCCAGCGAACCCGACGGCGCAGAAGGACTCCCCGACCCCGAATCCGGCCCAAGTCGCGGGCCTCTGGCTCCTGGGGTTTCTCGCTCTATACACCTTCACCCGCTTTGGCGTGAAGGAGAGCGAGGGCGTCTTCGGTTATCGCTACCCGTTGATCGCCATGCCTTGGCTGATCTTGGCCGCGGGGGTGGGTCTCGATCGGCTCGCGAGCTGGCAAGCCCCGGGGCGCGCCTTGGCTTGGGGGGTCAGTCTCCTGTTCGCGGGCACCAGCCTGTGGGCTGCGGCGCCGGGTTTGACGAACTTTGACCGCTTCGGCGAAGAGCGCACTGCGATCATGACCAACACCCACAGCCATGTGCTGTGGCTGTTCTCCAGCTACCGCTACACGCCCGAGCGATACCCGCCCTTGATCGCGAACCTGCGCGCGAAACGCACGCCAGAGGAGTTCGAAACCATGATGCGCGAGTTGGGCCAGAAGATTCAGTGGCTCGGCGCGGACCGACCGGACTTCGCGCCGGCGCAGCGGGAATACGCCGCCCAGATGCGCGAACTGCGCGCGACCCTGCTGCGCGAACTGCCGCCGGAGATGCACGCTTGGTTCCCCGAGCCGAGCCTGTAACCTCCCCGAATTCGAAGGGTACGAAGCACCACGCGCTGGCAAGCGTCCACCATCATGAATTCCCCCCTGCGCATCGTTGGCCTATTCCCCATGGGGATCGGGCTCGCGCTCCTGTCCTTCGTTTGGTTCGATTCGGGAGGTTTCTTCTTGGGAGCTCCCTTCTTCTTCAAAGCCTTCTTTTCGCTGGTAGCCTGCTTTTTTGTGTTCCAGGGTTTTGCGATGTTGATGGGCATTCCCGTGAAAGGACATGGGTCCCGCAAGGAGGATGCGAGCGCGGCGGGAGGCTACTCCCCCGGCTCGAGCGGCCCCATGGCCGATGGTTCCGGCGGGTATCGCTGCCCGCACTGCGCGGCCGCACTGGGCGAAGGCGCCGATGTTTCCCCCATGGGAGACGTGCGTTGTGGGCACTGTGACCGTTGGTTCAACATCCACCACGGTTGAGCGCTGCGCACGTGCCAACCATCAGGGTAGCCTGCGCCGATCGGCACCTTCACGCCGAGCTGCCCTGAGGGCTGGATGTTCGCCCTACCTGCGGACCGGCAAGCGCTGCACGCTCCCTTGCCGTACTCACCGGGGAGCGGTCTGCGCGATCATTCTTCGATCGTCCAGAGCTGCACGGTGGTTCCACCGGCCGAAAGGATCTGCTTGCCTTTCCCAACCACCGCGAGGCCGCGCACGCCGGCCTGGGCTTCGGGGTGTTTCCAAGTGGCGAGCACTTTCCCCTTCTTATCGTCGAACAGGTGCACGCGCCCAAGATCATCCCCCACCGCGACCCATTCCCCTTTGGGGTGGACGGCGAGCTGCTGGGGACCACCGTCAGGAGTCGCCACCTGCCACTTGGGTTTCATGTTGGACACCGACAAGCGCACCAGCGCGCCCTTTTGGGTCGCTACGTACAGGTTGCGACCCTTCGGCCCCCAAACCAACGCGACGATCGGACTGCCGTCACCCTCGTAGAACTTTTTCTTGTCGACGCTCGCCCCGCTGTGGTCGAGCAGGCGCACGCTCCCATCTTGGCCGCCGACCGCGACCTTTTTGTCCTTGGGATCGATCACGGCGCAGGTCACTCCGCCGTTGTCCATCACGCGATTGCTCCAAGCTTCCAGATCGGTGGGTGTGATGCGCGACATGACGCCCCGGTCGAGGCCGAGCCAAATCCACTTGCCCTTGCGATCGGCGACCACGGCGGTCACTTCCGACTTGTGGCCCGCAGCGCCGACCCAGTCCTTCTGCGCAGCCCCACCTTCGATCGCGAAACATTCCGCCATGGGGATCATATCGGAGTAGCCCACGAGGACCCATTCCTGCGTGAGGGCCAAGGCGGTGGGCTTGGCTTCCGTCGGGTCTTGTCGGCCCATGCGCGGTTTGAGTTTGCCGGTCCATTCGACCTCACCGCTCGCAACCGATACCGCTCGTAGCTCCCCAAAACTGTGCAGGTAGAGGGTCTCCTCCTTGGGATCGACCACCATGCCATAAAGGGGGTTCGGAGCACGATGGACTTCGCGGAACGGGGATTCGGTCTGCGCTTCTTGCGACTCTCCTTGCGAGGCTTCTGAAGGGCTGGTGGCTGCAGGCGAAAGCCAAGGGATCAAAACCAAAACGGTGCTGAGAATGCTGAAGTGGTCCATGGGGAGAGTGTCTCGCCTCGGTCGAGATCTGGCAAGCCCACCCAGGGGATTGGATCCATGCATGGATCGAGACGGGTGTTGCATCCGCCGGATCCAGCGCGGCGAAGGAAGGGAGGAATCAGGAGTGAACCCATGCTTTCCATCTTTCGTAGAGATCCCCGCCCCAAACTCAAAAAGGCCTACGCGGCCAAACTCGAAGAGGCCATCGCCCTGCAACGCAAAGGCGACATCCGTGGCTTCGCGAAGGCTTCCGAGGAGGCCGATGCGCTCCTACGTCGCATCGAGGCCCTTCCTAAGCGCAGCTAGTGCCCAGGGCTTGCTCGACGCGCCCTCGGATCCTTGGAACCGATCTAAAAAGTACCTGAACTCGGCAGTCCCCCTCTTGGGCACCTGCCGAGTCCAAGGCTCTGGGATCCGTTCTAGTACGTGATCGCCAACCCGTTCGTGAAGTTGGATTGGCCGTTCGCCTCGCGGTGCCAGAGCTGGTAGTACCAGGTTTGCCCCGGCGCGACCGTTCGCATGACTCCGAACGGGAACGAGATCGGGATCTCGCTCGGCACGTCGAACCCGGTTCCGGTCTGCGAAGTTCCGACGAGGTTGAGGAATACGCCCTGGGCATCGAATTGCCCCACCGAGTTCATGCTGTTGCCCGCTTGGTTGTAGCGGCCATAGCGGTTGAAGTTGGTGATGGACAAACAAAAGCGCCCCTCGCCAATCGCTAATCCGGGTTCGGTCAGGGCCGTGCCCACGTGCCAATAACCGAATTGCCCCGGGGGGCCCTGGGCAGCCTCGAGCCGCACGCCCGCACCGATGCCCGGCTGGGGAATCGCGGTCGCCACCGTAGGCAAGCCGGTGGAGTTGGCATCCATCGGGTCACAAAACGTGGTCGTCGTGATGTTGCAGTCCCCCACCCCGTTCACCAACAGGTCGTAGGTGTTGCAATCCGGCCCGGATTGCCAGTTGTCCACGCGCACGTAGAGGCGCACTTCGCGGTTCGTGGCGTGGGGATTCGTCCACGTCACGGTTTCGTTGTCCGTCGTGGAGAAGGAGTCCCCCAAGTAGGAGCCCAGATTCCCCTCGTTGGCCGGGTCGGCCCCGAAGAGCTGGAGATTCAAGTCCCCGGTTGCGTGGGAAAAGAGGGCATCGATCGTGAGCGTATCGCCGGCGTCTACGCAGAACTGGAAGAAGTCGGGGTGCAGGTTGGAAACCCACAGATCGGGATGCAGCCCGTTGGGAAGGGCCGCGGCGTCGGGAAAGCGATCATTGCCCTCGAAAACATCATCCGATTGGAAGAAACAAGGATCATCGTTTTGGCTGATCGACAAAACGATCCAAGGGGTGTGCGACTCCGGCGCGCTGCCCACACGCACGAGGAACGTATCCCCGACCTGCACGTTGGGAAGGATCATCAAACTGCGGTTCGAGTAAGCCGGCGCGATCGGACTTCCCGTCGCGTAGTCGTAGTCGACGCAGGTCGCGTTGCAGCCATCCCCTTGATACACAGCCAACTGCGTATCCCAAGTGGCGCCCAGCGTATCGATCTGGGCGTTGCCGTCGAAGGTCGAGGTCCACTGGAAGTACCTTTCGATGTGCCCGTCGAAAAACTCGCAATCGGTGCCAGGCGAAAACTCGCCCTGGGCCGTAATGCCAGAGCCCCAGTATCCCCATGAGCCGGGGCCCGCGATCGGGGTGGCCGTTGCGCAACTGTTTCCTTGCGCCCAGGCCGGTGCGGTGGGAATCAAAACGAAGGGAAGGGTCCAAGCGAGCTTCATGTCGAAATCCTGATGGGTAAACAATGATCCTTGGGGCTAGAGCCGACCTGTCGCCAGCACACCCCGCGAGGCCCTCTAGGGTAAACGAGCCGGCGCATTCGCACTAGGTATGGAGCGCTGGCGGTCCCGTTCCCGACGGATGGACGAACGCTTTCGGAGGCCACACTGCCCAGAAACCCCGGCGCTGCGACGCCGGATCCAACGGCTCCCACCCCCCATGCATGCCGTCGTACCCCACCGGATCCGGTTTCAAACCACTCGGCAGCCAGCCCATGGATTGGGGCTGGCTGCCTAAGTGCTTGAAGCCGGGTCGGATGCGGTACGACCTACGGCCGGGTCCAGTTGGTCTTTGCCTCGTACAGGTAGCCGACCAGCTCGCTGATCTTGACCTTTTCCTGCTCCATCGAATCGCGGTGGCGCACGGTGACCACGTCGGTCTCCATGGTGTCGCCGTCGATGGTCACGCAGAAAGGCGTACCAACCTCGTCCTGGCGGCGGTAGCGGCGACCGATGGCGGCCTTTTCATCGTAGAAGGTGGCGAAGCGCGCTTTGCGCAGCATGGCGGCGACGGCTTGGGCCTTCTCGGGCATGCCGTCCTTCTTGACCAGCGGGAAGACGGCCGCGGTGATGGGCGCGATCTCGGGGTGGAAGTGCAGCACCACGCGGGTGTCCTTTTCGAGCTGCTGTTCCTCGTAGGCGTCGATCATGAAGGTGAGCGCCATGCGATTGATACCGCCAGCGGGCTCGATCACGTAGGGCGTGTACTTTTCCTTGGTCTGCGGATCGAAGTAGAGCAGGTCCGTGCCGGAGGCTTCGCTGTGCCGCGACAGGTCGAAGTCGGTGCGGTTGGCGATGCCTTCCAGCTCGCCCCAGCCGAAAGGGTAATGATACTCGATGTCGGTGGTGGCCTTGGCGTAGTGGGCCAGTTCTTTCGGGTCGTGTTCGCGCAGGCGCAGTTTGTCCGGATTGACGCCGAAGTCGATGTACCACTGATGGCGCGCCTCGACCCAGTGATCGAACCACTGCTGGTCCTCGGCCGGCGGCACGAAGTACTCCATCTCGGCTTGCTCGAATTCGCGCGTCCGGAACACAAAGTTGCCGGGGGTGATCTCGTTGCGGAAGGACTTGCCGATCTGCGCGATGCCGAACGGCGGCTTGATGCGCGCGGAGTCCAGCACGTTCTTGAAGTTCAAGAAGATGCCCTGGGCCGTCTCCGGCCGCAGGTAGGCGACCGAACCCGTGTCCTCCACCGGGCCCACGTTGGTCTTGAACATCATGTTGAACTCGCGCGGTTCGGTCAGCTCCCCGTCGCACTCGCCGGGGATCTTGCTGGGCTTTTCGAGGCAACGCGCGTCCTGCAACTTGTCGGCCCGGAAGCGGCCCTTGCACTTCTTGCAGTCCACCATGGGGTCGCTGAAGCCCCCCACGTGCCCGGAGGTCTCCCAGGTCTTCGGGTTTTGGATGATGGCCGAATCCAGGCCTACCACGTCGGCCCGCTCGGTGACCATCGCCCCCCACCAAGCGTCCTTGACCCGCCGCAGCAGCTCGACCCCCAAGGGGCCATAGTCGTAGGTATTGCCCATGCCCCCGTAGATCTCGGAGGCCTGGTAGATGAACCCCCGGCGCTTGCAGAGGGAGACGATCTGGTCCATCAGGGTGGGCGTTTGTTTGGCCATGGCTGGGGTGGGTTGCGGGCGGAGGGCGGTCCCGACCGGAAGGGCGTGGATCTTAGCGGCTCGCTGGGTCGATGCCACGCTCCGCGGTGGTGGGAAGCGGATTTCGAGCGGATCTCCGGCAGGGGCTTGCCCGGGTGCGCGAGCGCTGCGTGGGAATCGAGAAGCAGCCGCGCGAGCCCACCGAGCTGGGACACCGCAGCGCGCGACTGCCAGCGCCAAATCGAACCTCGCGCAACCCCATCCGCACCCTCGGCGCCGGAGCGAGTGGACCATGCCGAGCAGCCCCGGTGCCCGACTCCGGAACCTACGGGTCGCAGCGATTCTTTGCGGATTGGAGCGCCTGACAGCGGAGGAATGGGCCTATACACTCCCAGCATGGCCACCACCTTGAAACCGGCTCGCACGTGGCGGGCCCCTTCGGCTCACGAGGCCCAGAGCGGCGCCCTGCGCGAGGAGCTCGACCGCCTCGAACTCGCGGTGCTCGCCGGCGAGCGCCTCTCCCAGGAAGAGGCCCTCTTCCTGCACGCCAAGGCCGACCTGCTCACCCTCGGCCGCATGGCGACGGCGGTGCGCGAACGCCTCAACCCCGAGGCCCGCGTCACCTACATCGTCGACCGCAACCTCAACCCCACCAACGTCTGCATCACGGACTGCGGCTTCTGCGCGTTTTATCGCAGCCCGGGGGACCGCGAGAGCTACGTGCTCTCCCGGGACGAGATCTACCGCAAGGTGGAGGAGACCGTGCGCCTCGGCGGACGCCAACTCTTGATGCAAGGCGGCCACCACCCCCACCTCCTGTCGGATTGGTGGTGCGAGCTAATCGCCGACATCACCGCGCGCTTCGATATCAACTGCCACGCCCTGTCCGCCCCCGAGATCGAGCACTTCGCGCGCTACGAAAAGCGCTCGATCGCCGAGGTCATCGCCGACCTGCGCGAGGCGGGCCTGGGTTCGGTGCCCGGCGCGGGCGCGGAAATGTTGGTCGAGCGGGTGCGCGAGATCATCGCCCCCAAGAAGACCACCACCGACGACTGGCTCGAAGTGCACCGCCAAGTGCACAAGGCCGGCCTGCGCAGCTCCGCCACCATGATGTTCGGGCACGTGGAGACGATTCCCGAGCGCATCGAACACCTCATGCGCCTTCGCGACCTGCAGGACGAAACGGGTGGCTTCACGGCGTTTGCCTGCTGGAACACCCAGCCCGAGGGGGTGCCCGACGAGGCTACCTACCCGCGCAAAACAACCCCGGCCGAATACCTGCGCATGCAGGCCTTGGCCCGCGTCGTGCTGGACAACTTCCAACACATGCAAACCAGCTACGTGACCCAAGGCATGAAGCTGGCCCAGGTTTCGCTCGCGTTTGGCTGCGACGACTTTGGCGGCACCATGCTCGAAGAAAACGTGGTTTCGGCGGCAGGTTGTTTCCACCTGGAGTCCATCCAAACCATCGAAAGCCTGATCACGCGCGCGGGCTACACGCCCCTGCAGCGCAACTCTTGGTACGGCATCGCCGACGAGCGCTTCGAAGGCGACCGCTGGCCCACCTGCCGCGAGGAAGCCGCCACCCACCCGGGCGCTCCCGAAGACTGGCGCGCGCGCGCCCTCGCCTCCCGGCCGAACGCCTAACCCTGCCCCCGCTCATGGTTTCCTCCCTCCTCCAAGCCCGTTGCACCCAGGCCGGCCTCGGCTCGATCTACGACAAGGTCCTGGCGGGCGAACGGCTCTCCACCGAAGACGGGCTGACCCTGTACCGCTGCCCCGACCTGCACGCGGTGGGTGCTCTGGCGAACTACGTGCGGGAGCAAAAGCACGGCGACCGCACGTACTTCAACGTCAACCAGCACATCAACTACACGAACGTGTGCAACAAGCTGTGCCGCTTCTGCTCGTTCCAGCGTTTACCGGGCCAGGAGGGCGCGTACGTGATGCGGCCCGAGGAAGTCGCCCAAAAGATTCGCGAACAACTCGACGAGCCGGTCACCGAAGTGCACGTGGTAGGCGGGGTTTACCCGCGTTTGCCCTACAGCTACTACCTCGACATCCTGCGCGCCATCAAGGAAGTGCGCCCCGAGATCCACATCAAAGGGTTCACCATGATCGAGCTGATGCAGATCGCGCGCAACGCCAAGAAGCCCCTCAGCGAAGTGCTGCCCGAACTGCAAGCCGCCGGCCTCGACTCCTGTCCCGGCGGCGGCGCCGAAGTCTTCGCCAAGCGCGTGCACGACGAGGGCTATCACCTCAAAAACACCGGCGAGCAATGGCTCGAAACCGCACGCACGGTGCATCGTGCCGGGCTGCGTTCGAACTGCACGATGCTGCACGGCCACATCGAGACGATCGAAGAACGGGTCGATCACTTGAACCGTTTGCGCCTCCTGCAGGACGAGACGGGTGGCTTCCAGACCTACATCCCCCTGTCGTTCCACAACGAGGGCAACGAGTGGTCCCATCTACCGGCCCCCACCGCCTTGGATGAGCTGCGCGAAATCGCTGTGGGACGCCTGTTGCTCGACAACATCGAGCACATCAAGGCCTATTGGATCATGCTGGGCATCCCGATCGCCCAAACCGCGCTGTCCTTCGGGGCGAACGACGTCGACGGAACCGTAGTGGAAGAGAAGATCTACCACGAAGCGGGCGCCACGACCCCCCAAGCCGTCGAGCGCGAAGAGCTGATCCGCTGGATCCGCGATGCGGGTCGGGTGCCCGTCGAACGGGACACCCTTTACCAGGTGCTCTGGACCGAAAACGAAGAGGTTTTGGCCTAGGTCGAGGCACGACGAGACGACGTCGCGACCCTGGCTCCGGGTGGTGCCTCGCGCGTTGTTTGGATCCGGTAACTTCCACCGGAAAGTTCGCGCCCCCGAGGCCGGTGCGTACCATAGGGATCCGGCCCCGTTAACCGCCCCTTGAACACCTCCCGACCGCGCTCCTTCGACGACCTTGCCGCGCCCAACCCTAAGGGCCGCAAACCACGTCACCTTTCCCTTCGCTGGTCGATGGCAAGGGCGTGGTTCGTCGCATGCGCCCTGGGGCTGCCCGGGATCGCGCCCGCGCAACACACGACTGAAGCGCAGCACGGGTCGACCTGTTCGCACGCACCGTTGCTCGCGGTCGCGGCCAACGCGGCGCAGGAAGCAGGGCTCGAAACTTGGGCGCAGGAAGACCCGAGCACCCTGCAGTGGGATTGCGCGCAGCAGGATTCCGCGCCCCAAGAAGAGCATGGCAGCCCCAAGCTCTGCCCCCAAGACTCGCGGACCTGCATCGACGTTTTGGCCTACGACTTCCAGCTGGATTTCACCCAGCCTGGAGATCGCTTCTTCGGCCTCGCCACCATTTCGCTGCAGAGCGAGCACGCCGGGCTCGCGCAGCTCGAGTTGGACGCGGGTCGGAATCTACGGCTCGTGGAAGTGCGCCTACAACGCAACCAAGGGCGCGAACAGAGCCTGCCCTTCCTGCATCAAGGGGACCTGCTGACCGTGCCCCTGCCCCAGCACCTCGGCGACGGGGAAACCGCGCGTCTCGCCGTGCGGTACGAAGGGCACCTGAGCCAAAGCCACAACCAAGCCTGGGCCACCGAACGCACGGCCGAAGGCCGCCTGCGCATGGACTGCGCGCTGCAGTACTCCGGCGCCCACTTCGTCTACCCCTGCAAGGCTTCCTACTACCACCCCGAAGACACGGCCCGCACCACGCAGCTCTCCTTGCGTGTCCCCGCCGGATTGCTCGCGGTGGGGCCCGGTCGTCCTTCCCAGCAAACCCACGAGGACGGCAGCGCCACCTTCCGCTTCGACCTCGGCGCGCCGGTCCCCACCTGGGGCCTCGGATTCGCCATCGGTCCCTACGAGGTCACCCCGCTGGAATGGAAGAGCCGCTCCGGCGACGTGGTTCCCGTCGAGGTCTATCGCATCCGGGCACAACCAGCCCAGCGCCAACGGCGCGGCAAGGGAGCGACCGCCAATCCTTCTACGGGCCCCGACCTGCATGCCCGCATCGTGGAGCAAGTGATGCCCATGATGGACGTCCTCGAACAAGCCTTCGGCCCTTACCCCTTCCCCGAGTCGCGGCTCGCCATCGTGGAAACCTTGAGCCTGAGTTCGGCCAATGCCACTTGGACCGGTTTGCGCTCGGACTTTTTGAACCCCAACCCGCAATCCGTGCAGGGGGAAGAGGCGGAACGCACCCTGCAGCACGCTTTGCGCGTGCTCGCCCATGAGTTGGGTCACGCTTGGTGGGGCCATGGTCTGTCCGTGCGTTCGTGGGAGGACATTTGGCTGCACGAGAGCTTCGCCAGCTACGGCGAGCTGCAAGTGCTCGGAGCGTTGCAAGGCAAAGAGCGCCAGGACTACGCCTACCAAGCGCTGCTCGCCAACGTTTCGCCCAAAGCCCGCTTGTGCATGCGCGGGCGAGCGGGGCGCACCGCCCATACCGCCTCCAACCCGGTGCTTTGGTTCAAAGGACCCTGGGTCCTGCGGGCCTTGCAGTACGAGGTCGGCGACGACGAAACCTGGTGGGGTGCCCTAGCGACCTTCCAGGAGCGGCATCGCTTTGAAACGGTCTCCACCCAGGACTGGATCGAGGTCCTCGAGCAGGCCACGGGACAATCCTGGCAGCGCTTCTTTCGGGAGTGGTACGAAGGCCAAGGGTATCCGCGGGTCCGCGGCAAAGTGCGGGTCAGCGAAAGCGGCATCCATCTTGAGGTCATGAACCACGAGGATGAGGTGCGCCACTTTCACGTACCGCTCGACCTCACCTGGACT
>JAUHXY010000038.1 GCA_030426785.1 bacterium
GTCGCTGCAGTCCGAACTGCTCGACCTCGGCCCCGCGGCAGGCCCCCTGCTCGTGCCCGGCCTGCATCCCGGCGAAGGGGTGCCCGGGCCCTTCTCCGCCCGGGCCGAACGCACCGCTGCGATTCTGGCGCAGTTTGAAGACCTCGGCACGGCGTTGGCTTTGCTGGACGCGGCCCACTCGAACCACGGGGGTTACGCGCGCAACGCACTCGAACTGTTGGCGGGCAGCCCGCACCGCCGGGTCATCGCGGACTCGTTGCTGCCCTGGGTCGACTGGCGTCACCCGCGCGGCGGAAACAAACCGATCCTGGATACCGTGAGCCGCCTGCAAGGACCCGAGTGCGCTCTTGGATTGCTCGCACGAGCCGAAGCGGACGATCCCGCCGGGGTAGCGATTGCGCTGCAGGCCCTCGAGCGCGCCGCCAATCCCCACGCCGCCGAGGCCGTCTTGCAGGTCCTGCGGCGCATGCCGCGCTTCACGTTGCTCGTGCTCGCGGCGGACTACTTTCGGGTCGTTCCGGCCAAGATCACCGAAGACGATGACCTGCGCTTGTCCCTGCTCGACTTGAGCGTAGGCCTCGCTTTCCCCAGCCAAGCGCCCGAACCCTGGGAACGGGCACACCTTCTACGCCGCAAGGCCACAACCGGAGCGGATGTCGTGCTCCAACTCCTGCACCATCCAATCGAGTTCAAGAGCAGCTCCGCCTTGCGCGACAAACTTTGGCAGTGGCACGACGATCGCACCGGTGATCGCACCCAGGTGCTCGCTCTGTTGGCCAAAGCGGGCGACAAGAAGGCGAAACGCCGCTACCTCGAAGGGGCCAACGAGGCGGTGCAAAGTACCAAACGCGAATCGGAGTCTAAGCACGCTTCGGCTCTGTCGCGCCGCGCCGAGCGCTACCTAGAGGTAGGCGATGCGAACAACGCCGCACGCGATGTGCAGAAAGCCCTCAAGATCGATGAAAAGCGCAGCTTGGGAGCCTCCTTGCGCACCGACTTGCATCGCACCGGCGCGCAGGCCCAAGCCATTCGGGGGCGCTTCAAAGAGGCCGCCGAGCATTTGGATTCCCTGGCCCTCAAGCCGGCTGACCGGGCTTATCTTCGGTCCCTACCGGCCTTCCGGGAGTTCATGGAATCCAAGTACGCCGATCGGCTGGCCCCCTAAGGGAGCCCGCTCAGGGAGCTTCGGCCGTCGGCGAGGGCTCCACGCCCAACGATCGATAGATGCCCGCGATGCGAGCCATGCGCCCCGCGAAATCGAACTGACGCTCGACCCTGGCGCGCGCCGCTTGGCCTAAACGGCGACGCAACGCGGCGTCCTGCAGCAAACGCAGCAAGGGAGCGTGAAGCGCGTCGGCACTGCCGCTCGCGCACAACAAAGCTTCGACCCCATCATCAAGCGCCTCCTCGACCCCACCACAACGCGTTGAGACGATCGGCAATTCCATCGCCATCGCCTCCAAAATCACGTTGGGCAGGCCTTCGCGCAACGAGGACAAAACGAAGGCGTCAAAGCGCGAGTAGAGCGCGTGTTTGTCGCTCTGGTGCCCCAACAAGCGCATGGCGTCTGCCTGACCGCTGGCCTCGATCTGTGCGGCGAGCGCGTCCTTCTCGGGTCCTTCCCCGGCGATTTCCAGGGCCACGTCGTGACCCTCTTGGCGCAAGCGCGCCACCGCGTCGATCAGGTGGTCGAATCCCTTCTCGTGGGCCAGCCGACCTACCGCACCCAGGGTAAAACGCTGGCGCGTCGTCGCGGCCGCAGCGGTCGCCGCATTGGGCAAAAACCGATCCGATTCGATCGCGTTGTGGATCAACGTCAAGCGCTCGGCGGAAACGCGAGCTTTCTGGCAAGCGCGGAAGAGGTCCCCCGAGACGGCGATGACGTGTTCGTAGCGCCGCAGGCACCAACGATCGATCGCGAAGTAGAGCGGAGTCTTCCAGGTCTTGTGCACCCAACCATGCGCGGTGGTCACGAGGGTCATCTTGCGGGCGAGGCGCTTGTTGACCCACAGGCCGATCAGGTTGCTCTTGTAGTCATGGCCGTGCCAAATGCGAACATCGTGTTCCTCGCACAGGGCTTGGTATTTGGGTACCAAGGTGCGGTCGAGCGCGCCGCCGTCGGGCATGGGCCACCACGGACAGCCTTCCCGTTCCGCCCAAGCGCTCAGTTCCGCAAACCCTTCGTCCGCAGGATCGTGCAGGTAGGAAGCCGCGCCGCGGTACCCCAAGCGCGCGAGATGTTCGGGGGAACGCAGGATGGTCTTTTCGGGGCCGCCCCCCCGTCCGCTCACGCAGCGCACGTGCAAGACCAAGGGCGCCTTGCTATCGGAAGGGGTGCTCATACGCTTCCCTCCCGGATGGCCGCTTCCAAGATCAAGGCCTTGGCGTCCCAACCCTCCTGCTGCAACGCCAGGCGCGCTTCCGCTTGTTCGGGCGGCAGACCGGTACGAGCCCGTTCCAAGACGCGCGCCACGAATGCGGCGGGTTCCGACTCGATGTCCATGGCGGCCTTCCAATGCAGGTTGGCTGGCAGGGGCGTGACCACCGTCGGCAAACCGGTCGCTAAGTACTCCTTGAGCTTGAGGGGCTGCATGTTGCGGGTGGCTTCGCTGTCCCCATAGGGCATGACCAACACGTCGGAGGCCGCGGCGAAGCCCGGCAGCGCATCAAAGTCCACCGGCCCGTGCCAATCGATGCGCGCATGCTGCGCGAGGGAAGCCGGCACATCACCGCGCGGCCCTACAAAGGTCAATTGGGTGCCCTCCGCCAAAGCCAACACGATCGGCTCGGAGAGCCGTGCGTCGGCGTGGCCCCAGAAGAGGGTCTTGGGAGGATCCGCCGCTCGGTGCCCGTCGCGCAGGACGCGCCAGCGCTCGAGCTCCACCCCGTGGGTCAACAGGTTCGCTTCGATCCCGCGACGGGCCATGCGATCTCGCAACACCTCGGACACCACCAACACGCGATCCATGTGCGGCAACATGTCGAGCTCCATTTGGTAGAGCGTCTTGCCATCCAAGCCCGGCCATTCGTCCAGCGCGTCGACGCAGTAATAGATCCAGTGCAGCGAAGGCTTGAGAGCGGCCAAGTCCGCCACGATGGGCGCCGTGGTGATGACCGCGGCGGGCGGATCGGCGGGGTCCAGGATGCTGGCGAGGCCACGCGCCAAAAGCTTAGCGTTCCAGCGACGCCGGCGCGGGGACGCGAAGCTCGGGATCATGCGCGGCGAATGAATGCGCAGGTTGGGCGGTAGGCTTTGGGTCGCGCCCGCTGCACGCTTTTGCCCAACGAAGCTCCACAGTTTGGAAACCGCCCGCTTCAGGTCCGCACGATTGAGGCTGGGCGTGCGGGTGCCCACCGTCTCGACCCAGTCCACCCGGTAGCGGGGCAACAAACTCGCGATCAAGTGTTGGCACGACGAAGCGTGCCGTCCCCAGTCGTCGGAAAAGACGACCAAGCGCGGCAGGTGAGGATCGCGCTCGTCGGCAGCGGAGGCGGACGGCGAGGAATGGGGCGAAGAAGCAGCGGACATGCCAAGGCGGTCTCTCCCCGCCCGAGGCCCATCCTAGGCATCGGCCCCAGCGCGGAACAACCGTCCTGTCGCTCGGTGCTCGGCGTTGTCTCGCGACGCCGACCCGCGCCGTCGCTCAATCCGAGAGCCCCAGCAGAAGTTCCCCCCTTTTCCTCGCTTCCATTCGGGTGCGACCAGCAGGATGGTGCCATGGCACACGGTACGTCCTCAGGGATTCGCTCGGTCGGGACTCTTTGTCCCCGCCCCTTGGTCCGCCTCGGCTTGGCGGGAGCCTTCGCCGCCCTCTCGCTCGCTCCGGGCTGGGCCGCGGCTCCTCAGGATGGCCACTTGGTCACCCCCGGCATGCCGGGCAGCGAAGACCACCACCTGAATTGGCCCGACCTTAAGATCGAATGGGGCTTGGGGGTCGATCTGCGCGCCCCCATTTCGCTCGGCGGAGAGCAGCGGGGCGGCGAGCTCGAGGCGGGCGTGCGTGCGGTGGACTTGGTTCTGCGCTCGGACTTCAACCGCAGCGTTTGGGGCACCGCCATGGTTTCGGGCGAGGCCGACGATCTGCGCATGCCACGGGCCACCTTGGTATACACCGGTTTGAGTCGTTCCTCGGTCTTGCGGCTGGGCCGCATGCCGATCGATTTTGGCAAACAGATGCAAGCCCGGCCGTACGAACTGCCCTATCCCCAGCGGCCCGCGGTATTGCGCGCCTATTTGGGGGACCAAGTGCACGCCACCGGGTTGAGCTACGGGGACGTATTCGAAACCGGCCCCCATTCCACCGTGCGCGCGTCGATCGGGTTGTATTCCGATTGGGAGCGCACGTCGGATCCCCTGCTCGAAGAAGTCGACCCGACCACTCCGGTGGTCGCTTTGCGCGACGGGCCTCGGCTCGACGAATTAGGCCTGGTGGCGCGAATCACCGGGGTGGTGGACGTAGGCCCGGAAGGACTGCTGCAATGGGGCCTGTCCGCCCAAGGGTTGCCCGACTATGGCCTGAGCGCGGTAGATTCGGGCGGTGCGACGGTACGCGCCGATGGACTGAGTCAATGGGTGTACGGCGCGGACCTGACCTATGGGCACGCCGATGAAACGGAGGGGCCGGCGTGGTCGGCGGGCTGGGAGGGTCTACTCGTGTCTGGGGACAGCGGCGGCCAATTGGGACCGGGACCAAGCCTCGAGACAGTGGATGGGGACCTATTCGGCCACTACCTATGGGTGGAGCGGCAAACGCGGTCCGGTCGGGGCCTGGGAATGGTGTACTCCCACCATGAGGTGCCCCTCTCCGGCCAGCCTACTTCCCAGGAATGGAGCCTCTATTTCAGCCGCCCCCTGATCGAAAACGCCTTGATGCGCTTCGTGGTGCAACACACCGAGCGGGAAGGCGCGGAAGAGAGCCAGGCCCTGCTGGTGCAATTTGTGGCCCTAGCGGGCAGCCTCGGTCACGGATTGGACTGGTAGGTCGTATCTGGTCCTATCTCCGTCCCAAAGGTCGGACGATTATCCAGCCAAGCTAGACTGAGCCCCTCGCTCGCCGTGGCTCGCTTCGCCGCCCCTAAAAAATGACACCTAGCCAGGTGTGGGTTTTGGGATTGGACCTACCCTAAATGCAGGGAGCGCCTCGATTCATACGGCCTTGTTGCTGCCTTGAAGGCGGCAACACCGCGATGCGCTCCAAACCCCCGAAAGCCCCTTCCCCCTCGGCCCTTTCGGAACCGCAACCGTGTCGAACCTCCTCACCACCCCTCACGACGGCCCCACCAAAGATACCCCGTTGGAGCATCGGGAACGCATTCCGATGGCCCGCTGCGTGCGCGGGGATTACGAGATGCGCTTCGCGTTGACCTACGGGGATCGCGAACGGGCGTTGCGCTTGCGCCACAACGTATTCCAAGAAGAGCTCGGCGAAGGCATCGTTTCCTTGGATGGCATGGATCGTGACCATTTCGATGACCAATGCGAGCATTTGTTGGTCCTGCACCATCCTACGGACACGGTGGTGGGAACCTATCGGATGCAAATCGCGGCTTCGGCGAAGGCGGGCGCCGGTTTTTACACCCACTTGGAGTTTGATCTCGACCGACTTGGCACCGCCTTTCTCGAACAAGGGGTGGAGCTAGGTCGGGCCTGCGTCTCCGAAAGGCACCGCAACAAGTTCGTGCTCTACATGCTCTGGTTGGGCCTCACCGCCTACCTCGAACACCATCACAAAGTGGGCTTCTTCGGCTGTTCCTCTTTGACGAGCCAAGACATGGCGGAAGGCTTGCTGTTGTACGAGCAGCTGCGCGCCGAAGGCTACCTGCACGAGACCTTGCGCACCGTAGCACAGGACGGCTGGCGCTGCACTGCAGCGACCCTCGACGGACCGGCTGTCAAAGTGCCGCGCCTCTTTCGGGCTTATTTGCGCCAGGGCGCCAAGATTCTTTCCGAACCCGCTATCGACCGCGAATTCGGCACGATCGACTACTTGACCTACGTAGAAATGACGCCCGAATTGCGCCAGCGCTACGCCTTGCCCCCTGGAAGCCAACCCCAAGGATGATCGCCCGCGCATGACAGGAATCGGTTGGGTGCGCGGGTTATGGCGCGCACCAGCGCTGGGCTTGATCACGGTCGGGCTCTTGCCTCTGCTCTTACTCGGACGGGCGCTGACGGCCTGCGGGGCGAAGCGGCGCGGCTCGGATGCGAGCCACGCAGCGATTCGTACGTGGGCGCGCGGCTGCTTGGTGATCCTCAACGTGCGCGTCGAGCGCAGCGGGGAAGCTCCCGAGCCGCCCTTTTTTTTGGTCCACAACCACCTGTCCTACCTCGACATCTTGGTGTTGCACGCTCACGTCCGAGGCCGGTTCTTGTCGAAGCTCGAAATCTCGGGATGGCCGATCGCCGGATGGTTGGCCCGCTTGGCGGGCACCCTCTTCATCGATCGGGACAAGCGCCGCGACGTGTCGCGGGTCATACCGGAGATGCAGGCGGTGCTCGCGGCCGGGGATGGGGTCATGATCTTTCCCGAAGGAACCTCCAGCCCGGGTGAGCGCATCCTGCCCTTCCACCCCTCCCTCCTGCAGGTCCCCACCTCGCTGTCCATGCCCACCCATTGGGGCACCCTGGCATACCGGGTCCCGGCGGGGTCACAACCGGCATTTTGGTCCGTATGTTGGTGGGGCGATATGCCTTTTGGGTCTCATTTCCTTAAGCTCATGGCGCTTCCACGCATCGACGTCGCTTTGCGCTTCGGTAGCCCCCCGGTTCGAGCGGACGACCGCAAGACCCTCGCGGCCCGCTTGCACGAGCGCATGGTCAGCCACTTCGAGCCCACCGCCCCTCCCGGAACGGAGGCGCTCCCCATCCCCCCTTCGACTCAGCCCCCCCCACCCCTGGCGAAATCGTGAGCGCCCAAAACCCCCAGTGCGAAACCCCCTTCGACGCCTTCGTCGCGGATAACCTGACCATCCTCGGTCAAGCCGTGGACTTCGTGGGGCGCTTGGAGCCGGAGGCCTATGGTCGGCCGCACCCCGAATTGGGCTTGTCGAGCATCGGCAGCCACCTGCGGCACATCGTCGACTTCTACGCGCGCTTCCTCGAGACCGTACACGATCCCGAAGCGTCCAGCGAAGCGGCGCCCCTGGTCGACTACGATCGGCGAGAGCGCAACCCGCGCTTGGAAAGCGACCCGCAGACAGCGCTGGAAACCCTGCAGGCCCTGATGGAAGGCCTGCGCAGCCTGCCGCGGCAGAGCGCGGAGCGAGAGCTGTCCATCCGCACGGATTGCATCGATCCTGAGGCGCAGCACTGGTCGCGCTCGACGGTGGGCCGCGAGCTGCAGTCCTTGGCCAGCCACACGGTGCACCACTACGCCCTGATCAAGATCGCGGCGGGTCGCGTCGGCGTCGATCCGGGCCGCGAGTTCGGAGTGGCTCCGTCCACCTTGCGCTACTGGGAACGGACCGGCGCATGTGCACCCTGAGTTGGATCGACGCGCACAGCGAGTCAGGCCGCGTGCGCGAGGTGTTTTTCAACCGCGATGAGCGGCTCAGCCGCGGACCCGAGCGGGCTCCGTTCGTTTGGAAAGATGGTGCGATTCCCTTCCTCGCGCCCCAAGATCGCGACGCGGGTGGCACTTGGGTCGCGGTCAACGCGGCGGGTATCGCGGTCGGCTTGCTCAACGGTTACCACGAACGGCGCGGGCCGGCCCCTGCAGAAAACCGCAGCCGCGGACTGTTGGTGCGGGACTTGGCGAGTTCCTTGATGGCTTGCGAGTGGCCGGAAGAGCAGCTTGATCCGGCTCCCTACGAGCCGTTCGTGTTGGTCTTGTTGAGTCGCGACGACGCGTCCGCCTACCGCTGGGATGGCCAAGAACTACGACGGGAAAGCGCGCCGCGCGCTCCCTTCGTTTCCTCCAGCTTTGAACCCCACAGCGTCCGGCCCCACCGCGAGCAACTGTGGCTTCAATGGTCGCCGCAGGGCCCACCCCACGACCGCGAAGCCGCTTTGGCCTACCACCGACACGCCCCGAACGGCGGCGATGCGTGGAGCCCTTCCATGCGCCGTACCGACGCCGCGACGCGCAGCCTCTGCCATTTGACGATCGCTGACGATGCCGTGTCATTGGCCTACACGCCCGGTCCGCCCCACCACACCGCTATGGAACCGGCGCTCACCTTGGCGCGCCTCGCCCCCCGCCATCCATGAACGCGTCCGGGGCCGCCGAGCGTCCCGCCACGGGCCTGCGGCGCCGTTGGGTTCGCTCGATTCTGCTGATCTACGTGGTTGCTTGGGTGGGCTCGTGGGCTTGGCGCGCGTGGCGACCTCCTGCGGCCCCTCCCGCCGGGGCGCAGGCCTTTGCGCTCGCGCAGCAAACCGCAGAAGGCCCCATCGAACGCACGACGGAGCTGCACGTTTGGGTGCACGGGGATCCCGAGGGAGTACCGGTGCTGTGGCTGCACGGCAGCCCCGGTGGCCACGACGACTTCGATGACGTGGTCGCACGCTTGCCCCAAGGCTTGCGCACCTACGTCCCCGACTTGCCGGGGTTTGGCGTGCGCAGCGAAGCCTTGCCGGACTACAGTCCTCGCGCCCACGCCCGTTACCTGCTGGAGTGGATGCGGCAAGCAGAGATCGACAGCCTGCACGTGGTCGGCTTTTCGATGGGCGGCGCGGTGGCGCTGCGCTTATGGGAGCTAGATCCCAACGCGGTGCGGTCCTTGACGTTGGCCGCGTCGATCGGGGTGCAGGAACTGGAGTTGCTCGGCGACTACCACCTGAACCATGCGCTGCACGGCTTGCTGTTGGGCCTTACCCAAGCGGTGGACTGGCTGGTGCCCCACTTCGGCTGGCTGGACCGTTTCCCGGTCAACGTCGCGCACGCGCGCAACTTCTTCGATGCCGACCAGCGCGACTGGCGCGCGCTGTTGACCGCCTTCGACCGCCCCACGCAGATTCTGCACGGAGCTCACGACGTGCTCGTGCCTTTGGCTGCCGCCGAGGAACACGCCCGCATCGTGCCGCAAGCGGAACTGGTGGTGTGGCAAGACCAAAACCACTTCTTGCCCTGGACCGCTAGCGAGCGCTTCGCGCAGCGCGTGGTATCGTTTGTACAAGCGGTGGAAGCGGGCACCGCCGTCTCCCGGTCGCAAGCCTCCCCCGAGCGGATCGCTGCGGCTGCGACCCCCTTCGACAGCCGTTCGGTCCCCCCCGCGCGCGGCTTCGCGTTGGCGGTCGTCGTGCTCCTGCTGGCGCTCGCTACGCTGGCGTCGGAGGATCTGACCTGCTTGGCGGCCGGTTGGCTCGTCAGCCAAGGGCGCCTTTCGTTTTGGGCGGCAGCGGGAGGCTGTTGGCTCGGCATTCTCGTGGGCGACCTGCTCCTGTACGGGCTAGGTCGCTTGGTGGGTCGACGCGCCTTGGAGCGCAAACCTCTTTCCCGCTGGGTGCGACCCGACGCGCTGCAAAGAGCGGCGAGCTGGCTCGACCGACAAGGGGCCAAAGTCGTGTTCCTCTCGCGCTTCACCCCCGGCTTGCGCTTGCCCACCTACCTGCTGGCAGGGGCCCTGCGCACCCGCTTTGTGCCGTTTGCCCTGTGGTTTGCCCTCGCAGCAGCTTTGTGGACGCCGGCGCTCGTCGGACTCTCGGCATGGCTTGGCGACCGATTCATGCCGCGCGACGGAAACCTCAGCACGGCCCTGTGGAAGGCCTTGCCGTGGATCGTCGGCGTTTGGTTCCTGTTGCACCAGGTCCTCATCCCGCTGACGACCCACAGCGGTCGCCGCCAACTGGTCGGGCGCTGGCGCCGTTGGACGCGCTTCGAGTTTTGGCCCACCTGGGCGATCTACGGACCGCTGCTTCCCGCCCTGTGTTGGCAAGCCTTGCGCTACCGCAGCGCAACCTTGTTCACAGCCGCTAATCCCGGCATGGAGGGCGGCGGATTCGCGGGGGAATCGAAGTCGGAGATTCTGGCCGGCTTCCAAGGCCATCCCGCTGTCGCGCGCTTCCTAGCCCTCCACCCACGGGACCCCGCAGCCGAACGGCATGCCCGCATCCGCGCATGGATGCAAACCAACGCAATCGATTGGCCCGTGGTGCTCAAACCCGATGCGGGCGAACGGGGTCGGGGCGTGCGCATCTTGCGCAGCGCAGCGGACCTAGCGTCCGCGCTCGAAGACCTGGAAGGCCCCCACCTCGTCCAGGAGTACATCCAGGGTCTGGAGTTTGGGGTGTTTTTCGCTCGGGACGCAAACGGGGGGCCGCCGCGCCTGACCTCGATCACCGCCAAACACCTGCCCAGCCTGACCGGAGACGGTGTGCGCAGCGTCGAACAATTGGTACTCGACGATGCGCGCGCGGTCATCATGGCGCGGGCTTACGCGCGCGGTTTAGGCGAGCGTTGGACGCAGGTGCCCGCTGCGGGTGAAAGCGTGCGTCTGGTCGAAGTCGGTACGCACTCGATGGGATCGGTCTTTTTGGATGCGCGCTCGCACGCCACGCCCGAACTTTTGGCCGCCATGCACGCCATCAGCGACGCGTTCGTCCCGCGGGCCGGCGTCCCTCTGGAGGTGCCTGGTTTGGGACTCGGCCGGTACGACATCAAGGTGCCCAGCATCGAAGACCTGCGCGCCGGTCGACACCTGCGGGTGATCGAATTGAACGGGGTCACCTCGGAACCCACGCACATCTACGATCCGGCCGGTTCCTGTTGGGCGGGGTGGCGGGCGTTGCTCCACCAATGGAAGCTCGCTTTTGCGCTGGGTGCTCGTCATCGCAAAGCAGGAGCCCCGGTCAGTTCCGTGCGCGAGCTCTGGCGTCTCGCCCGGCGCAGGGGCCCGCGGGTTCGACCGCGGTGACAACGACGGGCGAAATCAGGCCCCCGCGTTTCCCCCAACCGCCCCGGTCGGCACAATGGGCGCCATGGGATCCTTCTTCATCACCTTGACCCGGCCCTCGTCCTCTGGCCGCTCGTTTCGATTCGCCAGCCTGGCCTGGCTGGGCTGCGTCTGGCTCGCTCTGACCGCTCCCGGTTGCCAATTGCTGGGCGGCCGAGCCGAGGCGCGCATCGTGGACACGAGCACCCAGACGACCCTGGAGTTCGACGCCTTCGTGGAACGTTTGGCGGCCTACGACGTGGTGTTCTTCGGCGAACAACACGGACACCGGGGCACCCACGACCTACAAACCCGCACCACCCGGGCCTTGCACGGTTTGCGGCCCCACATGGTGCTGTCCATGGAACACTGGGAGCGGGACGTGCAGCCGGTCTTGAGTGCGTACTTGCGCGGCGAGATCGACGAGCCGGAGTTCCTGGAGGGTGCCCGCCCTTGGAACAACTACGCAGAGGACTACCGCCCCGCCGTCGAGTGGGCCAAGTCCGCCGGCGTCCCGGTGCTCGCGGCCAACGCGCCGCGGCCCCTGGCGAAAACCGCCATGAAAGAAGGCCTCGACGCCGTACTCGGCGACCCCAACGTGGCCGCGTCGGTCGACACCTCCGAAGGGCGCTATTGGGAGGAGTTCCAACGCATGCTGGGCGACATGGCCAGCCACGGTGGCGGGGACGAAACCATGCTCAAGAACATGTACGTGGCCCAATGCGTCAAGGACGACACGATGGCGGAATCCATCGCGAACCTACTGCAAGGACCGCGCAGCACGCAGGAGGGCGTCGAGCCCAAGGGCCCCTTCGTGGTGCATTGGTGCGGCCGCGCGCACTCCGATTACCGCCTGGGGACGGTGGAGCGCTTGGCGGCGCGCCTCGGCGATTCCGGCCGCATCGCGGTTGTTTCGATCGTGACGGGCGACGAAGACCAACCCGCGAATCCGGCGGATCTGGCCGACTTCTTGTGGGTCTTCCCCGACTGACCGAGGTGCGCTCCGGCACCTAGGCCTGGGAATCCTCGAGCACCCGCTCCGCGATCCAAGCGGCGATCTCGGGCACGCTGCGGCCATCGGTGGGCACGTGCAATTCGCAGCGTGCGTAGAGGCGCTGGCGTCCTGCGAGCAGGGCGCGCAACTCCTCGAGTGCCCGGGGCCGGCCCTGCATAGGGCGCTGATCCCCTTGGGCCAACACCCGTTGCAGGTGGCTTTCGGGCGCGGCCTGCAGCCAGACCGTGCGGCAGGCGTCGCGCAAGCGCGCGAAGGTGCTGGGTGCGGTCACGATCGAACCTCCGGTCGCGATGACCTGGCGCCCGCCTTCGGACAGGACCTGCTCGAGGACCTCGCGCTCTAGGCGGCGGTAGGTCTCGCTGCCCGACAGGTCGAACAGGGCTTCCATGCCGAGGCCGGCGCGCTCTTCGATGCGGCGATCGAGTTCGACGAAGGGGCACTCGAGCCGCCGCGCGAGTTCGCGGCCGACGCTGCTCTTGCCCGCACCGCGCAAACCCACCAGGGCGATGCGCTCCATGCGGCCTTGGGCCAGGGGCAAGTCGCATAGCTCGGACAGCGGCAGGTGCAGAGCCCGGGCCAGGGCGGCCAGCTTGAGCAGGCTCAGGTTGCCCCGCCCGGCCTCGGCCTCGGTCACGTAGCGCCGGGAAAGGCCGGCCGTCTCCGCCAGTTCGGACAGGGACAGCCCTTCCGCCTCACGCGCCTGGCGCAGGCGCTGACCAAAGACGTGGAGCAAGGCT
The DNA here is from genome assembly GCA_030426785.1 of bacterium. Classification (GTDB taxonomy): domain Bacteria; phylum Planctomycetota; class UBA1135; order UBA1135; genus NORP259. The sequence continues at coordinate 12,625 of JAUHXY010000038.1, forward strand.
TGATCGGACTGCATGCGAGCACTATGATACCCAGGCAAGGCCACGGTGGGCAATATATTTCCTCATAGATCGAGGAGCGTCCACGGACCGTACCTTAGAGCTAGGAGCCCGGCGGCTCCCCTAGGGTCCCGGCCCGCACCCCCTTCGATCGACCGACGGCTACGACGTAGCCCCCCTTCTTGTCCGCCTCTGCGATGACCACCAGCACCCTCGACCAACCGCTGTCCTTTCAGACCAGCCCCGACCAATACCGGCATTGGAAACTCACGTTCGACGGGGACATCGCGACCCTCGCGATGAACGTCGACCCGGAAGGCGGCCTGCGCGAAGGCTACGAGCTCAAGTTGAACTCCTATGACTTGGGAGTCGACATCGAGCTAGCTGACGCGATCAACCGCTTGCGCTTCGAACACCCCGAAGTGCGCTGCTTGGTGCTGACCGGCAACCTGGACCGCGTCTTCTGCGCGGGCGCCAACATCGTCATGCTGCGCAGCTCCAGCCACGCCTTCAAAGTCAACTTCTGTAAGTACACCAACGAAACGCGCCTGGGCATCGAGGATGCGGCCGAGAACTCGGGCCTGCGCACCTTGGCGGCCCTCAACGGCACCGCCTCGGGCGGAGGCTACGAATTGGCGTTGGCCTGCGAGCGCATTCTGCTCGTGGACGATCGCAACAGCGCGGTTTCGTTCCCTGAAGTCCCTCTGCTCGGCGTGTTGCCCGGCACCGGCGGCCTGACGCGCATCACCGACAAGCGCAAAATCCGTCGCGACCGCTGCGACGTGTTCAGCTCGATCGCCGAGGGCATCAAGGGCAAGCGCGCGGTGGAATGGGATTTGGTCGACGGCACCGGTCCCCTTTCGAAGTGGGACGAGATGGTGTCCACCGAAGCCCGACGCATGGCGGACGAGCAGCCTGCGCGCGGCGATCAAGGAGTGGCCTTCCCCCCTATCGAAGTCGAGTGCAGCGAAGCGGAAGACGGCAGCCCGATCCGCCGCTATCGCTACGTGACCCTGGCTTTCCACGACAGCGACCGCACCTGCGAGTTGACCATCGAAGCCCCCGACGCCTGCGCGCAAAGCGCGGACGAAGCCCTCGCCCAGGGCGCCGAGTGGTGGGTCATGCAAGCCTTCCGCGAATTCGACGACGCCCTGCTGCACCTGCGCATGAACCACCGCGACAACGCGCTGGTGCTGGTGCGCGCCAAGGGCTCCGAGGCCACCGTGCGTACCACGGACGCGCTCTTGGCCGCCAAGGGCAACTGGTTCGTCAACGAGGTCCAGCACCTGGTCAAGCGTACCCTCAAGCGCCTCGACCTGACCTCGCGCAGCCTGTTCGCCATCGCCGACCAGGACACGACCTTTGTGGGATCCTTCCTCGAGATCGCGCTGGCCTGCGACCGCATCTACCTGCTCAACGATCCGGAGATTCCCGTGCACATGGGCGTCACGGCCATGAACGCCGGCGCGCTGCCCATGTCGAACGGGATCTCGCGCCTCGAGACGCGTTTCTTGGGCGAACCCGAGCGGGTCAGCCAAGTCTTGGCACACCAAGATCGCGAGCACTTCGACGCGGAGACCGCCGACGAGCTGGGCCTGGCCACCTACGCTCCCGATGAGATCGACTGGGAAGACGAGGTGCGCCTGGCGCTCGAAGAGCGCACCAGCTTCTCGCCCGATGCGTTGACCGGCATGGAAGCCAACCTGCGCTTCGCCGGCCCCGAGACCATGGAGACGAAAATCTTCGGCCGCCTCTCCGCCTGGCAAAACTGGATCTTCCAGCGCCCCAACGCGGTTGGCGAGCGCGGCGCGCTGCAGTGTTACGGCACGCCGAACCGCCCCGAATTCAACCTGGAGCGCACCTGATCCAGGACGCCCCCGAACACGCTGCCTCTCACCCCTAACCCAACCTGCAATCCGATGACTGGAATCGACTACTCCCAAAAGATCCCCAACAACGTGGACCTCAAGTCCGATAAGCGCTTGCAGCGCGCGTTGGAACGTTGGCAGCCCGACTACATCGAGTGGTGGAAGGAAATGGGCCCCACCGACTTCAACGAGAACGACGTCTACCTGCGCACCGCGGTGAGCGTCGACAAGGACGGCTGGGCCAACTTCGGCTACGTCAAGATGCCCGAATACCGCTGGGGCATCTTCCTGACCCCCAACGAGAAGGATCCCAAGATCCAGTTCGGGGATCACATGGGCCAGGATGCTTGGCAGCAAGTGCCCGGTGAGTACCGCAACTGGCTGCGCCGCTTGATCGTGACCCAAGGGGATACCGAGCCCGCCTCCGTCGAGCAGCAGCGCCTGTTGGGCCACACCGCGCCGTCCCTGTACGACATGCGCAACCTGTTCCAGGTCAACGTGGAAGAAGGTCGCCACCTGTGGGCCATGGTGTACCTGCTGCACCGTCACTTCGGCAAAGACGGCCGGGAAGAGGCCGATCAGATGCTGCAGCGCCGCTCCGGCAACCCGGACCACCCCCGCATCCTGTCGACCTTCAACGAGCCGATCGACGAGTGGCTTTCGTTCTTCTGCTTCACGATGTTCACCGACCGCGACGGCAAGTTCCAACTGCTGTCCCTGGCCGAATCTGGCTTCGATCCGCTGGCGCGCACCACGCGCTTCATGTTGACCGAAGAAGCCCACCACATGTTCGTGGGGCAAACCGGCCTGCAGCGCATCGTGCGCCGCACCTGTCAGGTCATGCAAGAGCACCCCGATGCGGATCCCGCCGAGTACGGTGCCATGCCCCTGGACCTCATCCAGCGCTACATCAACTTCTGGGCTTCGAGCTGCTACGACCTGTTCGGCGCCGAGGTGTCGAGCAACTCCGCCAACTTCTTCGCCTCCGGCCTGAAGGGGCGCGCCTACGAGGACAAGTACGACGAGCACACCGCGCTCGATCAGTTCAAGACCTTGGAGCGCCTCCAGGACGGCAAGATCGTTTCGGAGGAAGTGCCCATGCGCAACGCCATGAACGAGGTGCTGCGGGAGGCCTACATGGCCGACAATCAGAAGGGTGTGGATTCCTGGAACAAAGAGTGCGCCAAGCACGGCATCGACTTCGAGTTCTACCTGCCCCACTCGCGCTTCAACCGCAAGGTCGGCGAGTTCGCCGGCGGCCGCTTCCACGTGAAGACCGGCGAGCCGATGGACGAAGCGAGCTACGAGGCCATGCTGGAAGCATGCCCACCCAAAAGGATCGCGACCACGTCAAGAGTCTGATGGTCGGGGTCAAGGAGCCGGGCAAGTTCGCCGGCTGGATCGCTCCGCCCCTGCGCGGCATCAACGGCACGCCCATCGAGACCGAGTACGTGAAGTTGTAGGGATTCCGGGCCTGCCCTAGGCCCTTGCCCACAAGACGGTTAGGCCTCTCCGCCGCGCGGAGGGGCCTTTCTCAGTTTGAGAGGCCAACGTTCATTCCCTTCCTGGCAAAGCTGTTAGGTAAGAGCGGGTCTGCTACCGTTTCGCGGCCTGCCACGGTGCCTGGTTCTCCCCTTGCGGCACCCCCTCCTTGGCTCTCACCCCCTTGGCGCGTTCCACCTCACGCGGGTGGGCTCTCTAACGCCCCAACCTGATGCGCGAACATTCCTTTTCCCCGGCTTGGAGCCGGTGGACCTCCGCTTTGGTGGCTGTGGTTCTGACCCTGCTGTCGGCGGCCTCCGCACGGGCAGCGACACTCCAGCAAACCGCTGCCTACTTCACGCACAAGGCCCCCGAGTCTTTGGAGTACGTGCTGCACGGGACCCTCCCAATTCCCCCGGGCTTTTGGGACGGGAATCGCTCGCAGCCCAATCTCGCCGTCCAAAACCCGGACGGGTCCTTCGCCCCCACCCAGATGGAGATCGTGACCCGCTCCTCGGGTGGACATCCCGAGGTGGTCGAGCTGATCGCGAAGGTGCGCCGTCCGGCGAATGCACAACCCGGAGATCGCCTGGAGTATGCGATCGTGCCCCACACGACGGTGCCCGCCCCGCACACCTTGCACCCGATGGTCGAGGACCTGATCTCGGGGGTCGGCGATTTTGTGATGCGCACCCGCGACGTGTTCGGAAACCAATACGAGGCGGACATCCTGCGCGACTGGCACATCCAGACGACGCGTCCTTTGAAGGACGGCCAGTGGCTCCAACAGAGAGCGGGCCACGAGGTGTTGGTTCCCACGGTCGGAGCGGACCAGTTCACGGCCTTGCCCCACGCCCATGGCGTGCACGTCTACCTGACCACTTGGAAGGACGCCCCCTACATCGCGCTCGATCTCGTGGTGCACAACGCCATGAATGGGCTCGACGAGGAACGCCCGATCGACGATTTGTTGAACGACCTGTACTTCCGGCATTTGGATTTGGATGTGCCGGTGGGTTGGAAGGTGATCCCCCTCTTCCCGAATCCCGAGGAGACCCCCCTACGGCCGGGTGCGGCGCCCGACGTGAACACGTTCTCGCTGATCAAGGGTCTGCCCCAAGGCAAGCTGCATCTCATGCCGCGGCAATCGCGCTTTACGCGCCGGTACCTGATCGCGCTGGATGAGCCCGAGGCCATCGCCCGCGCCCAAGAGGTGGCCGACCGCGCCGATCTAGCGACCCTGGCCCGACCGCGCCGCCAAGCCCACTTGGCGCGTTGGTCCTGGTGGAGCCGTGGAACGCCCTTCTACTTCCCCCAGAAGTTCCCCTTGCCGGTCCTGACGGACTTTGACCTGAACGACCTGACGGGGCGCCTCGACCACTGGCGCTCGACGGTGGCGCAACAGATCGCCACGGGCTCCACGGGCACGTATCCGTTCACTTCGGCGGCCATGGGCTGGTGCCACCCTTGGAGCGAGCCCTACGGCGGCGAGCCGGGTGGCGGAGAGATCTTCCATGTGGATGGGGTGCGCACCTTGGTGACCGAAAACGTAGAGGGCTATCGCCTCGCCGAGATGACGGCCAAGTCCTATATGGATCGCCAGCCCATGGCTTTCTACGGCATCGACGGCGATCCCATCATGTTGCGCGACCTGATCCAGGTGACGCCCAACGGGGAGTTCTTCGCCGACATCCACTTCCAACTGGTGCCCACCGGCGTGCACGCGTACCCGCGCTTCGATTTGGTCGATAAGACCCACAAGCAGATGGTGAGCTGGTTCAACCTGCAGCCGGAGTACGAGGACCAACTGCGCGAGTGGCGCTGCGTCGACATCCAGCACCTGATTCGCTACACGCGCAGCTACAAGGTGCTCACCTGGCTGGGCAACGATTCCCTGGCCAAGGACGAGCTGCGGCTGTGCGCCGAGATCTATCGCCTCAGTTTCCATGAGCTGCGCTCGAGTTACGACGGCTACGTGCAGGGCAGCGGGCTGCTCGCTCGCGTCAGGGCCGTCCAAGACAACCCGGGCGAAGGCGTCGGCATCGGCCGCGGCGAGGCTTGGGGCATGGACGTCGCTTGCGCTGCCTACGCCATCGGCGACGAAGAGTTCCGCGCGCGCTTCAAGCCCTGGTTCGACCTGTTCGTCCAGGTGCTCGATCAAGGGCGCAGCACCTGTACGGGCAACGTGATGTCGCTCTTGATCTACAACTACCTCAACGGCCAGTACTTCATGCGGCAGGCCTTCGAGGTGGCGAAGCTCGAGCAATCTATGCGCGCCATCGGCGAGACCGTGTACCGCGAGGTGGACAAGACCAAGTACTACCTGCTGCAGGAGATCCAAGAGGGTTCCACCTACTCGAGCATGCACCCGCCGTTTTACAGCGAGGCGGATCGGGGCCCTTGGTTCACCACCGCGACGGGCAGCCGCTGGCCGGACTTGGTCCCCGACCTGTGCACCAACGTGCCGCCCGATGCGCGCCTGCCCCATGTGGACCTGTCGGACTACTGGGACGCCATCGCCTACACCTACGCGAATACCCGCGACCCGTTCTTGCTGCAACGCCTGAACGACATGCTGGACCAAGCGCAGCTGGTGTTGGGCTCCAATCAATTGACCTACCAACTGCGCCTCGAGGCCCGCGCGGCCATGATCCAGTTGATGGAGACCCCGCTGCCCCAGTAGGGCTCGCCGGGCAGGATGGGGGTTCGGTGAACTCCGACTAGCCGGGCGGCTCGGTGCGCGAGCCGCCCTTCCTTTTGGGGGCTTTGGGGTCGCTTGGGGCTGGAGCGCCCAGCCCGGAAGAGACCTGCTGGGAAAAGCCCCCATGACCCCCCGCAGGCCACTTGGTAGCCCCCAGGTGGCTTCCATGCTGGCTCCCTGGTGGCCCGCCGTCGCCCCAGAGGATTGCCGTCGACTCTCGCATCGGGACCGCTGACTATTTTGCGACTTCCTACTACGGTTTGCGACTTCCTAGCTCCGAAGTGCTTCTCCGGTAAGGAGGGCCCCCACTCGCGGGGGCCTCATCACAAGGAGACAAACACCCATGGGAAGCCTCAAAGCTTCCACGCCCTCTCGCCTGCCGGGGGGTCGTGGGCGCTGGGCTTCGATTCCAATCGGATCGAAGTCCCAGCTCAAAACCCAGCTCAAAACGATGTCAGCGTGCGCCCTCGTGGCCGCCCTGGCCGCCTGTTCCGATCCGGGGGGATTGGATCTGGACGCACCCAGCCCTTTCACGCCCACCGACGACGGGGTCATCACCGACGGTTCGGTCGTGGCGGTCATCGCATTGGATGCGCCCGACGCGGAAGACTTCATCTTGAGCGCGACCGTTCCCGTGCCTCCGGGAACCTACACCGACGGGGCCCTGTCGGTACCGCTCAGCGTCGCGGGTGACGGCCAAATCGCCGTACCCACGCAGGTGGAAGTCGTCAGCCGGTACGCCGATCCGAGCCAAGGGGCCGACGTGGTGCAACTGATCGCCCACGTGCGGCGTCCCGAGCCCGTTCAGCCGGGCCAACGCATCGAGTACCGCGTGGGTTTGAACCCCCATCAGGATTACGAGCTCGAATTGGAGCCCGATGTGGCCACGCTCTTGCAGGCTCCCGGTGCGATCAAACTGCTCGCCCACGACCCTTTCGGTAACGCCTACAGCGCGGACCTGCTGCATCAGTACCGTCAAGAGGAGAGCGAAGCGGAGATTCAACTGGACGGCGTGTGCGCCAAACGCATTCGCACGCACCACGTGATGTTGCCCGAGCAGGAAGAATCCGGCGCTCTGGGCACCTTGCCGCACCTGATGGGCGTGCACTCCTACCTGACGGTCTTCCGGGGTCAAGACTACGCGACCCTCGACCTGCACGTGCACAACGGCATGGACGGCCGCGACGTGACGACCAGCGCGGACGACTTGCTCGACGAGCTGTTTTTCCGCGACCTGAACCTGCAATTGCCGAGTGGCTGGCGCGTCGTGTTCGCTTTCGACACGCCCGGACAGGGTCAGATCACGCCTCAGGGTGGCTACACGCAAACCCAACTGATCGAACCGTTGCCCGGGTCGAAGATGCACTACATGCCGCGCATGTCGCACTTCGTCCGGCGCCTCGTGATCGCCAAGGACTCGGCGGCGGACCGCGCCCTGGAGCACGCTCGTTCGCGGGACACGGCCTTCTGCCAGCCCGGCACCGCGCCCGTGGGCGTGGAACTTTGGTCTTGGTGGAACGCGGAGACAGCCCGCTACTTCCCGCAGAACAACCGCCTGCCGGAGCTCGATTACATCGGGATCGGCAACGTGCGCGGGCGCTTGCAGGGCGACCTGGATCGCTACGAGAACCAGCTGCGCACCGGGGCCGCGGGGGCGTACCCCATGGAATCCGGTCGGCTCGGTTGGGCCCACCCCTGGAGCACGCCCTACGGCGGACTCGCGGGCGGGCACGAAATCTACACCTACGCCGGCCTGGAAACGGCTTGGGCGGCCGCGCCCGAAGGCCTGCGCATGAGCCAACTGCGCATGCGTGGTTTGGTCGATCGCCAGCCGCAGGTCCTGTACGACAAAGACGGGAACCACACGCGCTACGAGACGCTGGTGGCCTACCCCGCCGATCGGGATCCCTTCATTCCGCTGTGGTGGTATGGCACGCCGACTCCCGGGAACAACTTCTTCCACTTCGACGGGGCGCCTGGTTTCCAAGAAGAGCACGTAGCGAACCAGTCGATGCTGCCGGACTACTACAACGCTCTGAAGGGCTTCCAGCCGATCGATTACCACCACTTCGTGCGCTACACCTACGACCTCAAGGTCTTGGCGTGGCTCTCGAACGATGCGTTGGCCAAAGAAATGCTCGAAGCGGCGGCCGAAAACTTCCGCCTGTCCTACCACGAGTATCCGAACGACAACTACGGCGGCGTGCAGCCCACCGGCCAACTCAGCGCAATGCGCACCGTCCAGGAGGCGCCCGGCATGGGCGTTCCCATGGGCCGCGCGGAAGCCTGGTGTATCAACGCCGCCGTGGCGACCTACGCCATGGGCGACGACGAGCTGCGGGCGCGCTACCGCCCTTGGTTCGATCGCATCGCGACCATCTTTGAGGACGGTCAGTCGACCTGTACCGGCAACCTGATGTCCTACCACATCTGGAACTACTACAACGGGGCGTACCGGGTGCGGCAGTTCATGGAGAACGCCTTCCTCGAAAACACGATCAAGTCGATCGCCTCGACCGTGTACGCCGGGGAAGACGATGCGCAAGCGTCGTCCCTGAACCAGATCTTGGTGGACTCGGTGCGCAGTTCTTTCGAGGGCCGCTACTTCAACGAGATGGAAGGCGCTCCCTGGTTCAACTGCGCGGTCGGTCCGCGCGAGCTCTCCGGAGGCAACTTCTGCCAGAACGCGCCCCAGGGCACCACCTCGGCCGGCGTCAACCGCCACGAGGGCTACTCGTCCCTGGCCTACGCCTACGAGCTCTCCGGCGACTCCTTCTTCCTGTTCCGCGCCTCCCAAATGCTGGGCGGCGGCGACATCCTGACCCGCCTCCAAGAAGGCCAGGGCGTCAACCTGCCCAACACGGCCGCCTTGCTGGCCTTGGCCCAGGAAACGGCACAGCCCTAGCGGCAACGCCCCCTTCAAAACGCGAGCAGGCCACCCCTCGGGGTGGCCTGCTCGCGTTGTTGCATGACGGGCACATCCTGGAGGAGGCCACTCGGCCCCAAGAAGTGGTGGATCCACTTCGGCTCGAAGGCCCTTCAATTCAGCTGGGCAAGGGCTGTGCTAGGCTAGGACAATTCCCACAACCCCCACCGTTCCATGCTATTGCTCACTCCTCTCCTCCTCATTGCCCCCGTCCCCCAAAGTACATGGCACGTTGACGCAAACGCAGCCCCTCCGGGCAGTGGAACACTGGCCTCGCCCTACACCAGCATTGCGTATGCCCTCGCGCAACCTGGCACGGTTTCAGGCGACACGATACTGGTCGCTCCTGGACTCTACCTGAACGAGCAAGTCGACTTCCTTGGAAAGTCCGTCGCCCTTGTATCATCTGGCGGCGCCGCCCAAACAATCATCCTCCCCCCTCCAGTCGGCGTTGCAAACGACAACTCCACGATA
>JAUHXY010000039.1 GCA_030426785.1 bacterium
AGCCCTCTGAACCCCATTCAAAGCAGCGGGAAGGACGGTTCCCGAACCGACCAATCAAGAAAGGCGGCCCCCCAGCGTGGGACCGCCTTTCGTGGAAAGCGCACTCTTAGAGTTTTTGGCCGGTTTACGCCTCGCTAGGAGATCCCAAAACGCTTGAGTTTGCGGTACAGGGTGCTCTTGCCAACTTTCAGCAAGCGCGCTGCCGCCAACTTGTCACCAGAGCAAGAGTTCAAGGCGCGCAGCAAGGCCTTCATCTCGTAGTGCTCAAGGCTGATCGGATCGTCCTCGCTGATATCCCACGGTTGCCGTTCGTGGAGGGTGGTACGACCCGGACCACCGGCACCGACCAATTCGCCCATCTCCTTCCACTCGGGGGAGGGGATCAAGTCGTTCGACGGAAGGGTCGCGGCCAATTGGCGCAGAGGTTGCGGCAGGTGATCCACTTCGATGGGTCCCCCGTTGGCCGCCGCGCACGCTTCGTCGATCGCCGCCTCGAGCTCCCCGACGTTGCCGGGCCAATCGTATTGCTCCAGGTAGTAGCTCGCCTCGTTCGACACCTCGAAGACGCGGTGCAGGGGTCCGTAGCGCTCCAAGAAAAACTCGACGAACAACGGCAGGTCTTCCCGGCGTTCGTTGAGGGAGGGCACCTGGATCACACCGGTGTGGAACTGGTGCGCGAAGTCGGGATCGGCCGAACGGTTGAACTCCTCCTCGGGCAACGTCGTGGTCGCGAGCAAGCGCAACTCGAACCGTTCGGGAGCGCGCCCCCCCTTGCGCATCAACTGACGTTTCTGCATCGCTTCCGCGATGCGCTTCTGCAGGGGTTGGCTGAGGCGATCGGCATCTTCGAGCAGCAGCGAACCGTCCTGGGCCAAGAGGAAGAGTCCGGGGTGATCCGCGACGGCTCCGTCGTGACTCCCCTTCGCGTAGCCGAACAACTCCAGTTCCAGTTCCTGATCCGATTGCGCGCCGCAGCGGACGCTCAAAATCGGGCCCGTGGATTGGCTGGAGTAGTGCAGGACGTTGGCGGCGTAGCGCTTACCGGTGCCTTTCTCGCCGCTCAAGAGCACGGGATGGCTCTTGGGGATCCATTGGCCGACCTGCTCGCGGAAGCGCGCCGAAGCCTCCCCTTTGCCGGTGATCGCTTCGAGGGTGAACAAGTTTTGTGCGTGGGTCAGCAGCTCGGCCAGGTGCTGGCGCGGAATGCCGGGCTCGTGGGCGCGCAGCAGTTCTTCCGCCACTTTGCGCTTGCCCATGTCCAGCAGCAAGACGACGCGCAGCGCTTGTCCGCCCGCGTCGTTGCGCGTGACGGGCACGACGGTCGCCATCAAACTGCGTTGCACGCGATCCTTGCGGGCCGAAACTTCGAACCGGAACCCATCGCGCGAGTGCGTGCGCGCGTCGCGAACGTAAGCCTCCAGGCTGGTCGCCGGCGCAGCTTTACCCAAGGCTTGCCCGATCACGCTGCGCCCCATCAACTCCAGGCCGCCGCGGTCGGCGTGCTGCACGTGACCGCTGCCGTCGACCACCAAAATGCCGTCGGGGCGGCCGCACGCCAATTCGTGCATCGCCACGGCGGTGCCGGTTTCCGGGTCCAGTTGGCCGGTCACCGAGATGGATTGGCTGCGCTCTTCCTCCAATTGCCGAACGCGCTTCTCCAGGATGCGCGTCTCCTCGTGCGCGGCTCGGTTGCGGCCCGCGTGGCGCAACTGCGCGTCCAGCACGAGGTGGATGTAGGGCATCTGCGCCTTGGGCACGAACGCGTCACCCCCGGCGGCATAGGCGGTTTCCGCGAGGTCCGCTCCGCCCTTGTTGTTGCTGTAGATCACGATCGGCGTGCTCACGCCGGTAGGGATCGCTTTGATGCGTTTGACGACCTCGCAGCCCTCGATGCCTCCCTTGCCTTCGGCGCTGATCATGATCAAATCGAAGACCCCGTTGCGGGCCTCCACGATGCCTTTCGCGCCGGTTTCGACCGAGGTCACTTTGTGCCCCAGTTCCTGTAGACGGCTCTTCAATACGAGGCGGTCGCTCGCTTCCGCTTCGATCAATAGGACTTGGCTCATGCCTCTCTCCCTGAATCCCCCCGGGGGATGGTTGCTGGATGGTGCGGGGAGGCCGGGGCGGACGATGGCCGCCGGAGTGGTCCGGAATCCCTGCGTTGCGGTTGGTTGGTGCGGTTGAACCGGGTTCGTCGACGGCGCTGGGTGGACCCCCCTTTCCCCAAAGGTAGGCGCAGCATTCCGCGCGCCGGGGTCGACAGCGGTCGACGGCCATGTTCGGATGGTGCGGAGAGGGTTTTCTCGCTCGGATTCCCATGCGGGAGAACTTCCCCACCCCGGCATGAGGATCCCCCTCGACCGCGCGATGCACAAGGATCTATTTGGGCCGAAAATCGAGGCCGCCCTGGCGGCTCTGCCCACCGGGGTGGGCCCGCTGCAACGCCTCGACCATTTGCGGCGCCTATTGCCTGCGGATCTCGCGCGCGAAGCGGCCGCACTGCACGACCTGCGCCAACGCTGTAAGCCTCGCATTGGATTGGACTTACTGCCGTTCCTGCGGGCCCCCAACGCTTCCCAAGTGACACCGCCTGCCGTCGCGGCTCGACGCGCACAACGCATCGCGCACAGCACGCCTGATTCTCACATTTGGGATTGCACCGCGGGCCTAGGCATGGAGGCGGTGCACCTACACCGCGCGGGTCTCGCGCTCACCGCTTCGGACCGAGAGTTAGAAATCGCCACCTTTGCGGCGGCCAATCTGGCGCACCACGGCTCGCGGGGACGCGTCCTCTGCACCGATGCGTTGCATGGGGCCGTGCGTGCGGACGGGATCCTGATCGATCCCGATCGCCGCGTGCAAGGCAAGCGCAGCCTCGACCCCAGCGCCTGGAGTCCGACCCTGGACGCGAGTTGGAACCTAGCACGGAAACACACCGCCGCGGTCTTGAAGCTGCCGCCGGTGTGGGAGCCGCCCGCGGATTGGCGCTCGCTTCACGACCTAGAGGTGGTGAGCCTCGCGGGCCATTTGGTGGAGACGACGTTGTGGCTCGGACGCTGGGCCGGCGAGCCGGGCCTCCAAGCCGTGCGGATCGAGTCGGACGGGAGCGTGCATACCTTCGCCGGTCGTCCTGGCACGGTAGCGCCGCTCGACCATGCCGAGGCCTTGGCGAGCGCCTACCTCTTCGATCCCGATCCCAGCCTTGCGGCCGCGGGGCTGCTGGAGAGCTTTGCCTCGCACCACGGCTTCGCCCCCCTGGCCGAACAGCTCGGCTACCTGGGAGGTCCGGAGCCGCTGCACTCTCCATTCGGGCAGTGCTTCCGCATCCTCGGCCACGCGCCCCTGCGACCCAAGGCGGTCCAGACCTTGCTGGGCGAACACGAGATCGGGCCGATCGAAGTGCGCGTGCGCGGGCACCAGGAGCGGCCGGAACAGTTGGCGCGCCGACTGCGCGGACCCGGCCAGCGCCGAGGGCAAGTGGCGGTGGCCCGACTGGATGGTGGGCGGCGCGTGTTTCTGCTGGAGCCCTGCGCCTCGAGCGCAGCCCAGGCCACTCCCGACGCGCATCCACCTTCCTAGGGCCGCCTGGTCAGCTCCGGCGGGCAGCGTCCGGCCCCCCGGAGGGCCCGCGGAGCCCTTTGGCCCTAGCCCCGTGAGGGCCGCTTAAGGCATAGTAAGGGCCGCCATCCGACCCGTTTCGGATCCCCCCTCAACCCGCTTCCCGGGGCCTGCCGAAGAGGGGGTGGTGGGCGATGAGGGATTCGAACCCCCGACTTTCTCGGTGTAAACGAGACACTCTAGCCACTGAGTTAATCGCCCGTGCCTTGGTCCAAGGCCGGCACACGGTATCCTGCCGCGCCCCAAGGCGCTACCACCTGGCGCGGCCCTTTCCAGCGCGGTTTTTGACCGCCACTCCACTGACCTTCAAGCTTCACCATGCGCATCACCGTTATCGGAACCGGATACGTCGGCCTCGTGGCCGGCACCTGCTTCGCTGAGAGCGGCAACACCGTCACCTGTATCGACATCGACGCCGAAAAGGTGCGCAAACTGCGCGACGGCATCATCCCGATTTACGAGCCGGGCTTGGAGGAGCTCCTGCGCCGCAACGTGCGCGACGAGCGCCTGTTCTTCACCACCTCCTACGAGGAGGGCATGAAGGACGCGGAGATCGCCTTCATCGCGGTCGGCACGCCCCCCGGCGAGGACGGCAGCGCCGACGTGCAATACGTGCTGGCCGCCGCCAAGTCCATCGCCGAACAGATGAAGGGCTACATGGTGGTCGTCGATAAGTCGACCGTGCCCGTCGGGACGGCTGCCAAGGTGGCCGAAACCATCTCCGCCCACACCAACCACGAGTTCGACGTGGTCTCGAACCCCGAGTTCCTGAAGGAGGGCACGGCCATCGACGACTTCCTGAAGCCGAACCGGGTGGTCATCGGCTCCAGCTCGGAGCGCGCCAAGCGCATCATGGACGACCTGTACGAACCCTTCGTGCGCACCGGCAACCCGATCATCCACATGGACGTGCCGTCCGCCGAGCTCACCAAGTACGCGGCCAACGCCATGCTCGCCACCCGCATCTCGTTCATGAACGAGATCGCCAACGTGTGCGACCTGGTCGGCGCCAACGTCGACCACGTGCGCCGCGGCATCGGCTCGGACGAGCGCATCGGCTCGCGCTTCCTTTTCTCGGGCGTCGGCTACGGCGGCTCGTGCTTCCCGAAAGACGTCAAAGCCATCGTGCACACCGCCGACCAGAACGGATACGACTTCAAGATCCTCAAGGCGGTCGAGCATGTGAACGAACTGCAGAAGCAACTGCTGTTCCGCTTCATCACGGACCGCTTCGGCAAGGACTTGTCGGGCAAGCGCTTCGCTCTGTGGGGCTTGGCCTTCAAACCCAACACGGACGATATGCGCGAAGCTCCGGCCATCGTGCTCGCCAATGCGCTGGTCGAAGCGGGCGCCACCGTCGTGGCCCACGACCCCGAGGCCATGGAAGAGGCCAAAGAGATCTACCTGGGCGACAAGATCGAATACGCCAACGGCCCCATGGCGGCCGTAGAAGGGGCGGATGCGCTGGTACTGGTCACCGAGTGGAACGAATTCCGTCGACCGGATTTCGATCGCATCAAAGCCAGCTTGAAGCAGCCGGTCATCTTCGACGGCCGCAACATTTGGTCGCGCACCAAGCTCGAAGCCATGGGCTTTGAGTACCGCGGTATCGGGCGCTAACGCCACGTGGCACCAGCCGCTCGCACGCGGCGGCCAGCCACACCGCACGGTCCAAAAAAAGAGGCGGCTCGCCCGGTTGGGTGAGCCGCCTCTCGGATGTCGTGGTGAATCCCAAAGTCGCATGTCCGCGACGTGTGTCACACGCGTGACAACACCCTGAATCGCAGACTCGAATACGACTTCAAGAGGATTCATACCCCATCCCGCGGCGTGAGGGAAAGAACTTTGGTCGAGTTGTCGAAAAAAATTGGCGCGCACAAGGGCGACGCATGAACCGGTTTGCGCGACACACGGCAAGTCCTCTGTACCCTGCGCGCACGGTGCGCACCTTGTTCGCCAACGCTCGTCATCCTCTCCAGCGTTCGAGAACATCACCTACCACCAAGCCTCCACCCCGCGTCGGGCGTGTGCTTGCACTGCGGACAAATCGCCTTTTTTGAATACGCAGGAACGGTTTTTGGGCATCGCTAGGTGCAGCGCGACCCTTGCGCGCATGCACCATCCCTTCGCCGGCCTAAAGGCTCCTTACCTGGCCCGTCGTTCCTTTCGCGCACCGATCGTGCGCGCGAAACGCGTGCGGGAGGAGCTTTGCAACGCGACGCGACGAGGACTGGTTCCTGATTCCGGGAAGCAAGCACGGGACGAGCGCGCCAGCGCCCATCGTTTGCGCCGTTCGCCAGTCGGTGCCTGCGTTCCTAGCGTGGCGCGTCACGTGCGAAGCCAACGTACGATCGCCGCGCCAAAGACGCTCAGCCCTACCGTGCGAACGTATCCACGGGGTCCTTGGAACCATACTCGTCCGGCCCAAACGCAACCCAGCGCGCGGAGCACCCACCCGCAGAACCACTGCCGAATCACAGGACCGCAAAGCAAGCAGCGCTTCCAAGCGCTTCGCTCGCGCCGATCGCTGCCAACGACCGGAGTTGCCCCGGCCTCCCAGCCCTCCGGCCCGCGCGACGCACTCAAGCCCACCCCCAATCCGCTCGACGCGTCGCGCGCATGCGCAACTCCATCCAGCGGGCCAAGCGCCGGCGCGCGCGGAACAGCCGTACCTTGATGAGCTCCGGTCGCACGTCCAAGCCGTGCGCGAGCTCCGCACCACTCAGGTCATCGAAGTAGTAACCCGACAAAGTGTGTCGATCCGCTTCCGACAGCCGCTTCCACCCGGCGCGCAGGTGTTGCAGGATCTCGTCGAGGGACCACCAGCGCCCCGCCCAAGACACGCCGCTTTCGGCCTGCTCTCCTCCCGTGCGCTCGTCGCAACGCTCGGGCAGTGCATCCAAATTTTGGCCCTGAACCTCTTCGGTGCAACGCCGGTTCACCGCGTCGACGCGCAGGTTGGCCGCGATGCGAATCAACCAGCCGCGCAACGATGCGGGTTCCTGTCCCGGCTTGCGGTAGCGGGCTGCGCGCAACAGGGTCTCCTGGACCAAGTCCTGCACATCGTTTTCGTCCGAGACGCGGGCCCGCAAGTAGCGTTCGATGGCTGGTCGGTGCCGATCGAGGCCCACGAACCGCCAGTTGGGGCCGTTCGAAACCCCGCAGGGCTCGTGGCGGGGCGCATAGGAAGTCGGCGTGGGTTGGGTTTGGTGCGGTTGGGGGTTGCGCTGCGGGTCCATGGGTTTCTCCTCGCCCCCGACCAGGGGGCATGAGAGAGAGACCCGTAGCGACCCGTAGCGCCCGCGAAATCTCGGGCAAGCTCCACGCGATCGGGCGGCTCGACCGGACAGGTCGGGCGCACAAAGTTCGCGCGCCCGGGCTTCCCCCAACGCAACGCGCCACCCGATTGGGTGGCGCGTGGCTGGTTGCAGCGGGAGCCGCGGGGTGGCGAGCAGGTCCTAGACCCGGCGGCGGAAGGCCTTGGCCTCGTTGGCCCACTTCGAACCGGGGAAGTTGCGGATCACGCGCGAGTAGAGCAGCTGCGCGCGACGGCGGCTCTCCTGGTCTTCCTTCAAAGCGTCGAGCTCGTCGAAGACCCGGCCGGCGTAGAAGAGGGCCTTGGGCAAGTACTGGACCTGGTCCCCATGCAGGACGACGACGCGCAAGTAGTGCAGGCGCGCTTCCTTGAGCAGGCCTTCCTTGGCCTCGGCGTCCGAGGTGTTGGCGGCGCGCTGGTAGATGCAGTCGCCCAATCCGGTGTACGCGGCGGCGAGGGTCACGCCATCGGCCTTGGGATCGTCGGCCACCTTCGCGAAGCTCTGCTCGGCCTCACCGAGTTTGCGCTCGTTAAGGTAGGACTCCCCGATGGCCACCGTGGCCCGGTTTTGCACGATGGGCGATTCGTTGCCGGCGGCCTGAGCCACTTCCGCGAGTCGCTTGCGGCGTGCATCTCCCTTGAGGGTCGGGTGGAAGAGCACACCGCGCAGCTCGGCTTCCAAGCGCCAGCGAGGCGCCAAGGAGTTGCTCGAAGCGAACTGCTCGAAGGCCTGAACGGCGCTGGTCAGGGCTTCCGCCTCACCGAGCAGGTTGAGGGCTTCGACCTTGCTGATGTGCGCCAAGATGGCGTAACGGGATTCGGGCGACTTGCCGATCAAGCGATCGGCCGCGCCCACGACTTGGGCGAATTCGCCGGTCGACTCGTAGATCTGCACCAGCTTGTACTGGGCGAAAGGCACCGAGTTGTGGAAGGTGCGCGGCGGTTTGTCCTCGAAGCGAGCGAGGAATTCCTCCAAGTCGTTGACCGCATCGATGTAGCGCTCCTCTTCGACCGCACCCAAAGCCGAGTCTACCTGTTCCGGCAAACGCGAGTAGGCGACGCGCAGTACGTCTTGGGTGGGCAAGGTCTTGGATTGGCGTTGGCCTTCGACCTTGTACTCCACTTCGCGCAGGTTCTCGTCGCGGACCTCGACGTCCTCCAGGGTGGAGCCGTCGACCTTGAAGATGCGGTCGGCTTGCGCAGCGGGCGCGGCGAAGAGGGACAGGGCCGTCAGAGCAGCCAAAGAAACGGGAACGGAGTGTCGCATAGGAGGGCTTGGGAGGAGCCGAGAGTACCCACCCGAGGGGA
Source organism: bacterium (assembly GCA_030426785.1). Taxonomy (GTDB): domain Bacteria; phylum Planctomycetota; class UBA1135; order UBA1135; genus NORP259. The sequence continues at coordinate 8,243 of JAUHXY010000039.1, forward strand.
TGGGGTTACCGCCGAAGGGGGCCGCAGGCGGTGCGGGGGGGCGGGCCCGTGGCCTGGGCCCGGCGCGCGCGTGGGGCGAGGAGGATAGAGGCCTTCGGGCCGATGTGTCAATCCGCGGAGGGTCCTGGAAGGCCTCCGAGGGCCCTGCGAGCCCCTGGACGGTAGCTTTCGACCGCCTGGGCTCGCACGTCCCGCAGGGTGAAGGGGTTGTCCTTCATGACCCCGGCCGCGTAGAGCGGAGCTTGATCTTCGAAATGGGGCGAATCGGGCAGGCTGCTTTGCCCGTAGGGCAAGATGGATCGGCTGCGAGGTGGAAAGGAGAGTTCCACCACAGAAACGTAGCCGGAGCCTTTGAATCCGATGCGCTCCCGGGCTTGGTCGCTCGGGTAAGCGCTCAGGAAGGTCGCCTGGATACCCGCCGCGCCATGGCCCCCGGGGATCGGCCAGGAACGGCCGGAGGGTGAACCCTCCCGGCGCAGGCGGTTGAGCTCGCCCCACGGCACCTGCCAAGTGCCCCAGCGACGCTCGAGATCCTCCAGCACCTCCGCAAAAACGCGATCGGCCGTCGGCGGCCTCCGATTGGCCTGCACGAAGGTCATGTAGCGCTCGAACCACAAGAAAAAGAGGGTCGTGGCCACCGAATCGGTGGTTGCGCGGCGGTCCCAGGCCTCCAAGCTATCCAGGGGTCCCTTCCAGCGGATTGCCCCCTGTGGGTCCCAGCGGTCGAAGGCGGTGCGGATCTCGCCGATCCAAACCTCGGCCGACCCGACGCCGGTGTCGAAGGCGAGCTCGGATAAGCGGTCGAAGCTCAGGGGACCCGAGTCCGTCAACAGGGCGTGGGATCGCTGGGCGCGAGCATCGCTGTCCTCCTCCCCGACCATGTAGGCCGGAAAGGCGGCCGGATCGGGGTTCCCGTCTGCGCTGGCCTGGAAGGGGCTGGAATTGCAGTTCTGGAGCCAGCCCGCCACGGGGTTGAGGACCTGGGGGAGGTCCGCAAGCGGATGAACCCCTTGCCAGTCGTCCTCCGGCCCCTGCGCGGCTAGGGTGCCTACCGCGCTTTGGCGGGTCGCCCTCACAGGTATACGACCGCCATAAACATACCAAACATCGCCTAAGTTCGTGGCCGAGACGATGTTGTGGAACAGCCAACCGCCTAGGTTTAAGCCGGCTTGCAACTCGGCCAGATCTCGGGCCTTCGCGACGGCGTAATGGGTCTCTAAAAACCTATTATCTTCCAATCCACTGACCGCGATCGCGATCTGGGTGGCTCCTCGCTGGGCAACCAAGGGGCCGAGGGGGGAATCGTAGAACGTCAATGTCTTAGGATGCAGTTTTCCACCCTGGAGCATCTGGATCGTGACCGTCCTACGCCCCAGAGTCTTCCAACGACCCTCCCACTGGTGCCGCAAACCACCCGCATCCTCCATGCAAATGAGGGTGTAAAGATCCACCACGTCGGGATGGTTGACGGTCAGGGCCCATCCCAAGTCGTCATTGTGACCGTAGAGGGGCATCAAGTTCCGACCAAATGGTGTCCCGCCGGAAAGGTGCAGACCTTGCTCGCTGTGGAGGTGACCTTCGAAGATCGCGTCGAGCGCCAGGTGCGGGTTGATCAGCAAGAGCGGGAAGCCCGCCTTGGTGCGCTTGGGCGCCACCGCCCAAGCATTCGAACCATCGGGGAACGCAAACGCGCCCAAGCCGATCACCTCCCCAAGCTCCTCCCGTAGCGTCGCCGCGGCCTGGAACAGGTGCCAGGAGTAACTCTGGGCCACAAAGTGCCACGGCTCAAAGCGGTCGATCAACCCCAGCCCGCGCTCTGGATTCCGCCCGGCAAATCGGTTCATGGCCGCCGAGGCCGCATCGCAAAGCACGCGCACTTCCTCCGGCAAACCGCGGTACTTCGCTCGCGCCCGAACCGGGATCGCCAAAGCGTGCACCAAGCGATCCCACGCGAGCCCCTCTTCCCCCAAGTGCTCCGCGTTGCGCCCCAGAGTCAAAAAGCAGGCCTGCTCCACCTTTTCGAACTCATCTTCCGCCCGCGCGTACAAAAACCCGTATACGGCGCCTGCATCGGTCTCGGCCTCCACGTGCGGCATGCCGAAGCGGTCCCGGTGAATCCACACCTCGCTCTCCCAGCGTGCCGCGCTGTCAAAACCGCTTTGGCAGGCGAAGAGCCCCACGAGGCTACACGTCCATGCAAGACTCACGATTCCCCACTTGGCCATGGCGATCAGGGTAGCGTGGACTGCCGAGAATCTCTCGATTGCGGTCCGCAAGAGCCGCCGAACTTCACCTGGTTCGCTGGATCTCGCCTAGGCTCGCCGCACCGGCCGCGAAACCGTCACGATGTGGAAGCCGAGCAAGGAAAACAGGGGCAGCGCGCACAGCACGCGATCGATCCCTAGGAAGGCCTTCGTGATCCAGTAGTTGCCCGGGATGTACTTGAGGATGCCCAGGTGATCGGGAAAGCCGGCGAACACGTAGGCGAATACGCCGTACTTCTTGACCTGGATGGTTTCGAATTGAGCTTGGTCGAGCAAGGAGAGGATGCCTTTGCGGGTGAAGCCTTGGTCGCCTTCGTCGAAGTGCCGCGACTTCTTGTACATCAGCGCGCGGGCCAACCGAATGATCGGGTTGTCGTTGCACGGCTCGCTCATGATCAGCACGCCACCCTCGCGCAGGGCGTCGCGGCAGTGCCCCAGAAATGCGACGTGATCCCGCGTGTGATGCAGGCTGCCCTTGCAAAACACCACGTCGAAGGCGGCAGGCCGAAACGGTAGGCGTTCAGCGTCCCCGGTTACGAGACGCGCACCGGGGATGTATTGGTCCGAGACCCGCAGCATGTCGTAGCTGATGTCGAGCCCGATCGCTCCGGGGTGCTTCTCGAGCAACTCCGCCAGAAAGAAACCGGTCCCGCAGCCCAGGTCCAAAATGGGACCCGCCCCAGCGGGCACGTGGGCCATCATCTCCCCGTGCCAATCCTGCTGGAAGAGTCGGCTGAACGGGAAGGAATACCGATACGCATAGCGGGGCGCGAGTTCCCGGTGCATGTCGATCTGGGCCTGGGCGTTGTGGTTCACCATCGCTGCGAGAGTGTATCCGGGTACCGCGCGGGATCTGGCCGCGGAAGGCTTGGATTTCCTTGCGGCGGCCCGGACAATCCGGGCCAAGAAAGCGCACTTGGACCCCATTCCGGCGGATCGAATGGCCGATGGGAGAGATCGGACGTCGCTTCCTCACGCCGCCTCCTTCTCGCATTGAGCTGCCCCATTCAGGGCCCCTCCCACACCCCCGACCTGCCACCCACTGCGCACCGCAAGCGGCCGCAGTAGGAACTCCCCACCATGATCAAAAACATTGGATCCAACTGGGCGCTCAGCGCGGTGCAGATCCTGGTGATTGCGATCATCGTGCCGTTCACCATCAGCGCGCTAGGTGAATACCGGACGGGGGTCTGGGAATTCATCGTCTCCACCTCAGGACCCTTGCAACTGCTCGCGCTGGGCATGCCGATGGCGACGGTGCGGCACGTTTCCTCCGCGGTCGCAGCCGGGGACACCTCCGAAGCCGAACGGGTCATCGGCAACAGCTTGACCCTGTCCATGATCCTGTGCGGGGTAGCGCTCTTGATTGGAGCGCTCATTTTCGGGGGCATCACCGAAATGATCCTGGTCTCGGATCGCTGGAGTCTGACCGCTGCGGAGCTCGTGGACGCCCAACGCGCGCTGGCAGGCGTGTTGCTCCTGATCGGTACCAGCTTCGCCCTGCGGCTGCCTTACGCCATCTACGACGCTCACCACGACTTTGTGGTTCGCAACATCGTTCAGGGCTCCGGCTTTCTGCTGCGCTTGATCCTGACGGTGACGTTGCTGAGCTGGAAGGCTAACCTCACCGTGCTCGCCGCCATCGCCTTGATCGTCGCGGTCTTGGAGTGCGTGGCGGCGGTTTCGATTTCGGCCGTGCGCCACAAACCCTTGCGCATCCGTCCCCGCAGGGTGGAAAAGGACATGTTCCGCAAGCTGATCTCGTTCGGGGTCTTTGCGTTTTTGATGAACATGGGCGCTTTGCTCGCCTTCCAAATCGACGCCATCGTCGTCGGGTTTGCCATGAAACCCGAAGACATCACCCACTACGCCTACGGCAACAAGGTCTTCGAACACTTTTTGGCCGTGATCTTGGCCATCGGCATGGTGGCCATGCCCATGGCGTCGGACATGTACGCCAAGCAGAACTTCGCTGGGCTGCGGGACGTGTACCTCAAGTGGTCCAAGATTGCGACCAGCCTGGTGCTCTTGATGGGCTGCTACCTGCTGGTGTTAGGCCCGGAGTTCCTGGCGGTCTGGTTCACGGACGACTATCACCCGGCCATGGGCGAGGTCATGCAGATCCTGATGGTCTCGTTCCTGTTGTTCCTGCCCATGCGCGGCGTGGTCTTGCCGGTTTTGATGGGCATCGGCAAAACCCGAGGGCCGGGCTACGGCCTACTGGCCATGGGCTTGCTCAATTTGGCGCTGAGCTTGGTCCTCGTGCGCACCCACGGGATCCACGGTGTCGCTCTGGGCACGGCGATTCCGAACGCCCTCTTTGCGGGTCTTTTCCTGGTGATCGGCGCGCGCCAACTCGAGGTGCCGGTAGGTCAGTACCTGCACTACGTGGCCTGGAAACCCCTGTTGGGCGCGCTGCCGGGCGTCGCCCTGCTGGCGTGGTTCAAGTGGGGCCTCGAAGTCCAAGGCACCGTCGCCGTGATCGGATGCGGCGTCGTATACACCGCCCTTTTCGGGCTGCTGCAAGTATTCTATGTCTATCGGCGCGATCCCTACACGGATCCGATCGCGCTGATGCAAGCGAAGCGAGCTTCCTCTTGACGATCATCACTTGGCTCACTTACGGGGCGTTGAGCGCCCTCGTCCTTTGGTTCGCGACCGAAGCGGCTTGCCGCCTGTGGCTGCGTCGCTTTGGGCGCTTTTATTCCTGGACACCCCACACCCGCATCCGGCTGGATTTGTTGCCGGACGTGTTCCCACATTGTGATCGCACTACGCGCTTCGACGTGAATTCGCGTGGCGAACGGGGTGATGAGCCGCCCGGCTGGGAGGCTATGCACGTGTTGGCCATGGGTGGTAGCGCCGTCGAGTGCTACATGAACGATCAAGAAACCCAGTGGCCTTACCGGGTGCAGGTCGAGCTCAATCGCCCCGAGGCACTGCAGTCTTTGGGTAGGCCGCGCGTGCACGTGGGCAACATCGGCCGCTCCTTGATGACCGTCGAGCACCTCAACCGCATGATCGAACGCGTGTTCGACAACTACGAACGGCTCGACGTGGCGTTCATGATGGTGGGATCCTCTGACGTGGTGGCGTGGACGGAAGTCGGCGCGCCCGAGTCGAACTACCAGCCCAAGACCACCAACGATTGGGGCATTTGGCGCGCACATCCCATGGGCCCGTTCACTTGGCACCCGGTGCGTAGCGCCACCCGTCGCTGTTGCGTGGCTGTGTGGCGTGCCCTGCGCAAACCGATCAAGCACGGCGGGAACGTAGGCAAGTCGGTGCGCCGCAAGCGCGAAATGCGCGCCGCTGGCCAACACCTGGACCACCTGCCGGATCCGAGCTCGATGCTCGAGATGTACCGCAAGAACCTGACCCGTCTGGTGCAGCTCTCCAAGCAAAAGGCGGAACGGGTTCTCGTGGTGCGCACGCCCTGGTTCGATCAGGATCCGACGCCAGAAGAAGAGGCCGCGTTTTGGAACCTAGGTCTTGGCAACCCGGGCAAAGAGCAGGTGGAACGCTACCTGGGCTTCGCTTGCGCGCGGCGCCTGTTGGAAGAGATGGACCGCGTTACGGTCGAAGTGGCGGAAGCCGAGGGCGTGGAACACGTCAACATTCGTCCGCACTTGGAGTACTCGCTCGAAACCTTCTACGACGAGTTCCACCTAACCCCGAAAGGGTGCCGCCAAATGGGTGCGGTGGTCGCCGACGCGATCCTGCGAGGAGCGGACGCCGTCGCGCAGGGTCCGGCCGCGAACGCCCAGTCCTCTCAACCGGACGACGAAGGCGCCTCGACCGAACGGGCGGCCCGCCGGCGCGCCCAGGCGTGACCCAAGACACCGAGCACCACAATGTGGGCGGCGTAGATCAGGTGGATAGCGAGCCCGCTCTCAGCGGCGAGCGCGCGCTCGACCCCGACGGCGACAAAGCCGATCACCCAGCCTGCGTCTTGGGAGCCGAATCCAGCAAAGGCGCTGACCGGTAGCAGGCTAAACAGGATCGCGAGTCCGGCCCCAAAGGTCGCCTCCGCCAAGGTGAGGTGTTCCATGCCAAAGCCCCGCGCGAGCAAGGCATAGAACAAAAACACGCCAACCCAAATGCCTTGGCTCCACAGGGCGGCGCGCCGCAAACGGTGCCCGGGGATCTCCCGCAAGGCCGCTTGCAAGCGCGCGCTCAGGCGCTGCACGCCAGCCCCCAGTTTCCCCGTTCGTTGGCACAGGGGCCGCAGCATGGCGGCCAGCATGCCGACCAACTGGGCGCCGCGGCTTAGGGCCCAAGCCATCAACCCCGCGAGCGGCAACAGGATCCATCCGAGCCAAACCAGCTTGTCCGCGGAAGGGGCCAACCCGGCATAGCCGACGAACAAACAAGCCAACGCCAGGAACCCCGTCACGCAAACCAGATCCAAGAGGCGCGAAACGACCAGAACGGCGGTGCCGCGCGATGCAGGCACCTGCCAACCGCGGCCCAAATACCACATCAACGACGCCTCCCCTACTTTGGCTGGTAAGAGGTACGCCAGCAGGCTGTGGGCCATGGTCACGGGGATCAGGGCAGCGGGGGTGGCGTGTTGCTGTTGGCCGTGCCAACCCTCGTGGTTCAGCAGGCAGGCAAAACGCGCCGCGCGCAGGGGGTAGATGCAGAGCTGCACCGCCAGCGCGATCCCATACCAAAGCGGGTCTACATGCCTGATCGCAGCCAGTACGTCCCCCGCAGCGATGCCCGTCCAGCGCAACAGGAGCCCGATCAACACCGCTGTGATGACCAGCGAAAGCAGGACTTGGCGCAGGACTCTCAAGGGGAACAAAAACGGCGCGACCGCCAAGGCAACTGGCCGATCACGCCGTCAAGATGTCGTGTGCTATGACTTGGTGAATGGCCTTTCCATTCACCAAAAGGTTTATCGAGCCGAAACGGAAGCTTCTGAACGAAAAAAGCCGCTCGAATCACTCGTACTGCACGAAATTCCCGCCGGAATCGGCAGCCAACCACTCCAAAATCTCGAGGTTGCCCCCCAGTGCGATGGTGTGGATGCGGATGTTGCGCTCGGCGTTGCGAGCGGCGATGTCCTCTCGGATGGCACCCGGATCGATTAGGTCACCGACCGAAGGCTCTCCGTCAGAGAGCACGACCAGGGTGTCGACCGACGGGTCGGACATCGCTTCGAGCAGCCCTCCGTACAGGTTTGTGCCGCCCAAAGCCCCTAGGCGGCTGACCCACTCGAGCGCATCTTCCCGGTCGGGTTCGCCCATCTCGTCCAAACGATCCTCGGACCACATGCCCACGCCACCGCTGAAGGTGACCAGGTTGAAGCGGGTGCCTTGCGGCAAGGCCTGAATCGCCTTGGAGAGTTCCGCTTTGGCCCGTTCGATGCGCGTTTCCCCGGAAAGGTTTTTGTACTCGCCCGCCAAGCGTTCCTCCATGGAGCCCGAAACATCCACCACGAAGATGACGCTGGCCGAACGGATCGGCACATCGAAGAAGCGCGGCGTGCGCGAGCGTTCTTTCTGGGCGCGCAACACTCTTTCGCGTTCCGCTTCGCGGCGCTCGGCGGCGGTCAAGATCTTCGCTTCGGCGCCTTCCTGGTCGTACCAATCGCGCCAAGCGGGTGCACGCGTCCCAAAGTCCTGGCCCGTGAGCCGGAACAAGGTTTCCCCAAACTCAAAACGCAAACGTCCGCTCTCCTCGCCCATGCGGGCGATCAATGGCTCGAGCACGCGGTGTTCCCCGAGGGACTCCAAAGCCTGCAACGCTCCCTGGCGCACCGACCAATTGGGATGCGCCAACCAGCCGACAAAGCGCTCGAAGTCCTGCGGGCGCGCCAAGCGTAAAAACTCCATGCGCGCGGCGTGCTGCACGCCTTCGTCCTTGTCGCTGAGCTGCTCGTCCAAGCGCTGCATCCACTCCTCCGAGTTCTGGTAGAGGGCCGACAACGCCTGCATGACCGCACCGGTCACGTGCGACTCCTTTTCCGTGCGCAGCAGTTTTTCGAGATCCTTCAGGCTGTCTTCGCCCCCAACCCGCTCCAAAAAGCGCACTGCTGCGATGCGTTCCTGAGGAATCCTGGAGCGCAGGCCCTTGGCCAACTTCTTGACGATCTTGGGGTCACAGGGCAACGGCATGGCTTCCATCAAGAACACCAGCTCCGCCCCTTTGGCCCGGGACATGCGCCCCTTGAGGGCATCGGTGACCTCTTCGCTCGGCATGGCCCGCATCAGGCGCGCCATGGTGTGGTACAGGGTTTGGCTGGTCGTGCCTTTGGACTTGGCCACGTCCATGAAAAGCGGCAAAGCATCCACCCCTTGGTTCTTCGCCACCAATTCGGCGGCCACGACGCGCACCCGTTCGCGGTACTGCGGGCCCTGCAGGAACTCCAACAGGCGCTCTTCGATGCCTTTGAAGCGCTTTTCGTCCAGAGCGCGCAGCAAGATCGGTTGGATTTCGATGTTCGGCTCGCGCTGGTGGAAACGGAACAACTCTTCGCCCGTGAATTGATGCGCGATGGCTCGCATCGCCATCAGACGCATCGTTTGAGTCTTGCGCAGTTCTTTGGGGGCCTGCTCCTCTTCTTCGTCCCCTTTGCGGCGTTTCTTCTTACGCTCGTTGGAGGACTGCGGCGGCTTTTCCATCAAACTGGGCAGCAGGTAGATCGAGCGCAGGTACTCAAAAGCACCCTCCGGCGCCATCTCGATGTACAGCTCCAAAGCTCGCTCCCGCTCGCGCACGGGCAGCGGCGTGTTGACCAAGGACTGCAGGGCGGCCGGACCGGCTTTGTGGCACTTGGACAACGCGACCAAGGCGGCTTCGCGCACGTCCGAATCCAGGCTGTTGGCCGCTGCTCGCGCGATGAACTCCGCCGGCTGGCTGCCCGCTCCGGTCAAGTCATCGTAGGTCGCCACGATCGAGATCACCCGAATCTGCATGTACGACGTCTCGAGCTTGCCGTACACCCCCATCAACCCATCCAACGCCTCCTGAGTGCCGTCGAGCCGCAACACCTCCAACATGGCTTCGGGCGTGTCGTCCCGGTGCTTTTCGAGAGTTTCTAGAGCGGTGTCGAGGTCGATCTCGGGGGTCGAGTCCTGCGTGGGCGCAAAGGTCGCCAAACCCAGGAGCAATAGGAGGGATTTCATGGGAATCTGAGGATAAGCGCTCGCGGATCACCCGGCGAGCGCAAGGCTTCTCTTAGGACACCAACCGGCCCGGCGAGCCCAAAGGCCAACTACAAACGCGACTTTTTGTCGATCAGGTCGGCGATCATGCCCAGGGACAGGATCTGCACCAGCGCCACGAACAGCAGCACGGTCTTGTCGCTGAGGTTCGGGGCCCCTTCGATGAAGAACAAGTCGAACACGAAGGAGGTGGTCACAAACAAGGTCAGCAAACCCGCCACCGGGTAGAACACCTTGAGCGGGTTGAAGTACAGCACCGTGCGCACGATCAGGGCCAAGAAGCCCAACGTGTCGCGGATCGGTCGGATCTTGGAGGTGCCTTCGCGCTGCGCGTAGTCGATGCTCAGGTACGACACCGCGTGTCCGTTGGTCAGCGCTGCCAAGGTGATCGTGGTCGTGAAAGAAAACCCGTCGGGCAGGATCGGCGCGTAGCGCATGACGAGCTCCCGTCGGATGGCCCGCAGGCCCGAGTTCAGATCGGGGATCGGCCGACCGGCGAGGTAGCTCGCGAGCTTGCGCAGCGCGGCTTTGGCCGGACGCCGGATGAGCGGGATGTTGACGTCGTCTCCCGTGCGGGCCCCCACGGCCATTTCCGCCCCATCATGCACCAGGGCGACCAACTCCCCGATGCGGTCTTCGGGATAGGTACCGTCCGCGTCCGTGATCACGACAATGCCGTGTTGGGCGGCGGTGAATCCAGTCCGCAAAGACGCGCCGTAGCCCCGGTTGACCGGGTGCTGGATGACGCGCAGGTTGTCGAACTCGGCTTCGAGGCCCTTCAGAATCGCCCCGGTCTGGTCGGTGGATCCGTCGTTGACCACCAAGAGCTCGAGCGGGGTATCCCAGTGCAGGCCGATCAGACGCCGCACGACCCCTTCGATGCCACTCTCTTCGTTGTAGGCGGGCACCACGAGCGTCACGCCGGTGGTCAAATCACACGCTTCCGGCGGTTCGTGGGGGTCGTAGGCTGCGGGCATGGGGCTGGAGTGTATCCGCGGCACCTAGGCAGTTCCCGTGACCATCGAGGGAAGTTGAAGCCCGTGCGAGGCCGTGCCCTGATTCCGGTCACGGCGCGCCTCAGAAGGGCACGCTGCGCTCGCGGTCAAGCATCGGGCGCGAGCTGCGCGACCGACTTTTTGGTCAGGCCCGTGAGCGCCAGCGCAGCCAAGTCCTGCCATGCAAACCAGCGGTAGGGTGCGGCGATGCGACCTGGGGCGCGGCCGCGGCGCACTTGGACCGCGATGCGATGGTGCGTGATGCTGTGACGGCCTTCCCACAGGGCCTTGCCCACTTCAAATTCTCTTTGGTCGGGCCAAAACTCCGACCACAACGCACTGGCGGGGGAAGCCGCTTGCCGGCGGGTGGGAAGCTCCCAAAGCCCCGCCATCGCGCCGTCTTGGGGGCGTTGCCGCAGGAGCAGTTTGCCGCGCTGCACGATCCACAGCCCTTCCACCGCAAGGTCCTGGGGAGCGCGCTTGGCCTTCTTCCCGGGGAAGTCCGCGACGCGCTCCGCCCGCCGCGCGGCGCAATCGCGCGACCACGGGCAGGCGTCGCATTGGGGCGAAGTGCTGGTGCAGACCGTCGCGCCCAGTTCCATCAGCGCTTGGTTCCAATCCCCCGCACCCCCTTGCGTCGGCACCATGCGCTCGGCTAAACGCCACAGGTGGCGGCGCAGTGGCCCCGAACCGCTGGCGCCCGGCAAGGCGAACAAGCGCGCCAACACCCGCTCCACGTTGCCGTCCACGACCGCCTCGCTCTGGTCGAAGGCGATCGAAAGCACCGCCCCCGCCGTGTACTCCCCGACGCCAGGCAAGGCCAGCACCTCGGCTTTCGTGCGCGGAAACTGCCCATCGTGGCGCTCGACGATGGCTCGCGCAGCCGCGTGCAACGCGCGAGCGCGGCGGTAGTAACCCAGCCCGCTCCACAGTCCCAAAACCGTCTCTTCGTCCGCCTCCGCTAAAGCCCGCACGTCCGGCAAGGTCGCCAAGAAGCGCTGCCAGTAGTCGATCACCGTCGCGACCCGGGTTTGTTGCAGCATGGCCTCGCTGATCCAAATCCCGTAGGGATCGCGAGTCCGGCGCCAAGGCAGGTCGCGGCGCTCGCGCGCGTACCACGCCAGCAGGCGGGAGCGCAGGCGAGCGCAGCGGTCGGCGCGCGGGAGCGGCGGCATGGGATCACTCATGAGGAGCAGCCAAAAGGCGTCGCATACGCTACCTTGCGCGCATGCCCCTGCTCATCGCCTTTCTCGCGGGCTTCCTGTTCCTCGAAGCCGCCCCCGATCCCGAAGTGCGTTGGTTTGCGCAAGGAGCGGGTTGGTGGCAGGGACTGGCGCAGCCCAGCCTGTGGATCGCTTTGACCGGCATGGCTTGGGCGGCGAGCACCCAGCGCGAGGGCCGCGCCGCGTGGGGCACGTTGGTGGCCTTCGCGGGCGGTGCCAGTCTGTCCACGTTGATGCTGCCCACGCCGTTCTTCCGGCTGGGCCCCCTGGTGGGCGGTGCGGCGCTCCTGTTGCTGATCGCAGTGGCCGAGGCGCGCCAAAACGCCCCGCGGGAAGAGCGGGCCCCCGATCGACTGCGCATCGCCGCGTGGGTGCTGGCGGGTTGGGCGAGCGCCTTGCCGCTCATGGCTCTCTTGCGCCGGGTTTGGCGCTTGGGCATGAGCGAAGGGGCGGACTTTCAGATCACCGGCTGGGTCACGGTCGCGCTATTGGCCTTCGGGGCCATCGCGTTCGGACGCTTGGTGCCGGCCACGCGGTTGGGATGGGGCGCGGGGCTCAGCCTCGGCGTTTACGGCTTGGCGTGTTTGGCTGGGCACCGCGCGGCAGAAACCCTGGCGACGCATCGCGGATTGCGAAGCTTGGTGCGCCGGTTTGAGCTGGACCTCTCCTACGCGGGAACGCACGTCTATGGGATCCTGGTGGGTGTTTCGATCCTGATCTTGCCGCTGTTTGCGTTGGGAGCGTGCCTGCATTGCTTGCCAAATCGCGGACAGCGCTACGCCTGGGCGTTGGGCACCGGTTTAGGCGTCTGGAGTGCCCCACAACTTTTGGAGCAGGAATGGGCTTGGAGCCATGCCTGGGGACCGACCAGCGTCCTGTTGGCCACCGGCGTGGGCGCGGTCGGGTTCGTCGCGGCCGGGCTCCTTTTCCTCGGTCGCTCGAGAGTTTGGGGCGCGGGGATGGCGGCCAGCACCTTGATCGCCTGCTTCTTGTACCCCTTCGACATGGTCGTGCAAGCCAAGCCCTGGTCGCGCGCGGTCAAGGACGTGCAATGGGCCTACGACGCTCCCAAAGGCCAGCTCGCGATCCTGACGGAGGGTATGCACGGATTTGCAGCGCGCTTCGATCAACGCCAGGTCACGCCCACCCTGGAATGGCAACGGCTCGACCAACGCTTGGTGGCGGCTTCCCTCGAAGCTTCCGCGGTCGGCCGTGCAAACGCTCCTAGAGTGCTGTTTTCGGGCCTATTGACCCCCGAACGGTACGAGGTCTTGGTGCGCTATGGCGTCACGCGCTTGGATCGGGTCGCACCCTACTGGCGCTTCGGCAAGCCCACCGAGAAGCGCTTGTTCCAACAGGACGAACACGGACACGACGGGCACGACCACGCGGGCCATGACCACGGGCAAGCGGTGCCCGATGGGGACTGGCTCGGGCCGCGCACGGCCTGGAAGCGCTTGCAGGAAGGGCGCTACGACCTCGTCATCGCACCGCCCGAAGCGATGGCCTTCCCGGCCGTGCCCGCGGGGGTCCTGCAGGTCGCTTGGCAAATCGTGGACGACCGCGTCGCTGAACGGCAGGCCCCCGCGGACGATCAGCCTTGGTGGTTGCTCGCCGACGGCTTACAACGCTTCGCGGTCGGCACGGTTTCGGGGGAGAGGCCCGCATCGATTCCGCGCGGTGTGTGGCCCGTCGTGGCTGGATCGGCGACCTCGCTGGCCAACCGTTGGCGTTGGATGGGTTGGCGCGAGTGGGAGCGTCCCGAGGTCGCACGGGCGGGCTTCTTCGAGCGCATTGCAAGCGCGGCCCCCAACCCCGAACGCCGGGAGCTGTGGCTGGCGCTCAGCGCGTTGCAGTCGATGCAAAAACATAGCTCGCCGTTCGAATCCGAAGCCCAGCGGCTGGAGTGGAACGACGAGGTGATCGAACGCATGAGCCGAGGTTTGCTGGCCTTGCCGCCGGATCC